>NZ_CP062231.1:5307500-5607500 GCF_024707525.1 Rhizobium sp. TH2 | reverse complement strand
TTGCGACCTGACGCGCCAGGTTTCCATTGACGGTGGCGAGCGCGGTCTCGATCCTCTCCGCCGAGAGGTCGTATAGTTGCACGCGGTACCCGGCGGCGGCGGCCACCTGGGCGATGCCGTTGCCCATCTGGCCCGCACCGATCACGCCAATCGTCTTGATTTCACTGCCCATCATGTTTCCCGTCGAACGTCCGGCGTGCTTTTTTGCTTGAAGTACCGGATAATAGATGCCGGACATGCCATTTCGCAAGTCCAGCCATTGATACTTCCCTTCCATGACCATTTCCAGCCTTTTTTCGCATTTGCGAAATGACTTGTCCGGCATGGTGAAGACGCACGGCGAAGCAAAACAAAACCCCCGGGGCGGACTGCCTTGCCGGGGGTTCTGAATGCTTTCGGATCAGGCTCAAAGCGCCTTTTCGAGCTCAGGCAGGGCCAGGAAGAGGTCTGCGACGAGGCCGTAATCGGCGACCTGGAAGATGGGGGCTTCCTCGTCCTTGTTGATGGCGACGATGACCTTGGAGTCCTTCATGCCGGCGAGGTGCTGGATGGCGCCCGAAATGCCGGCGGCGATGTAGAGGTCGGGGGCGACCACCTTGCCGGTCTGGCCGACCTGCCAGTCATTGGGTGCGTAGCCGGCATCGACGGCGGCGCGGGAAGCACCGACGGCGGCACCGAGCTTGTCGGCGACCGGCAGGATGAACTCCTTGAACTTCTCCGCCGAGCCGAGAGCACGTCCGCCCGAGATGATGATCTTGGCCGAGGTGAGTTCCGGACGATCCGACGACGACAGCGCATCGCCGACATGGGACGAGACGCCCGGGTTGGCTTCGGCGGCGATCGTCTGGACGGTGGCGGAGCCACCTTCCGCAGCGGATGCGAAGCTCGCGGTCCGGACGGTGATAACCTTCTTGGCTTCGGTCGACTGCACTGTCTGGATGGCGTTACCGGCATAGATCGGGCGCTTGAACGTGTCGGCGGACACGACGTCGGTGATCTCGGAGATCTGCGGCACGTCGAGCAGGGCTGCGACGCGTGGGAAGACGTTCTTGCCCGATGTGGTCGCGGCCGTGATGATCGTGTCATAGCCCGCCGCCATTGCAACGATCAGCGCGGCGAGCGGCTCGGCCAGGAAATGGCCATACTCGTCACTCTCCGCAAGCAGGACCTTGGAGACGCCGGCGAGCTTGGCAGCCTGGTCGGCGACTGCCTTGACGCCCTGGCCCGCGACCAGAACGTGGACATCGCCACCGATCTGGGTGGCGGCGGTCAATGCCTTGTTGGTCTGGTCCGAGAGATGAGCGTTGTCGTGATCGGCAACAAGAAGAATAGTCATTGTTATTGTTCCTTATCTTGCTTGTTGTGGATCAGATGATGCCGGCGGACTTGAGCTTTTCAACCAGCTCGCCGACCGACTTGACCTTGACACCGGACTTGCGGCCCGAGGGCTCCTCTGTCTTGACGACCTTGAGGCGCGGCGTGACATCGACGCCGTAATCGGCGGGCGTCTTCTTGTCGAGCGGCTTCTTCTTGGCCTTCATGATGTTGGGCAGCGAGGCGTAGCGCGGTTCGTTGAGGCGGAGGTCCGAGGTGACGACCGCCGGCAGCTTGACGTTGATCGTCTGGAGGCCGCCATCGACTTCGCGGGTGATGTCGGCGGAGCCGTCCTTGATCTCGACCTTGGAGGCGAAGGTCGCCTGGGCCCAGCCGAGCAGTGCCGACAGCATCTGGCCGGTCTGGTTGGAATCGTCGTCGATCGCCTGCTTGCCGACGATGACGAGGCCAGGCTGTTCGGCTTCGGCGACGCCCTTGACGATCTTGGCAACGGCCAGAGGCTCGACCAGTTCGTCGGTCTCGACCAGGATGGCGCGATCGGCGCCCATGGCGAGCGCGGTACGCAGCGTCTCTTCGGCCTTCGCCGGACCGACGGAAACCACCACGACTTCCTCGGCCTTGCCCGCTTCCTTCAGGCGCAGCGCTTCCTCAACCGAGATTTCGTCGAACGGATTCATCGACATCTTCACATTGGCAAGCTCGACGCCCGAACCATCGGGCTTCACACGGATCTTGACGTTATAGTCAACAACCCGCTTCACGGTCACGAGAATCTTCATGGAGGTCCTTCCCTAACAAGAGTCCGGCGGAAAATGCGCTATCTGCGCCTTTCCCTGATTGTCTAGGCGCGGCATCGGCATGCGCCATTCTCGCCATCTGCTTGTGAATTCCCAGCATCCAGCGATGTCGCAACCGGAATATAGAGCGGCTACACCAAGGTCAACATTGCCAGCAGGCGCTTCAATCGATTTTAACGACCCCAATTGGGCGGAGTTTTTTGCGGCGCCTCGACCGTGGCCGGATCGGCCTCCTTGTGCTCCACCGCCCTGGGGCTGACGATGGTGCGATCGAACAGCGGCACCGCCCAGCGCTTCAGCACGGGGGTCAGCACCAGCCCGGCAAGAATACCGCCGGCATGCGCCGCCCAGGAGACATTGCCCTCATTGTCCACGACCAGCATGTAGAATTGTTGCAGGATCCAGAAGATTAGCGGGATAAAGGCCGGCAACGGCAGCGGAATGCGCCACAGGATCAGCACCCATATCCGCACTTTGGGATGAAGCAGGAAATAGGATGCGACGACGCCCGAAATCGCGCCCGATGCGCCGATCAGCGGACCGGTCGAATGCGGATCGAGAAAGCCGTGGAACCAGGCCGCCGCGGCAGCACAGAGCAGGTAGAAGATCAGGAATTTCACATGCCCCATCGCATCCTCGACATTGTCGCCGAAGACCCAGAGGAACAGCATGTTGGTGGCGATATGCCAGAAATCGCCATGCAGGAAGGCATAGGTGATGTAGGTATAGTCCTCGGGTATCAGATAGAGCGAGGGATCGAGGTGCCGGTTGTCGAACAAGAGCGCGGGGATATAGCCCAGACCCATCGAGGCGCGGCCCGAGAACTCATCGGTCGCGGCAAAGCCGGTCACCAGCCAGACGGCGACATTGATGACGATGAGCGAGATGGTCACATACTGGACGCGGATATGTTTCAGCGCATTGACGTCATAGAGCGGCACGAACATCTGCGGCTTGGTCTCCTCGGTCACTGTGCTTCAACGTGAAATATGTCATAGCCATTTGCAAGTCGCTGCCCTTATCTTCGCCGGCAATTCTAAGCGCGCAACGTCCGCCGCGGCGAAACGTTGTGGACTGGGAAATAACGCGCTAAACTGCACAGACAGTTCGGAGACCGATGCATGACGACGGAAACTGTGAGCCTCGATTTCCTGGCCAAGCAGGCCAAGTCCAATATGGATGAGATGCGTCTTGTCCGGAAGGACGTCGCCGATATGATGCGCCTAGTCAACGCGAGCTACGAACTGACCAGGCGGATCGAGCGACGACAGGGCGAACTTCGCGATGACATCGAACTGATGATGAAGATGGAACTCGGCGGTTCCTTGGCAAATATTCAAACCTCGATCGAAGCGTCGCTTTCGAAAATCGAAGAAAGCGTCAGCGACATTGCGCGACGTGTAGAGGCTGTAGAAAGAGAGCGTTGATTTCTACGCCTACCGATTCTTCCCCGGCACCCAAAGCACATCCGCCTCACCCTTGCGGTTGGCATGCCGGGCCGCGACGAACAAGAAATCCGACAGCCGGTTGGCGTATTTCAATGCCTCGGGGCTGACGATCTCACCCTCGCGTTCGCCCAACGCCACCATCAGCCGCTCGGCGCGGCGTGAGACCGTGCGCGCCAAATGGAGATAGGCCGAAAGCGGCGAGCCGCCCGGTAGGATGAACGAATTGAGCGGCTTGAGCTCGCCGTTGAGGAGATCGATCTCCTGCTCGATGCGTTCCACCTGCGCCGCGACGATGCGGAGCGGCTCCCACTCCATCTTCTCGCCGGTATCCGGCGTGGCGAGGTCGGCCCCGAGATCGAAGAGGTCGTTCTGGATGCGCGGCAGCATTTCGCCGAGGATGGGATGGGCGCCGACATGCAGCATGGCGAGGCCGAGTGTGGCATTGGTCTCGTCAACCGCGCCGAAACACTCGATGCGGAGATCGCTCTTGGAGCGGCGCGGACCGGTGGCGAGGCCGGTCGTGCCGTTGTCGCCGGTGCGGGTGTAGATCTTGTTGAGTTTTACCATGCGTTCAGCGCGTCCCCCCGAGGCTGCCGTCGAAAATCAGGTCGGCCGCCCGCCGCCGGTCAGCCACAGCGTCAGCATGATCAGCGCCACCGCGATGGCCTGCAGCACGACGCGCGCCTGCATCAGCTTGTTCGAGGTATTGCCGGACCCGCCGCGCAGCATGTTCACGAGGCCGCGTATCAGCACGACGACGACCGCGAACATCACCACGATGGCGAGGAAATAGGTTACGGTACCCATGTCAGTTCGTCCTTATAGATAGTCAGCCCAGGCTTCCCATGATCCTGTAGAACAGCCGGGAGGGCAGAAGCCGCTTGAGCAGCACACCGCGCTTTGCGGGTTTCGTGACTATATAATGGGGCTTGGGCTTCGGCGACGTCAAGGCGTGCTTGAGGACTTCATAAACCGCTTCCGGCCCGAGCTTGCCTTTTGCCCCGGACAATTCGCCGCGGAGACGCTTAAGCTGGCGCGCGTACTCGACTTTGTGGACGGTATTTTCCAGGTCGATATGCGCCTCGACGGCCTTGAGGCAATTCGCCATGAACTCGGAACGGATCGGCCCGGGCTCGATCAGGCTGACCTCGATGCCGGAGCCGCGAAGCTCCATCATCATGGTGATCGTCAGGCCCTCGAGCGCGAATTTCGAGGCGTTGTAAGCGCCACGCCAGCGAAACGGCACCAGGCCGAGGATCGACGAGCAATTGACGATGCGGCCATGGCCCTGGGCGCGCATGACCGGGATCAGCCGCCGCGTCAGCTCGTGCCAGCCGAAGACATTGGTCTCGAATTGCAGCCTCAGCACATCGGTGGGCAGATCCTCGACCGCGCCGGGCTGGCCATAGGCGCCGTTGTTATAGAGCGCATCGAGCCTGCCGCCGTTGCGGGCGAGAACCTCGTCGACCAAAGCATGTATCGAGGCTTGATCGGTATAATCCATCACGAAGGTCTCGATGCCCTCGGCTTCGAGACCTGTGCGGTCCTCCTCGCGCCGGACGGTGGCGAACACCCGCCAGCCATCTTGGCTGAGCGCCCGGGCACAGTAAGCCCCGATGCCCGTTGATGCGCCCGTGACGATGATCGCCGGTTTTTGATCCATTTGCCGATGCTTCCTGTACAATCGGGTGGTTGTTTCCCATATTCGGCATTGCCTGCGCAATGGCCTCAACGAAAGCGCGTCCTGGCGCGTTAAATGCATGAACAGACCCAGCGAGGTGGAATGCCGCTTTTTGTCCGGATCACATGGAAAGTCTGCTTCGACGCATTCTGGCACTTCACCGAGGATGACGGCTGGGCAATGGCGAGCCATGTCGCGCTGTCTATTCTGCTCGCGATTTTCCCCTTCCTGATCTTCGGCACGACGCTGGCAACGTTCCTCGGCGCCGACCAGTTTTCGGCAACCGCGGTCCACCTGATCTTCGATAACCTGCCCGCGACGATCGCCGACCCGATCGCACGCGAGGTGACGCAGGTGCTGACCATCCCGCGCGGCGGACTGCTGACCATCTCGGTGCTGGCGGCCTTCTACTTCGCGTCCAATGGGGTGGAGGCGCTGCGCATCTCGCTCAACCGCGCCTACCGAGTCGTGGAGCCGCGTCCGTGGTACATCACCCGGCCGATCAGTCTCGGCTATGTGCTGGCGGCGGTCATGGCGCTGGTCATGCTGTCAATTTTCCTGGTGGCCGCGCCGCTTGCGCTCAAATATGCCGGGCGCTGGGTGCCGTGGGCAACGGACCTGCTGATCGTGGTCGATAGCTGGTCGAGTTGGGGCGCATTCGCGACGGTGCTGATCGCATTGCTCGTCTGCCATCTCTACCTGCCGGCCGGTCGAAGACGGTTCCTCGATGTCGTCCCGGGCATTGTCCTGACCATCATCGCCTGGATCGGCGGCGCCTTCATTTTCGGCTACTATATCGGCAGCTTCGCCAATTATGCCGCGACCTATGCCGGCCTGGCCTCGATCATGATCGCGCTGGTGTTTCTCTACATGACCGGGGTGATCTTCATTCTCGGCGCCGAGATCAATGCCGCACTGCTGAAATATCGCGTCCGCGATATCATCAAGCGCGCGTCACGCGGCCAGGAGTCCGAGCCGGCGACGGATCCCTGACGGCGTCTCGCCGGCCTCGCGTAAGGTGCGAAGCCCGGTCGAGGCGATGCTTTTCGAGAGCTTCTGGCCTGATTCATCCTTGATCAGCGGATGGTGGTGGTAGATCGGCGCCTGCAAGCCGAACAGGACCTGCAGCAGGCGGTGGACATGCGTGGCGTGAAACAGGTCCATGCCGCGCACAACGTGGGTCACGCCCTGGAGGGCATCATCGAGGACGACCGAGAGGTGGTAGCTCGACGGCGCGTCCCACCGCCACAGCACGACGTCGCCCCAGACGGATGGGTTCGCGGGGGTGACGCGCTCCTCGCCCGAATTTGCCTCGGTCCATATCAGAGAGTTTTCGCTTACCCCCCTCTGGCCTGCCGGCCATCTCCCCCTCAAGGGGGGAGATTGACTCGCAGCACTTTCACCGCCTTCAATAAGCTGCCGAATTTGCGGCAAACTCGACGTTTCTGATGGCCGAGGCGGACCCTCCATCCAATCTCCCCCCTTGAGGGGGAGATGGCCGGCAGGCCAGAGGGGAGTGTCCCCTTGCACGAAGGCCAGCGCCTTTTCCATATTCAGCCGCCACATATGCCGGTCGCCACGGGCAATCCGCGCCTCGGCGTCTGCTGGGTCGAGATATCGCTCACCTGTCGGATAATGCGGCGAACCATCTGGATCATATTTCCAGCGGCCGCAATTCCTCTCGTAGTCCGAGACATGCGCCTTAACCTCGGCGCGTGAGAGAAAGGCCGGGTAGACCAGCCCCCGCGATTTCAGATCATCGAGCACTGCCTGATACTCCGCCACATGCTCGGATTGCCGCCGAACCGGCTCTTCCCATTCCAGCCCGAGCCAGCGCAGATCATCATAAATCTGCGCCTCATATTCCGGCCGGCAGCGGGCCGGATCGATGTCCTCAATGCGGAGAAGGAAGCGGCCGCCCACCTCGTTCGCCATGTCGAAATTGAGGATCGCCGACAGGGCATGGCCGAGATGCAATTCGCCGTTCGGGCTCGGCGCAAAGCGAAAGACCGGCTGTTCCGTCATGCCGCCTTCTTCTTGAAGACCGTGCCGGAGACCGCGAGCAGGGCGCCGCCCGGAACCAGGACGCAGGCGAGCAGCACCTGCCATGTGGCATCGGCAAAGCCCGCCGCGATCAAGGCAAGCGTGGACAGAACCGGCGCAGCGTAGCTCGCCACGCCGAGAAGCTGGATGTCGCCCTTCTTGACGCCATGGTCCCAGGCGTAGAAGGCGAGCCCGACCGGGAATATGCCGAGGCCCAGGATCGCCAGCCACTCGGTCGATGCGGTGGGCCAGACCGTCGTCTCGAGAAACAGATGGCTGATCGCCGACAGGACCGCCGTCGCCAGGCAGAAGCCCGTCACTGCATCGGTCGGCACATCGCCGAATCGGCGGCTGAGCAGTGAATAGCTTGCCCAGGTGATCGCGCAGGCAAACGCCGCGGCATAACCCATATAGCGCTGGGCGTCGGTGAACTGCTCCGATCCGCCGACACGGCCTGAGAGAATCAGCGCGGCACCGGCAAAGCCGATCAGCGCGCCGATGATATGGACAGCCCTGAGCCGCTCGCCCGGCAGCATGGCGGAGCCGAGCACGATGAACAGCGGCCAGAGATAGGCGATCATGCCCGCTTCGGCCGGCGGCGCGTTCCGGAGTGCGGTGAAATAGAGGAAGTGATAGCCGAACAGCCCGATGATACCGGTGGCCCAGGCCGCCACCGGCTGCTTCAGCAGTTTCAGCCGCTCAGGCCGCGCGATGAAAAGGACAATTCCCGGCAGCGAACCGATGGCGAAACAGATCGCGGACAGCTGGAAGGGCGGCATCTTGCCGGAGGCGGCTGTGAACAGCGCCAGCAGCGACCACATCAGGATCGCGGAAAAACCTATCGATGTCGCACGCATATTCACGGATAAGCTCTCCCTTCGAAGCCGATCATCCGTCGAAATGCGTGGCCTTCATGGTGAGGGTGCCAAACCTTGTCGGGACGGAGAAAAACACCGGAGCATATACATTCATTCGCTCCGTTTTCGCAAACCAGATCTCCATGCTCTTCAGGCGGCGCAGGAATTCGGCCTCGGTGCTGCCCTTGCGATAGCCCGCGAGCGGCTTGTACTGCATGCCGCAGACCACGACCTTGCCGTCGAAACCATCGGTCTTGAACGTATCCTCGCGCCGAGGTTCCAGGGTCAGGTCAAGCCGGGTTTCGCCGTCATAGACAGGAATCAGCGGCTTGCATGGATCGCTGCCGCCGGGCTGGATCAATCCCGCGAGCGGGTCGGTCACGGCCTTCAAATCTTCCGGCATGACCGGCACCCAGTTCTTCTGGCGCGAGCGGTCGCGCTGGGGCTCGATGCGGGTCGAGACGACGTCGCCGTCCTTGAATTCGGTCTCGAACAGTCGATGCCGCTTGCCCTTGCGATACTGAAGATAATAGCGCTGGGACTGCAAGCCACCGTTTTCGATCACACCGGTGGAGACGAGCTCGGCCGTCAGGTCCGAAACCATGTGGCCGACGCCCGCCGATTTGAAATCGACCTGGATCTCATAAAGATTGTCATCGCGCCGGGAGTTGAAGCTGGCGCGCGCGAAGGGCAGTCCTGCCAGCTGGATGTCGAAATCGGCGCGATGCCGGACCGGCTCCGCCCCTGCCGCTAGAGGCACGAAAGCTGTGCAAAACGACAGGAATGTAGCGGCAAAAGCTTTGACCATGATAACGCCCTGCAACGAATGACCCGCACTTACGGATTCTTTGTGTTTTTTCTGCGTGACATATAGGAAGGCTTTGTCAGGAAGGCTGTGTCCTGTCAGAAAATTCCTCGAAATCCAAGGATAGTCTTGACAGGCCCGGCCGCTCCAATTATGGAACCGCAACTTCAAAAACAGGCCAGCGGCGCGCGGGCCCGAATTTCGGGTCCGTTTTTAGTTTGTCCGGCCGGATAAAAGAATAGGTGATACCATGTCCCGAGTTTGCGAACTGACCGGCAAGGGCGTCCTGGTTGGAAACAATGTCAGCCATGCGAACAACAAGACCAAGCGCCGCTATCTGCCGAACCTTTGCCAGGTGACGCTGATCTCCGACGCGCTCGGCCAGCGTTTCCGCCTGCGCGTTTCGGCACATGCCTTGCGTTCGGTCGAACATCGCGGCGGTCTCGATGCCTTCCTCACCAAGGCCGATGCCAGCGAACTGTCGATCCGCGCTCGCCTGCTGAAACGCCAGATCGAAAAGAAGGTCGCTGCCTGATATCAGGCATCCGGTTTTCCGACCCAAGGCTTGACCGGGCAACCGTTCAGGCCTTTTGTCATTCTTACGTGGGCACCTCGCCCATCCCATCGTTCCTCCAACTGGTGGCATCACCCAGGATAAAAAAATGCTGACCCAGCGCTATACCCTCGTCTACATCATGCTGATGACGCTTGTCGTCGTCGCCTCCAATATCCTCGTGCAGTATCCGGTGCAGGGCATGCTCGGCGCGATCAACCTCGCCGACCTCTTGACCTGGGGTGCCTTCACCTACCCCTTCGCCTTCCTGGTGACCGATTTCACCAATCGCCAGTTCGGGCCTAGATATGCGCGCATCGTCGTGCTTTGCGGTTTCGTCGTGGGCGTGGTGTTGTCCTGGTACCTTTCTCTTCCGCGTATTGCGATCGCGTCGGGCCTCGCCTTCCTTCTCGGCCAGATGCTCGATATCTCCGTCTTCAATCGGCTCCGTCGGCAGAGCTGGTGGCACGCGCCCCTCGCGGGCTCCATGCTGGGCTCGATCCTCGATACGGTGCTGTTCTTTTCGTTCGCGTTCGCCCCGGCCTTCTCGGTCTTCGGCCCGAACGATGCCTATGCGATCGAACACGCACCGATCCTCGGTGTCATGACGGAGGAAGCCCCACGCTGGATCTCCTGGGCGCTCGGCGATCTCTCGGTGAAGATGCTGTTTGCGATCGTGCTGCTGCTGCCCTACGGCGCGCTGATGAGCACGTTGAAGCCGATGCCTGGTGTGGCGAAGGTTTGACGCGGTTTTCAGGCAAGTAAGACCCCGCCGTCACCGCTTGCTCGGAACCATGTTCTCGAAATAGCGGAATGCGACGACCATGATGCCGGTCAGGATCATATAGATCAGGGCGAGCAGCAGCAGCGGCTCATAGGTCAGGTAGGTCGCCTGCCTGACCTTCGAAATCACGCCATAGGCATCGACGACGGTAATCGTCGCCACCAGCGGCGTCGATTTCAACTGCAGCACGGTATCGCCGGTCAGGGTGGGCAATGCGCGGTGGAGCGCGCGCGGCAGCCAGATGCGGCGGAACATCGTCCAACGGCCCATACCATAGGACTTTGCGGCCTCGAGTTCGCCACGCGGCACGCCCTTGAAGGCGCCGCGCATCACCTCGCCCTCATAGGCGGCGAACGAGAGCATCAGCGCCAGGAAGCCATAGGGCCACGCCTGCCTGATATAATAGAATATCTCGGGATATTCCTTCCGGAAATCGGGGTTTGCCGCCAGGATCGAACCCAGGCCGTAATAGAGCAGCCATAGCTGCAGCAGCAGCGGCGTGCCGCGGATGATGCCGCAGAAGCCGGCTGCGAGCCAGCCGAGCGGCCTCGGACCGGTCACCTGGGCGAGACCAAGCGGAATGGCGAAAAGCATGCCGACAATGGCGCTCGAGAAAAGCAATGCCAGCGTCCGCCCTATGCCAACCAGCAATTGGTTTTGATACTGCGGGATCCAGTCCCATCGCATGGTCGTCGCGGCCAGGATGACGAGACCGGCCGCAACCAGCATCATGATAACCCGATGCGGCATGAACCAGTTGACGCGTTTGGCAACATCGACAACAGCGGTGCTTTGGACGGTGGTGGTGTCGCTCATCAGGTTGGCCTCACCAGACCGCGTCCGAAGCGCGCTTCGATGATCTTGATGACAATGCCCGACAGGATCGAGACTGTCAGGTAGATCGCGCCTGCGGCGAGAAAGAAGGTCATGTAATGCTTAGTGGCGCCTGCCGCCTGCCGGGTGGCCAGCGTCAGCTCGGTGAAGCCGACAACGGCCAGAAGCGCCGTATCCTTCGTCGTCGTCAGCCAGTAATTGCCGAGGCCCGGAAGCGCATGCGGCAGCATGGCGGGAAATATGATGCGGCGGAAAATCTGAAACGGCCCCATGCCATAGGAGCGTCCCGCTTCTATCTCGCCACCCGGAACCGCCTTGATCGCGCCGCGTATGACCTCTGTCAGATAAGCCCCAAGCACGACTCCGATAACCACAATGCCAGCAACCAGGCCGCTGATATCGACCTGGCCGATGCCGATGCGGATCAGCACGGCATTCAGCGCCTCGGTGCCGGCGTAGTAGAGTATGAGAATGAGAACGAGTTCGGGCACGGCCCGGACGACGGTCGTGTAGACTTCGAGGAGATCGCGGGTGACGACACCGCCATAGAGCTTGCCCGAAGCGCCGAGCAATCCGATCACCATGCCGAGCGCATAGCCGCCGAAGGCGATATACATCGAATTGATTAAGCCCGCGAGGAGCACAGCACCCCAGCCGGGGGGCTCGAATGCCAGAACGCTCAGATCCGAAAGGGCCGTCAGGGCTTCATACATGCGCGATGTCGCCGCCTGGAGGAAAAGGTGGCGCGCGACCGGAACCGCGCGCCGCGTTCAGAAGACATCACTCGCCGTAAATGTTGAAGTCGAAATGCTTCTTCGAGAAAGTGTCATAAGTGCCGTTGGCGCGGATCGCCTTGATCGCGGCATTCAGCTTTTCCTTGAGAGCACCTTCGTCCTTACGGATGCCGATGCCGACACCGGCACCGAGGATCGCCGCATCGTCCGCGACATTGCCCTTGTGGTCGCAGCAGGCGCCGGCTTCCGACTTGAGGAAGGCGTCGAGCGCGATGGCGTCGGCCTGCACGGCATCGACACGGCCGGCGGCAAGATCCTGGTTGGCTTCGTCCTGGGTCTGGTATTCCTTGACCTCAGCGGCCGTCGGGCCGAAATGCTTGGTGGCGTAATCCTGGTGGATGGTCGAAACCTGGACGCCGATGATCTTGCCCGCGAGGCTTTCCGGCGTCGCGTCGAACTTGTCGTCCTTGCGGCCGATGATGCCGGTCGGGGTGTTGTAATACTTGTCCGAGAAGTCGATCGTCTTGAGGCGTTCCTCGGTGATCGACATCGAGCCGACGATCATGTCGATCTTCTTGGTGGTGAGTGCCGGGATGATGCCGTCCCAGGCAACTGGCGTGATCACGCAATCGAGCTTGGCTTCCTTGCAGATCGCATCGGCGAATTCGACTTCCCAGCCGACCCACTTGCCCGACGCGTCAAGCGAGGTGAAGGGCGGATAGGGTTCGGCGGCAAAGCCGACCTTGACCTGTTCAGCCATTGCCGATGCACCGCCCGAGATGCCGATTGCGAGAGCGAGGGCTGCGACTTTCAAACCGTTTTTCATACTGTTCTCCCAGTTTCTGGTTTGGCTTGTTGATTAGTGGACCGAGCTGATGAAGCGTTTCAGATGCTCGGACTGCGGGTTGCCGAACAGCTGTTCGGGCGGTCCCTGTTCTTCGACGATGCCCTGCCGGAGATAGACGACGTGGCTGGCCACGTTGCGCGCGAATTTCATCTCGTGGGTGACGAGGATCATCGTGCGTTTTTCCTTGGCGAGATCGCCGATGACGGCGAGCACCTCGCCCACCAGTTCCGGATCGAGCGCCGAAGTCGGCTCGTCGAACAGCATGGCGAGCGGCTCCACGGCGAGTGCCCGGGCAATTGCCGCGCGCTGCTGCTGGCCGCCGGACATGAAGCCGGGATAGACATCACGCTTTTCGTAAAGCCCGACCCGCTTGAGGATGGTTTCAGCCCGCGCCATAGCCTGGTCCTTCGGCACGCCGAGCACATGGATCGGCGCCTCGACGACGTTCTGGATCACGGTCATGTGCTGCCAGAGATTGAAGTTCTGAAACACCATGGCCAGTTGCGAACGGATGCGCTGGACCTGCTTCCGGTTTGCAGGCATCAAGCCGCCATGGCCATCCTTCTTCATGTCGATCCTCTCGCCATGAATGGTGATCGTGCCCGCGCTCGGAAGCTCCAGCATGTTGATACAGCGCAGGAAGGTGGATTTGCCCGAACCGGAACCGCCGATGATCGCGATCACATCGCCTTGCCGGGCTGTCAGCGACACACCCTTCAGAACTTCCAGGGGGCCGAATTTTTTATGCAGATCAGCGACTTGAATCGCTTCCGCCGACTCACTCATGAAAACCGCCAATACCGGATTTTGGATCTATCCGTGTTCATTCTTGTTCCCCAGTTTATGTTTTTACGATGAAAGCCACTGGCCTCTTTCGTCGCGTTAAAAATCAGTAAATCACTTGTTCTTAAATTATTCAAGTGTATAATCCACTTTCCGTCACAAGGACCGGATGCAATCGGCCGGTTACCACATCCATGGAGAAAATAATGAACGCCTTCGGTTCCCAGGCGATGTCCAGTCCGCTTGCCCGCGTGCTGATGCGCCGCCCCGGCAAAAGCCTGCTTGAGGCCGATGCGTCCGAATGGCATTACGGTCCAACCTTTGATGGCGAGAAGGCAATCGCGCAGTATGCGACGTTCGCGGCGCTTGTGGAAAAGTCCGGCGCGGTCATCCAGTGGATGGAAGATGCCGGCGACGGCCTGGCCGATTCGATGTTCACCCACGACCCCTCGCTGATGACCGACCAGGGTGCCATCATCCTGCGCATGGGCAAGCGGCTGCGGGTTCCCGAGGGCAAGATGCACGAGGATGCCTACAAGGACGCCGGCATCCCGATCCTCGGCCGCATCAAGGCGCCGGGCACGGTCGAAGGCGGCGATTGCGTCTGGGTCGATTCGAAGACGCTCGCCATCGGCCGTGGCGTCCGCTCCAACCAGGCCGGCATCGAACAGATGCAGGAAATCCTGAAGCCGCTCGGCGTTACCGTCCTCTGCTTCGACCTGCCGCTCTGGCAGGGCGAGGAAGCCTGTCTGCACCTGATGAGCGTGATCTCGCCGCTGGCCGATGACCTTGCTCTGGTCCATGCACCGCTGCTGCCGGCTGCTTTCTACATGCTGCTCAAGGAACGCGGCATCCGCATGATCGTTGCGCCCGCCGAGGAATTCGCCGCTTCGAACGGCCTCAACCTCAATGTCCTGCCGACCTCGCCCAAGCACGTGATCATGGTCGACGGCTTCCCGCTGACCAAGGCGGCCATGGAAGCCGAGGGCTGCGTCGTCGAGACCTTCGAGGCCGATGCGCTCTGCATCGCCTGCGAGGGCGGCCCGACCTGCCTTACCCGTCCCGTGCTCAGGGCAGCCTGATATGACGCGGCGGTCCTTCCATCATGAGAGCGTAGAAGTGCGGCGTCAGGACCTGATCGCCGCGACGCTGGATGCGATCGCCGAATCCGGGATCCAGGGTGCGACCGTGCGCGAGATCGCCGATCGCGCCGGCGTGACGCCTGGCCTGATCCGCCACTATTTCGTCAGCAAGGAACTGATGTTCCAGGCCGCCTATCGCGCGATCATGAACACCATGTTCGAGACAGCAAACGACGCCGCCGAGGAACTCGGCACGGATGCCGTCAGCCGGCTCAGGATTTTCGTCATTGCGAATTTCAAGCCGCCTATCATCGATCCGCGCAACCTGTCGCTCTGGGCGACCTTCATCTCGCAGATCACGGTGGACGAGGCGCTGGCCGCCATTCATCGCGAGGGCTATCTCGCCTTCCGCGACAAGCTCGAGGCGCATATCGGTGCCGCACTCGAAGAGACCGGCCGCAAGCTCGCGCCGGGAGAACTGCGCTATCTCGCCATCGCCATCAACGGACTGATGGACGGGCTCTGGCTCGAAGGCTCGATGGCCGCCGATATGTTCGGCGAGGGCGAACTCGCCCATGTCGCGCTGTCATCCGTCGAGCGGTTGCTCGGCATTTCGCTCGCCGAAAAGAAGTAAGAGAAATCCGGAAAGGAACCGCCATGCGCTATGCATCCATCACCGACAGGCTTTCAGGACTGGGCTCCGGCAAATGGGCGCTGCATATCCAGGCCCGCGCCATGGCCTCCTCAGGCATTCCCATCATCGAACTGACCATCGGCGAGCCCGACCTGCCGCCGGATCGCGCCCTGCTCGATGAGGCCGCGCGCGCCATGTATGCCGGCCGCTATAAATATTCCGACGGGCGCGGCGAGCGGCCGGTGGTCGCGGCACTGGTCGAAAAATACCGCAAGCGCCGCGCCGACGTGACCGAAAGCAACATTCTCTGCTTTCCCGGCACCCAGACCGCGCTGTTCGCGGTGATGTTGGGTCTTGCCGAAGCCGGCGACGAGGTGCTGGTCGGCGACCCCCTCTATGCGACGTACGAAGGCGTGGTCGCCAGCACAGGCGCCACGATCAAGACCGTGCCGCTGCGCGCCGAAAATCGTTTCCACATGCAGGCCGAAGACCTGGAAAAGGCGATCACGCCGAAAAGCCGCGTGCTGCTGCTCAACAATCCGCACAATCCCTCCGGCGCAGTGCTCAGCCGCGAGGAAGTGATCGCGATCGGCGAGGTGTGCCGCAAGCACGACCTCTGGATCCTCTGCGACGAGGTCTATGAGGAACTGACCTTCGGCTCGGGCTTCCATTCGCCGTTCGATTTTCCTGAATTCGCCGATCGGACGATCGTGGTGTCCTCGATCTCGAAATCCCATGCCGCGCCCGGTTTCCGTTCAGGCTGGGCCGCCGGTCCGGCCGAGTTCTGCGAGCGCCTGCTGCCGGTTTCCGAGACCATGCTGTTCGGCGTCCAGCCCTTCATATCAGACATGACGGCGATGGCGGTTTCCCAGCCTTTCGACACGGCGCGCATCATGCGCGAAAACTATGGCCGCCGGGCGAAGCTCGCAGCGGACACGCTGGCCGGTTCGAACGTCATCAAGCCGCTGATGCCCGAGGGCGGGATGTTCATCCTTCTCGACGTCGCAGCCACGGGCCTCAATGGCGAAGCCTTCGCCCGCAAGCTGCTGCGTGAAAAGCATGTCGCGGTGATGCCGGGCGGTTCCTTCGGCGAAAATGCCAGGGACTTCCTGCGCCTTTCGCTCACTGTGCCGGACGACACACTGGTCGAAGCCGTCGGCCGCATCGCCGATCTCGGACAGGAATTGGCTGGGCTGACGGCGAAGCGGGCGTGAGCGATCGCATGGGATCTCAAATGGCCATCGCGGCCAAAGTCGCGGTGGCCGTGCTGCTTGTTTTCTCGCTTTCCAACTGCACCACGCCTGTGATGGAGGCGCCGGAGGTGCGAGAGCCGCTGATCAACTCGCTGGCGCTGGAGCAATGCATCGGCGAAAACGGGCAGGCGAAATGCGCGGACGGGGGTGAATGAGGGCGGGTCTTTCTTCATGCCCCAGTTAAGCCCCACTCAAACTATTTCCTGTATTTGGGCCTTCGTTCGCGCTATAGACCCGGCGTTCCGGCGGGTTGCCGGAGAGGTTGTTATTTCATGCAGCAGACCAAGGCCCTGGTGGAAAAGCCGGACGAAACCTACCCCGAAATACTCGACGTCGAGACGTTCGCAGCCGGAATGGAAGCGATCGCCGCCGAGCATCAAACCGACAAGGATGCTCGCCGGGCAGCCCTGCTCGCCTATCTCAGGGGTGTTAGCCAGGAAGGCCGCGCCAAGGCGCATGAAATCCTCAACCGGGATGGTTCCGGCATGGGGTGCGCCCGGCGGATTTCATGGCTCGAAGACCAGATCATCGTCCACACATTCGATTTTGCGATTCGCCACGTCTTTCCCGCGCCGCACGATATCATTGCGGTAACCGCAGTCGGCGGTTATGGCCGTGCCACGCTGGCGCCTGGTTCCGATATCGACCTTCTCTTCCTGCTGCCGGGCAAGCAGACGGCGCTCAGCCAGAAGATCGTGGAATTCATCCTCTATATCCTGTGGGATATGGGCATGAAGGTCGGGCACGCCACCCGCACGATCGACGAATGCCTGCAGCTCGCCAAGAGCGACATGACGATCCGCACCGCTGTTCTCGAGACACGATTCATATGCGGCAATGCCAATCTCGAACTCGAGCTTTCCACTCGCTTCGACAAGGAGATCGTTCGCACCTCGGGTGCCGATTTCATCGCTGCAAAGCTCGCCGAGCGCGACGCGCGCCACGATCGCTCCGGCAATACCCGCTATCTCGTCGAGCCGAACGTCAAGGAAGGCAAAGGCGGCATCCGGGATCTGCATACGCTGTTCTGGATCGCCAAGTATTTCTACCGCGTGCGCGACACGGCGGAACTGGTCCGCCTCGGTGTCCTGTCGAAATCCGAATACGCCTCGTTCCAGAAGGCCGAGGATTTTCTCTGGGCGGTGCGCTGCCACCTGCATTTCCTGACGGGGAAGGCCGAGGACCGCCTGTCCTTCGATCACCAGAGCGAAGTCGCCGAAGCGCTGGGCTATCAGACGCGGCCCGGCCTCTCCGCAGTCGAGCGCTTCATGAAGCACTACTTCCTGGTCGCCAAGAATGTCGGTGATCTCACCCGTATTCTCTGCGCGGCGCTGGAGGACGAGCAGGTCAAGGAACAGCCCGGTCTGTCCGGTGTCATTTCGCGCTTCACCGCGCGCAAGCGCAAGATTGCCGGCACGCAGGATTTCGTCGAGGACAAGGGCCGGCTGGCGCTCGCCAATCCCGATGTGCTCAAGCGCGATCCGGTCAACTTGGTCCGCCTGTTCCACATCGCCGATCTCAACGGGCTGGAATTCCATCCCGATGCACTCAAAAGCGTCACCCGCTCGCTGCATCTGATCAATGATCACCTGCGCGCCGACGAAGAGGCGAACCGCCTTTTCATCGCCATCCTCACCTCGCGGCGCGATCCGGCACTCATTCTCCGCCGGATGAACGAGGCGGGCGTGCTGGGCCGCTTCATTCCGGAATTCGGCCGCATCGTCTCGATGATGCAGTTCTCGATGTATCACCACTATACCGTGGACGAGCACCTGATCCGCTCGGTCGAAGTCCTCTCCAATATCGAGAAGGGGCATGACATCGAGGATGTGCCCCTGTCGGCGAACCTCATCAGGACGATCGAGGACCGCACGGTGCTCTATGTCGCTGTGCTGCTGCACGATATCGCCAAGGGCCGCGCCGAGGATCACTCGATCGGCGGCGCCCGCGTTGCGCGCAAGCTCTGCCCGCGCTTCGGCCTCAACCCGAAGCAGACCGAAATGGTCGCCTGGCTGATCGAAGAGCATCTGGCCATGTCGATGACGGCGCAGACGCGCGATCTCAACGACTGGAAGACGATCTCCGATTTTTCGAGCCGGGTCCAGTCGCTCGAACGCCTGAAGCTGCTGCTGATCCTGACTGTCTGCGATATCCGCGCGGTCGGGCCGGGCGTGTGGAACGGCTGGAAGGGGCAGTTGCTCCGCATTCTCTATTACGAGACCGAGTTGCTGCTTGCCGGCGGCTTCTCCGAAGTCAGTCGCAACGAGCGCGTCAACCTGGCGCGCGAAAAGCTCATGGAAGCGCTGTCGGACTGGCCGGAGGAAGAACGCAAGGCCTATGTGCGCATGCACTACCAGCCCTACCTGCTGTCGGTGCCGCTGGAGGATCAGGTGCGTCACACCGCGTTCGTCCGGGAATCGGACAAGCAGGACAAGGTGCTCAACACGATGGTGCGCACTGATGCGTTCCAGGCGATCACCGAGATCACCGTGCTGGCGCCCGACCACCCGCGACTGCTGGCGATCATGGCAGGTGCCTGTGCTGCCGCCGGCGCCAACATCGCCAATGCGCAGATCTTCACCACTGCATTCGGCCGCGCGCTCGATACGATCCATATCAGCCGCCAGTTCAAGGACGACGAGGACGAACTGCGCCGGGCCGGCACGATCTCGAAGATGATCGAGGACGTGCTTTCCGGCAAGCGCCGCCTGCCCGAGGTCATCGCCACCCGCACGAAGAACAAGAAGAAGGACAAGACCTTCACGATCGTGCCGAGCGTGACGATTTCCAATTCGCTGTCGAACCGCTTCAGCGTCATCGAGATCGAATGCCTCGACCGGACCGGCCTGCTCTCGGATATCACCTCGATGCTGGCCGACCTCTCGCTCGACATCGCCTCGGCGCGCATCACCACCTTCGGCGAGAAGGTGATCGATACGTTCTATGTCACCGACCTGACAGGCGAAAAACTCAACAACGAGAACCGCCAGGCAATGGTCGCCACCCATCTCAAGACCGTGATGGCCGAGGATGGCGCGGATGTGAAGCGCGTCGCGCCGGGTGTCGTCACGCCCCTGCAGCCGAAGGGCGTGGCCGTGAAGAAGCCGGTGGCGCAGTCGTGAAGATGCTGATGAAGACCCCGCCCCAAACCCCTCCCCACAAGGGGGAGGGGCTTAATCTGCCGCACCGCTTCCTCTCACACCAGACCGCTTCAGCGAGGAGATACGTCGCTTGGGGTAACAGGAACGCCACGAATTGGCCCCTCCCCCTTGTGGGGAGGGGTTTCGGGGCGGGGTCTTTCCCGCGCGCGATGGAGAGAAAAGCCAAGGTGAACGGCCGATGAGCCTCGTCAGGAAATTCATGACGGTTGGCGGCGCCACGCTCGGCAGCCGCTTCTTCGGCTTCGCGCGCGAAATGCTGATGGCGGCGGCGCTCGGCACCGGGCCGATGGCCGATGCCTTCTACGCCGCCTTCCGGTTCCCGAACCTATTCCGGCGCCTTTTCGCCGAGGGCGCCTTCAACGCCGCCTTCGTGCCATTGTTCGCCAAGGAGATCGAGGGTGGTGGCAAGGAGGCCGCCAAGCGCTTCTCCGAGGAAGTCTTCGGCGTCCTCTTCACCGTGCTGTTGCTGATCACGATTGCCATGGAACTCGCCATGCCGTTGATCGTGCGCACCATCATCGCGCCGGGCTTCGAGGCCGGCAGCGAGAAATACGAGGTGACGGTCAAGCTCGCCATCGTGATGTTCCCCTATCTCATGTGCATGTCGCTGACGGCGATGCTGTCGGGCATGCTCAATTCGCTGCACCATTATTTCGCAGCGGCCGTGGCGCCGATCTTCCTCAATGTCATGATGATCGCCGCCCTCGGCTACGGCCTCTGGACCGGTGCCGATCCGCTTGCGACTGCCTGGTATCTCTCCTGGGGCGTGCTGGTCGCGGGCCTGTTGCAGATGGCGGTGCTCTATGTCGGCGTGCGGGCGGCCGGCATGTCGATCGGCTTCCGGCGGCCGCGCATGACGCCCAACGTCAAGCGGCTGCTGGTGCTGGCCTTTCCGGCCGCGATCACCGGCGGCATCACCCAGATCAACCAGCTCATCGGCCAGATGATCGCCTCGACCAAGGAGGGGGCGATCTCGGCGCTGCAATATGCCGACCGTATTTATCAGCTGCCGCTTGGCGTGGTGGGCATCGCGGTGGGCGTGGTTCTCCTGCCGGAACTGTCGCGGGCGCTCCGTGGCGGGCACCATGTCGAAGCCTCCAACATCCAGAACCGCTCGCTGGAATTCAGCTTGTTCCTGACGCTGCCCGCCGCCGCCGCCATCTGGGTTCTGTCGGACGAGATCATTCGAGTGGTCTACGAGCACGGCGCATTCAACCCGACGACGACAGCGACGGTCGCCGGCATCCTCGCGATCTATGGCCTCGGCCTCCCCGGCTTCGTGATGATCAAGGCGCTCAATCCCGGCTTCTTCGCCCGCGAGGACACCAAGATGCCGATGCGTTTCACGATGGTTTCGGTGGCCGCCAATTGCGCGCTGGCCATCTCGCTCTTCCCCTTCTTCGCCGAGCGCGGCATCGCCACGGCGGAGGTCGTCTCTGGCTGGATCACCACGACATTGCTGTTCGTGACGCTGGTGCGGCGCGGCCATTTCGATGTCGAACGCGCCTTCGTCTGGCGGCTGGTGCGGCTGGTGATCGCGGCTGGCGTCATGGCTGCGGTACTCGAATATGCCTCGATCTACGCCGCTCCTTACATCTCACCGCAGTCCGGCCTGATCGAGGAAGTTCTCGCAGTGCTGGCGCTGATCGGCCTCGCCATGGTCGTCTATTTCGGCGTCGCCTTCGCGATCGGCGGGGCGAGCCTGGGAATGCTCCGGCGCAATATGAAGCGCAAGGCGGGTACGCCGGCGGCGGCCGCCGACCAGTCACCAAAGGATTGACCTCATGACCAACCAATCCCTCTTTCTCGTCGCCCTTGTCGTGCCGGACTATGACGCCGCGATTGCCTTTTACTGCGGTGCACTCGGCTTCACACTGGTCGAGGACAACGGCCTCGACGACGAAAAGCGCTGGGTCGTGGTGCGCCCGCCGGGCGGCAATGGCGCGAACATGCTCATCGCCAAGGCCGTTGGCCAAGAACAATCAAGCGCGATCGGCAACCAGACGGGCGGCCGGGTGGGCTTCTTTCTCTCGACCGATGATTTCGCGCGGGATCACAAAGCCTATCTGGCGAAGGGCGTGATCTTCGAGGAGGAGCCGCGGCATGAGGTCTATGGCACCGTGGCTGTGTTCCGCGATCCCTTCGGCAATCGATGGGATATGATTCAGCACGCGGCCTAAGATCCTCGGGTCCTAAATCAGCAATACCGCCAGCGCCGCTTCGGCCCCACATCCACATGCACCAGCCCGTTACAATAGGTGCCGATGCCGCCGATATTCGGGGCGGTCTTGGCTGCTGCGATGATGCGGCTGACGGAAACACCCGGCACCCGGATATCCGCCGCCTCGCATTTGCGGTGATACGACCCGCGCCGGCCGCCATGGCGGTGGCCTGATGTGACGATCGGACGGCCG
This sequence comes from Rhizobium sp. TH2, assembly GCF_024707525.1. Taxonomy (NCBI): domain Bacteria; kingdom Pseudomonadati; phylum Pseudomonadota; class Alphaproteobacteria; order Hyphomicrobiales; family Rhizobiaceae; genus Rhizobium; species Rhizobium sp. TH2. The sequence continues at coordinate 5,585,455 of NZ_CP062231.1, read as the reverse complement.
CCGGTCTTTCGCGCGATATGGGCGAGGACCATATTCAACTGCTCGGGAAAGCAGCCGGCCTTCACGCTCACCCGCTGCAGCGCATAGCCGTAAGACACCTTGTGCCGTTTCAGCTTCATCGTCTGACGGGTCTTCGGGCCGGCCATGGCATCGGTATTGACGGTGGCATTGGTGCTGAGCGCGATGAGGGCCGCAAGGGCAAGCGAGGTGGTCTTACGCAATACAAATTCCTTGTTTTATTTTGGACGCTTGGCGCATCGGCCGAAAAGTTCCATCGCGAGGCATAAAAATCCTAAAAGCGGCATTTTTGAGAATTGCTTTTGCGCGCCGCATTGTGGCGTCCCGGGAGTCATTTTCCGGAGGACGCCAAACGCTCTTCAGCGCTACTTGATTGTGCGGTTTGGCCGGTGCATAAGCCCGCGCGTCAGCAACATGGGCCTTTGGCCCTGGGGCCCTCCACCAGCCTAACCGAGGAACATTTTCATGGGTGAATTCAACAAGCTCGTATTCTCCGGCGTGCAGCCGACCGGCAATCTCCATCTCGGCAACTATCTCGGCGCGATCAAGAAATTCGTCGCGTTGCAGGAAGGTTCGGACTGCATCTATTGCGTCGTGGATCTTCATTCGATTACCGCGCAGCTGGTCCATGAGGACCTGCCCGGCCAGATTCGCTCGATCGCGGCGGCCTTCATCGCCTCCGGCATCGATGCCGAAAAGCACATCGTCTTCAACCAGTCCGCCGTGCCGCAGCATGCCGAGCTTGCCTGGGTGTTCAATTGCGTCGCCCGCATCGGCTGGATGAACCGCATGACCCAGTTCAAGGACAAGGCCGGCAAGGACCGCGAGAATGCCTCGCTCGGCCTGCTCGCCTATCCCAGCCTGATGGCCGCCGACATCCTCGTCTACCGCGCAACCCATGTGCCGGTCGGCGACGACCAGAAGCAGCATCTGGAGCTTGCCCGCGATATCGCCATGAAGTTCAACCTCGATTTCAAGGACGGCATCAGACGGGTAGGCCGCGGTATCGACATCACCGTCGGCAACGAGCCGGTGCATGCCTATTTCCCGATGGTCGAGCCGCTGATCGATGGCCCGGCGCCGCGCGTCATGAGCCTCCGTGACGGCACCAAGAAAATGTCGAAATCCGATCCGTCGGATCTTTCGCGGATCAACCTGATGGACGACGAGGACGCGATCTCCAAGAAGATCCGCAAGGCCAAGACCGATCCGGATGGCTTGCCGTCGGAGACCGAGGGCCTCAAGGGCCGGCCGGAAGCTGACAATCTCGTCGGCATCTATGCCGCACTCGCTGGCAAGACCAAGACCGAGGTGCTCTCCGAGTTCGGCGGCCAGCAGTTTTCCGTCTTCAAGCCGGCGCTGGTCGACCTCGCCATCTCGAGCCTTTCGCCGATCACCGGCGAGATGCGGCGGCTGATGGACGACACCAGCCATATCGACGCCATCCTCAAGAAGGGCGGCGAAAGGGCGCGGGCCCGAGCCGATGTCGTGATGAACGAAGTGAGAGACATCATCGGCTTTCTGCGCTAACAATTTGTCAGAGCATTTGGGGGGCAAGACTTCATGGTATCGACACGTCAGTCGCGGCTGGAAGGCCACCGCCGCAAGTTCCTCGCCGTCATCGATGAGACGCCCGAAAGCGCCCGCGCCGTGCGCTATGCCGGCATGCGCGCCAAGAATTCCAATGGCGGCCTGGTGCTGCTCTATGTAATCTCGGATGCCGATTTCAACCAGTGGATCGGCGTCGCCGAGGTCATGCGGGCGGAAGCGCGCGAGGAGGCCGACGCCATCATGGCCAAGGTCGCGCAGGACGTGCGCGAGAAGATCGGCCATGAGCCCGAACTCATCATCCGCGAGGGCAAGGCGACCGACCAGATCCTGCAATTGATCGAGGAGGACCGCGATATCGCAATCCTGGTGCTGGCGGCTTCGAGCAGCAAGGAAGGCCCTGGCCCGCTGGTGATGGCGGTTGCCGGGCGCGGCATGCCCTCGTTTCCCATCCCCGTCACGATCGTGCCCGACACGCTCACCGAGGAAGAGATCGACGCGCTGGCGTGAGGCGTCGCGATCGGTGTTATTCCTGACAAAAACATACTTGTTTTTGCCGCCAGCGAGCACGATATGCCTTGCGCGACGCGCGCAAAGAGAATATTTATTGGAATAATTCTAAAGTACAAACCTGACGTTCTCCGGCCTTGACCCGCGAGCAACACTTGGAGCGACCGATGTTCATTCAGACCGAAGCCACGCCGAACCCGCAGACCCTGAAGTTCCTGCCGGGCAAGATCGTGCTTGAAGACGGCACCGCCGATTTCCGCAATGTGGATGACGCGGCTGCATCACCGCTTGCCGAACAGCTTTTCGGCATTCGCGGCGTGACAGGCGTCTTCTTCGGCTATGATTTCGTGACCGTCAGTAAGGACGGCGCCGATTGGGCGCATCTGAAGCCTGCTATCCTCGGCGCGATCATGGAACATTACATGTCGGGCGCACCGATCATGGGTTCCGCGCATGACCAGGACGATATCGATGCCCAGGGCGAGTTTTTCGAGCCGGGCGACGAGACGCTGGTCGCGACCATCAAGGAACTGCTCGAAACCCGCGTCCGCCCGGCGGTCGCGCAGGATGGCGGCGACATCACCTTCAAGGGCTATCGCGACGGCACCGTGTTCCTCAACATGAAGGGCTCGTGCGCCGGCTGCCCGTCTTCCACCGCCACGCTGAAGCACGGCGTCCAGAACCTGCTGCACCATTTCATTCCCGAGGTACGGGAAGTCGAAGCCGTCTAACGGCGGCTTCATTTTCCCATGATCCTCGTCATCGACACGTCAGGGCCTGTTTGCGCGGCCGGCATTTATGATGCCGGTTCGAACGCGTTGATCGCATCGATCTCCGAGGCGCTGGGCAAGGGCCACGCCGAGCGGCTGATCCCGATGATCGACGAAGTGCTCACCCAGGCCGGCATGACACTGCAGCAGATGACGCGGATCGCCGTGACGGTCGGCCCCGGCTCGTTTACGGGCATCCGGGTAGGCGTCGCTGCGGCGCGCGGTTTTGCGCTGTCTCTCGGCATCCCTGCAGTCGGCGTGACGACGCTTGAGGTTGTCGCCGAACAGGTGCTGGAGATCGGCCCGCCTATGCCTGTCGTAGCCGCGATCGACGCGCGGCGGGATGAGATCTTCGCCCAGGTCTTCGCCCCCGATGGCGAGGCGCTCACCGAGCCGGAGGCTTATGCCTACGAGGATGTCCGCGCCATCGTCTCCCGGTTCGACGGCATCCTGGCGGGCTCGGGCGCGGCCGCCCTCGACGGCGTGGCCCATGACGTCGATGTCTATCCGCTCGATCGCATCGGCCGGATCGGCGCGCGTTTACCCGACGATACAAAGGCGAGCCCGGTCTATATCCGCGGCGCCGGCGCCAAGCCGCAGACCGGTTTTGCGATCAAGCATCTGTGATTTGCTTCAAGGTTCAAAAATTCTCAATCTTTGGATGGTAGGGTCAGTTTAAGTACCGCCATGGAAAGCCCGATGAATCCGGTCTCGCTGCTCGAAAGCTTCTTCACCCGAAAGGCCGAGTTTGATATTTTCCCGGCCGGCTTCGACGATTGCCACGATCTTTCCCTTCTGCATGCCGAGCGTTTCTATCAAGGCTGGGGCGACGGCGAATTCCACTCCCTGATGAGCCAGTCCACGGTCTTCGGATATACCGCGCGGCCGAACAACGGCATTTCAGGACTTGGCGGTTTCGTGCTTGCCCGCGAAGCGGCGGGCGAAGCGGAAATCCTCACAGTCGCGGTCTCCAACAAATATCCACGGCAGGGCCTCGGCTGGCGGCTGATGCTGGCCGCACTTCGCGAAACGCGCGGCCGTGGCGCCCAGACCATGTTCCTCGAGGTGGATGACGGCAATGGCGCCGCGCTCAACCTCTATCGCAAGCTCGGCTTCCGCAAGGTCGCCGAACGCAAGGGCTACTACGCCGCGGGCGAGGGCCAGAAGTCCACGGCGCTTGTCATGAGGCTTGATCTCCGTTAGAGCGCTTCATGGTTGGACGCCCGGGGAGCCATTGATGGCGGATATAACGCGCACATTGATCGAACTTTGCGCCGAGCGCGGCCTCCGCATGACCGAGCAGCGCCGGGTTATCGCGCAGATTCTCCAGGATTCGTCCGATCATCCCGACGTTGAGGAACTGCATCGCCGCTCTTCGGCGGTCGATTCGAAGATTTCCATCGCCACCGTGTATCGCACCGTGAAACTGTTCGAGGATGCCGGCATCATCGAGCGGCACGATTTCCGCGAGGGCCGCTCGCGCTACGAAACGGTTCCGGAAGAGCACCACGACCATCTGATCGACCTCAAGAGCGGCAAGGTGATCGAGTTCCATTCGGCCGAGATCGAGGCGCTGCAGGAAAAGATCGCCCGCGAGCACGGCTTCCGGCTGGTCGATCACCGGCTTGAACTCTACGGCATTCCGCTCGTCAAGGATGAGACGTGATCGCCTGGATCCGGATCGGCCTCGCCGTTGCCGCCGTCCTGATCACCACGCTTGTCCTCCTGCCTTTCCACCTTGTCTTCCTCTGGCTGGAACTGCCCTGGCGCAATCGCCTGCCGCGCCTCTGGCACAAGGCCGCACTCTGGGCGATCGGCGTCAAGGTGCATGTCCATGGCGGGCCTGAACAGCGCCGGCCGCTGATGATCGCCGCCAACCATTCCTCCTGGCTCGACATCCTGGTCGTCGCCTCGGTGGTGGATGCGACTTTCGTCGCCAAGTCGGAGGTCAGGGATTGGCCGGTCTTCGGACTGCTGGCGCGTCTGCAACGCTCGATCTTCATCAAGCGCGAGGAGCGCCGCCAGACCCGCGAACAGGCCGACGAAATGGCGACGCGCCTCAACGCGGGCGAGGCCGTCGTGCTCTTCCCCGAGGGCACGACCACCGACGGCAACCGGCTCAAGGAGATCAAATCTTCGCTGTTTGCCGCGGCTACGTCGGCCGCGCGGCACGCTCCCGGTGGCATCGTGCATGTCCAACCGGTCTCGGTGACCTATACGCGCATCCACGGCATGGCGATGGGCCACTATCATCGCCCGGTCGCGACATGGCCCGGCGATGTCGAGCTGCTGCCGCATCTCATGGGCGTGCTCAAGACGGGCGCGATCGACGTGGATGTGCGGTTTGGGGATGCCGTGGATGTGACGCCGGCATCCAATCGCAAAGTGGTCAGCGGGGTCGTGCGCGACCAACTGCGCGATATGCTCGAGAAGAGTTTGCGGGGGCGGTAACGCCCGTTGAGTTAAACCCCGAGATGCTCTAAAGAGCCGGGCATGAACGAACACGTGCCCAACAAGGATCTCCAGCCGCTTGCCAACAGCAAGAAGGTCTTCGTCAAGACCTATGGCTGCCAGATGAATGTCTATGACAGCCAGCGGATGACGGATTCGCTGGGCGAGAGCGGCTATATGCCGACCGATACGGTCGAGGACGCCGATCTGGTGCTGATCAACACCTGTCATATCCGCGAGAAGGCCGCCGAGAAGGTCTATTCGCAGCTTGGACGCCTGCAGAAGATGAAGCGTGCTCGCGCCAAGACCGGCCGAGACCTGATGGTCGGCGTTGCCGGCTGCGTGGCGCAGGCCGAAGGCAGCGAGATCATCCGCCGCGCACCCGTGGTCGATCTGGTGATCGGTCCCACCACCTATCACCGCCTGCCGGAAGCGCTCGAGCGCGCCAAGAGTGGCGAGAAAGTGGTCGAGACCGACTATGCCGTCGAGGACAAGTTCGAATACCTGCCGCAGATCAATCGCGAAAAAACGATCTCGCGCGGCGTCACCGCCTTCCTCACCGTGCAGGAAGGCTGCGACAAGTTCTGCACCTTCTGCGTGGTGCCCTATACGCGCGGCTCGGAAGTTTCCCGTCCGCTCAGCCAGATTCTCGCCGAGGCGCACAAACTCGTCGATGCCGGGGTCAAGGAAGTCACGCTGCTCGGCCAGAATGTGAATGCCTGGCATGGTCACGGCCCTGATGGCGCCGCCTGGGGCCTCGGCGAGTTGCTCTATCATCTCGCCGAGATCGATGGGATCGAGCGGCTGCGCTACACGACCAGCCATCCGCGCGACATGGACGACCGGCTGATCGAAGCACATCGCGACCTGCCCAAGCTGATGCCCTACCTGCATCTGCCGGTGCAGGCTGGCTCCGACCGCATCCTGAAAGCAATGAACCGCAAGCACACCGCCGCCGAATATATCGCGCTGATCGAACGCATCCGTTCGGTACGCCCTGATATGGCGATCTCGGGCGATTTCATCACCGGCTTTCCCGGCGAGACCGAGGCGGATTTCGAGGCCACGTTGCGGCTGGTCGAGACCGTGGGTTATGCACAGGCCTTTTCGTTCAAATATTCGCCGCGTCCGGGCACCCCCGGCGCCGACCTTCCCGACCATGTGCCGGAGGCGGTCAAGGCCGAACGCCTTGAACGGCTGCAGTCCCTGCTGTTCAGCCAGCAGACCGCGTTCCAGCAGTCGATGGCGGACCGCGTTTTCGACGTTCTGGTCGAGAAACCCGGCCGTTTCGAGGGCCAGATGGTGGGCCGGTCGCCCTGGCTTTTGCCTGTGATCATCGAAATGAAAAGCAATGACAATCTCAAAATTGGTGACATTATAAAGGTGCGAATCACCAAGGCAGGCACCAACAGCCTTCACGCCGAGACGGCATGATGCGCCGGCCCGCCGACACAAAGGAGCAAGGCGGTTTGAACAGACCCGAGTTGATGTCTAAAGAGCGCCAGCCCAGCAGGACAGACGCAAATCACTTTGTTCTAACCTTCGAAAACAACCGCCTCGCGAGTGAGCTGTTCGGCCAGTTCGACCAGAATCTCAAACTCATCGAAGACCGGCTCAAGATCGACGCCCGAGCGCGGGGCAACACCGTGGCGATCTCGGGTGAATTGGCCGCGACGAACCTTGCCCGCCGCACGCTCGATTATCTCTACGACCGCCTGCAAAAAGGCAGCCCGATCGAGGCCTCGGATGTCGAGGGCGCGATCCGCATGGCCCAGGCCGCCGATGACCAACTGGTTTTCCCAGCGCTCGAAAAGAAGGCCAAGCTCTCGATGGGCCAGATTTCCACGCGCAAGAAAACCATCCATGCCCGCACGCCCAACCAGGACGTCTATATGCGGGCGCTGGAACGCTCCGAGCTCGTATTCGGAATCGGCCCGGCCGGCACCGGCAAGACCTATCTGGCGGTGGCGCATGCCGCCCAGCTGCTCGAACGCGGCGCCGTCGATCGTATCATCCTGTCGCGTCCGGCCGTCGAGGCCGGCGAACGGCTCGGCTTCCTGCCAGGTGATATGAAGGAGAAGGTCGATCCCTATCTCCGCCCGCTCTATGACGCGCTCTACGACATGATGCCCGGCGACAAGGTCGAACGCGCCATCACCGCCGGCGTGATCGAGATCGCGCCGCTGGCCTTCATGCGTGGTCGCACGCTGGCGAACGCCGCCGTCATTCTCGACGAGGCGCAGAACACCACCGCCATGCAGATGAAGATGTTCCTGACCCGATTGGGCGAGAACGGCCGCATGATCGTGACCGGCGACCCGAGCCAGATCGACCTGCCGCGCGGTGTCAAGTCCGGCCTCGTCGAGGCGCTCGAAATCCTTGATGGCGTCGAGGGTGTTTCGATTGTCAAATTCAGGGATGTCGACGTCGTGCGCCACCCGATGGTCGCCCGCATCGTGCGCGCCTATGAAGCCGATGGTGCCGCGAAGACGATCGCCACCCAAGCGAACGTGTGATGTCCGGCACTACCACGAGACTGGATATCCAGCTGAGCGTCGAATCCGGCGGCTGGCCGGATGAGGATGCGCTCACCAGCTTTGCCGCACGCGTGCTCGAACACACGGCAGGCTTTCTTGCATCAAATGCCGGGCAGCCCTTTCCCGACAGTGCCATCGAGATTTCACTGGTCTTCACCAGCGACGACGATATAAGGACTGTCAACGAGGCCTGGCGCGGCCAGGACAAGCCGACGAACGTCTTGTCTTTTCCCGCTTTTCCTCTGGCGCCGGGCGGTCAGCCGGGGCCGATGCTGGGCGATATCATCATGGCCGAGGAAACATTGCGCCGCGAGGCCCTTGACCTTGGCATTCCATTTGATGATCATCTAACCCATCTACTGGTGCATGGCTTCCTTCATCTGTTCGGCTACGATCACATGACAGATGAGGAAGCGGCGGTCATGGAAGGCCTGGAGACCCGCATTCTGGCGGAGATGGGCCTTGCCGATCCCTACGGGGAATGACCACAACGACAGTTGAGGCAATGAGCGAATATTCGACACGGTCGCATGATGCGGCAACAGAGCCATCGGCGCACAAATCGTCCGAGGATGGCACCACTTCCCCCAAAGGTGACAGTACCACCGCGCCCAGGCAATCGATCTGGGCAAAGGTGGCACGGCTCCTGCGGCCACAGAATGCGTCGAGCTTCCGCGAGGATCTCGCCGACGTGCTGGCGACCGAAGAGAGCGCCGCGATCGGCTTCTCGCCCGTCGAGCGCGCGATGCTGAACAATATCCTGCGCTTTCGCGAGGTCCGCGTCGAGGATGTCATGGTGCCGCGCGCCGAGATCGAGGCGATCGACCAGGACACCAAGATCGGCGAGCTGATGATGCTGTTCCACGAGACCGGCCGCTCGCGCATGCCTGTCTACAACGAGACGCTCGACGACCCCAAGGGCATGGTCCATATCCGCGACCTGCTGGGATTCATGATCAAGGAAAGCCGCAACAAGCGCCGCGCGCAGGCAAAGCCCGCGCCGCTACCGCTCCCGGACGGCACGGCAGCGCCGAGGGCGAGCGCCAAGAGCAAGCCCTTCGACCTCTCCCGCGTCAACCCGGACACCACGATCGCCGAAGCCGGCATCCTCCGGCCGGTGCTCTTCGTGCCGCCCTCGATGCTGGCCTCGGAACTGATGGTCAAGATGCAGGCCGAGCGCATCCAGATGGCGCTTGTCATCGACGAATATGGCGGCACCGATGGCCTCGCCTCGCTCGAGGACATCGTCGAAATGCTGGTCGGCGACATCGAGGACGAGCACGACGACGAAGAGGCGATGTTCACTCGCCAGGCCGACGACGTGTTCATCGCCGATGCCCGCGTCGATCTCGAAGAGATTGCCGCGGCGATCGGCCCCGATTTCGACATTGCCGAGCAGATCAAGGAAGTCGATACGCTGGGCGGCCTGATTTTCTCCGAACTCGGCCGCATTCCGGCGCGCGGCGAAGTGGTCCAGGCCGTGCCGGGCTTCGAATTCCACGTCCTCGACGCCGACCCGCGCCGCATCAAGAAGGTGCGCATCACCCGCAGCAAGACATCGCTGAAGAAGGCCAAGGCGCGGGAAGAAGCGGACGAAATACGGCAGATACCAGTTGCTGAAAAAGGTGACGGCATCTGATGCGGATTTCTCTTAATGGCGAGCGGTATTAAGAGATGTCCAAGAACGCGGCGATTTTTTGCCTTTTCACTGCTGGCTTGCTCTTTTTCGTTGCGGGCCTTGGTGTGGCATTGCCCGCGATCTGGGAAGGCGAAACATTCGTTATGTCGCGCAACGGCTCCGATAGGACCGTCGATTGGTCGTCTCCAATGTTTTATGTAACGGTGGTGTCTATGACTGTAATAGCCGCGATCGGTGTCCCGCTCATGTACGTAGCTTGTCTGGCCTGGAAACTACCCACCAAAAAATGAATCATGAGGCTTTTATGGGCAAGGTATCCTTTGCCTTCGAGATCAACAATTTGGACAGACTGGCGGCAAAATGAAGATCCGGCTGATACGAAACGCGTCGCTCAAGCTTGACATCAATGGCCGGACGATCCTCATCGATCCTTATTTCGCGCCGAAGCACAGCCTCGAATCCTTCGCGGGAAAGTCGCTCAATCCGCTGGTCGAACTGCCGGTGAGCATCGACGAGATCCTGGAGGGCGTCGAACTCGTCTTGGTGTCGCATCTTCATTCCGACCATTTCGACGAACTCGCCAAGACGATGGTGCCGAAACATCTGCCGCTGATCTGCCAACCCGGAGACGAGGAGACTATTCGCGCGGCAGGCTTCGAGAACGTGACGCCTCTCACCGACAGTATGGAATGGAACGGCATCACCTTCACCCGTGAGGAAGGCAGCCATGGCCTCGGACCCGTCGTGGATGACATGGGGCCGGTCATGGGAGTGACGATCGAGGCGGCTGGTGAGCCCAGGCTTTATTGGGCGGGCGACACGGTTTTCTATCCGGTCATCGCTGAGAATATCAGCTCGATCCACCCCGACATCATCGTCATCCACGCCTGCGGCGCCAAATGGGATGGCGACCTGATCGTCATGGATGCGGATCAGGCGATCGCGACCTGCGAAGCCGCACCAAGCGCAATCGTCGTGGCGACCCATATGGAAGCACTCGACCATGCGACCACTACGCGCGAAGACCTTCGCAAGCGTGCAGATGAGGCCGGCCTTGATCGCAACCGGCTGGTCATTCCGGCGGATGGCGAAACGCTCACATTCGCCGGCTGAACCGTTAAAACAGCCGGTCTCCGTAGCCGGCTAACGATCCGTCCGGCAGCCGCGGGCCAGTCACGACAGCATCCTCGCTGGCCGTGACGGGCCGCAGCAGCGGCCCTACCTTCAGCCAGCCGATGATCTCGCCCCGGCGGACATCGCGTGGCCATATCGGTTCGGCTTTGTCGGCGGGATGGCAGGAGAGGAACACGCCCGGCGCATCGGCGAAGATTTTCGCGTGCAACTGGATCGCCCGCTCGGTATCGAGCGTCAGCGATCCATCCGGCCCCTGATACTCCAGCGCGCCGATGCCATGCCGGTTCATCAGGTCGAGGACGGTCTGGCGGAGGGTCTCGTTCATCTCGGCTCGACCTCAAACAGCCCCGTGCCCGGCGACACCGAATCGCCATCCTTGAGCAGAATGCGCACGATCACGCCATCCATGTCGGCTTCCACGGGGTTGAGCATCTTCATTGCCTCGATGATCCCAAGCTGCTGGCCATCGCGGATTTCCGCGCCCTCGGTCACGAATGGCGGCGCACCCGGCGACGGCGAGCGATAGAAGGTGCCTGCCATGCCGGCGATGATGCGATGGCTGGTCAGCTGCTCCACCGGCGTATCGCGTGGCGGCTGGGATGTCGCCACGGCCGGCTCGGCCTCTTGGATGGCGTTGCCGCTGCGCTTCTTGGCAAGCCTTATCCGCATGCCACCTTCATTGACGTCGAGTTCCTGCAGGTCCGACGCCTCAAGTAGCCGCATCAGTTTTTCGATCAGGACCAGATCCATGCGTTCAGGCCCCAGCGAAGGATTTAACAGTGATGCCAGCGGCTTCGAGCGAGGCCCTCAGCTTGCGCGCGATCTCGACCGCATCAGGCGTATCGGAATGGACGCAGATCGATTCGACCGGCGTCTTCAGCAATTTGCCCGATGCCGTGATCACCCCGCCCTGTTCAAGCATGGCAAGGATACGGCGGGCGATATCATTGGCGTCGTGCAGCACCGCGCCGGGCAGCTTGCGATCGACGAGGAAACCTTCGTCGGTATAGGCGCGATCGGCGAAAATCTCCGACTTCTTCTCCAGCCCCATCTCGCCGGCGAGCCTATCCATTTCGCCCAAGGCGATCGTCAGGCAGATCAGCTTCGGATTGACGGCCTTGATCGCTCGCAACGCGGCCATCGCGACGTCCCTGTTCTGCTGGCCGAGATTGCCGAGCGCTCCATGCAGTTTGACAAACGTCAATTGATGACCCGCATAGACGGCCATCGCCTCGGCGGCGCCGATCTGGTAGGCGATCAGCCGTTCGGTCTCGCCCATCGTAAAGGGCATGTTGCGGCGCCCGAAGCCGAAGAGATCGGGGTAACCCGGATGCGCGCCTACCGCGACGCCCTTGGTCTTGGCTTCACCGAACGTCTTCGCCATCACCTCGGGATCACCGGCATGCATGCCGCAGGCGATGTTGGCGGAGGTGACGATATCGAGCATCGCCGCATCATCGCCCATTTTCCACGGACCAAAACCCTCGCCCATGTCAGAATTCAGATCGACCGTCAGCGTCATCACTTGCACCTCGTTTCGATCCAATCTCTAATCCGCTTTCGGCCCGGCTTCAATTCGCTGAGGAAAATCTTGCATGGTCTTTGCAAGAACAACAAACTGATATATCAGTCGTCAAGTCATATGGGAACTGCCATGTTGCACGGGGAAATCGAACCGCGTCTATCGCATGAAGGCACCGGCGCCATCCTGCTGGATGGGGCGGGTGCGGTGTTCGACGATTCCGTGCAGGAGAAAGTCTGGCGGCTGGCGCGTGATCTCAAGTTCATGCATGGCGTGCTCGAGACGGTGCCGGGGATGAACAACCTGATGGTCGTGTTCGATCCGTTGCTCCTCGATGCCTATGTCGTCGAGACGGCAATGCGCGACCTATGGGAGGTGCCTGCGCGAGGCGAGAACGCTGGTCGCATCGTCGATGTACCCGTATTCTACGGCGGTGCGGATGGCATGGATCTCGGGGATTTCGCTTCCGCCAAGTCATTGAGCGTTGATGAGGTGATCCAGCGCCACACGGCGCCGCTCTATTCGGTCGCCGCTGTCGGCGCCATGCCGGGCTTCGTCTATCTCTCCGGTCTCGATCCGTCGCTGGCCGCGCCACGTCTTGCCAATCCGCGCCAGGGCGTGCCCAAGGGCTCCGTTATCATCGGCGGCGGCCAGACCGGCATCATGCCGATCACGGCGCCGTCGGGCTGGCACATTCTCGGCCGCACGCCGCTCGATCTCTTCGACCCGAACCGCGCCCGTCCCGCGCTGTTCGCGCCCGGCGACCGGATACGCTTCGTCGCGGAGCGCATGACATGATCGAAATTCTCACATCAGGCCTGATGAATTCGGTACAGGACCTCGGCCGTCCGGGTTTCCTCGACCAAGGCATCGGCCGCGGTGGTGCAATGGATCGGCCCGCGCTCCGGATCGCCAATCTCCTGCTCGGCAATGACGAAGGTGCGGCGGCGATCGAAATCGCCATCTTCCCGTTCCGGATGAAATTCATTGAGCCGGCTAAATTTTCCGTGACGGGTGCGAATTGCCCCGCGATGCTGAATGGCAATCCGATCCCGCCCTGGTGGGCGCAGACGGCCAATGCCGGTGACGAACTCCGGCTCGACCCGCCATCCGAAGGCTTGCGCGCCTATGTCGCGGTCGGCGGCGGCTTGGATCTTCCGCAAGTGCTGGGATCGCGCGCGACTGATCTCAAGAGTGTTTTTGGCGGCTTGGAAGGCCGGGCACTGATCCGAGGTGATAAGCTGACGACTGGCTCCCTCTTCTCCCCAGCGGGGAGAAGTGCCGAGCGCATGCGAGGCGATGAGGGGGCTCCGCCCACCCGCTCATCCGGCGCTACGCGCCACCTTCTCCCCGCTGGGGAGAAGAGGGAGTTTGCGGGCCATGGCGCCGATCCCTATTACTTCCGCGAATGCCTGGGCGGCTCGCCCTCGGGCGAAGCGCTGACGTTGCGTGTGATGCCCGGCGCCGAATTCGACGCTTTCACCGACGGTGCACGCGAAGCGTTCTTCTCGACAGACTACGAAGTCTCGGCCGACAACAACCGCCAGGGCATGCGGCTCGAAGGCCCGGCTCTCGCGCTGACCTCCAAGCTCGAACTCATGTCGCATGGCATCATGCCGGGCACAATCCAGGTGCCGCCATCCGGCGCGCCGGTCATCCAGCTCGCCGAGGCCAATACCTGCGGCGGCTATCCGAAATTCGCCCATGTCATCGAGCCCGATCTGTGGAAGCTGGCGCAGGCTCCATCAGGCGCCACGATGCGTTTCCTCCGGATCGGTCGCGACGCGGCAGTCGAGGCAATCCGTGCGGACGAACTCAAGCTGCGGCGGCTCAACAACCTCATGCCGGCGGCCGCCGTGCGAAAAGCAGGATAGGACATGCAGGCAACGCATCCAATCATCGTCGCAGGCGCCGGGTTGGCCGGCGTTGGCATTGCGCGGGAGCTGGCAGTGCGTGGCGAGAGGGTGATCCTGCTCGACAAAGGTGAGCCCGGTCGTGGCACGTCCTTCGGCAACATGGCGAGCATTGCGGTCAACGGCTTCGATGCCGCCTCACGCCCTTCGACCTGGAAGAAGCTGCCGTTTTGGATGGTGAATCCGCAGGCGCCGGTAACGGCGGACCCGCTCTATGCGGTCAAGATGTTCCCGTGGTTCCTGCGGTTCCTGGCTGCCGGCCGGCCGAGGCGCATCCGCGAAATCGAGGACGCCGGCGCCAGCCTCGCCACCCGCGCGCTCGGTGATATCCGGAACCTGCTCGGCCAGATGGCTGCACCGGACCTGCTGAGCGAGGCGACCTGCCTGCAACTCTACGAGACCGAAAAAGCGTTCCAGGATGGCCGCGACAATCTCGAACTGATGGACCGCTACGGCCTGAAATACGAGGTTCTGGCCGGGGCGGCACTCCGCGAGCGTGAACCGCTGCTCAATCCTGATATCCTCAAGGCGGTACTGCTGCCGCAGAACCATTTCATCACCGATCCCTTCCGCTATGTCTCGGCCATCGTCGCCGATATGCAGAAGCACGGCGGCGAATCGCTGACCGGTGAACTGGCCCGCGTCGAGCGCGACGAGCGCGGCGTCACCGCCGTAATCCTGAAGGATGGCCGGCGGATCGAGACTGATCGTGTCGTCATCGCCATGGGCATGCAGACGGCCGATATTTCGAAGGCGCTGCACGAGCCGATCCCGCTGGAAACCGAGCGCGGCTACCATACCCAGATCATGGCGCCCGGTGGCGCATCGGGGCTCAGATATTCGCTGATCTGGCCGGAGCGCGCCTTCATGGTCACGCCGACAGCCGGCGGCATCCGCGTCGGTGGCTCGGTCGAGATGGCTGGGCTCACCCGCGCCCCCAACTGGCGGCGCGCCCGCATTCTCGTCGAGCATGCGAAATTCGCCCTGCCGTCGCTTAATGTGGAGAACACGACCGAATGGATGGGACATCGTCCGGCAACACCGGATACGGTCCCTGTTCTCTCGGCCTCGGTCACGACCAAGGGGCTCTATTATTCGACCGGTCATGGCCATCTCGGCCTGACCTATTCGGCCACGACGGGTATGCTCATGGCCGACATGATCATGGGCCGGACGCCGCCCGTGGATATGACACCTTTTCGCATCGATCGTTTTTAAGGAACTGCCGAAATGAGATGGAAGCGGACGATCCAGCTGGTGGATGTGCATTGCGAGGGCGAGATCGGTCGTGTCGCCACCGGCGGCGTGCCCAACATTCCCGGCAAGACGATTGCGGAGCAATTGAACCACATCAACACGGTGGACGATTCTCTCCGCCGCTTCCTGTGCCTTGAGCCGCGCTCCGGCCCGCTCGGATCTGCCAACCTGCTGGTGCCGCCCCGGCGCGAGGGCGCGGATGCCGGCTTCATCATCCTTCAGGCCGACCAGGCGCATGCGATGTCGGGTTCCAATGCCATCTGCGTCACGACCGCGCTGCTCGAAACCGGCATGGTCGAGATGAAGGAACCCGAAACCATCGTCATGCTCGATACCGCGTCTGGCCTGGTCAAGGCGACGGCTACCTGCCGCGACGGACGCTGCGAAAGCGTGACACTGACCATGCCGCCCTCCTTCGTCCATCAACTCGATCTCGAAGTGACGATCGATGGCCTCGGCACGATCAAGCTGGATATCTGCTACGGCGGCATCTTCTACGCACTGGTCGATGCCTCCGCTATCGGCACATCAATCAGCAAGGCCAATGCCCGCACACTGGTCGAGGCCGGCATGAAGATCAAGGCGGAACTCAACCGCAGCCTTGAGGTCGTGCATCCGGAGATCCCCGAAATCAGGGGCATATCCTATGTCATGTTCCGTGGTGAAGAGCCGGATGGCGCGGTTCGCACCTGCACCACGATGTGGCCCGGCCGTATCGATCGCTCGCCCTGCGGCACGGGCAGCTCCGCCAACCTCGCAACGCTCCATGCGCGCGGCAAGGCCAAGGTCGGCGACGTGCTGACCTCGCGCTCCACGATCGGCACGGAGTTCAAGGTCACGCTCAGCGGCGTCACCGAGATCGCGGGCCGGCCGGCGATCATTCCCACCATTACCGGCCGCGCCTGGACCTTCGGCCTGACGCAGATGGCCCTCGATCCTTTCGATCCCACCGCCGAGGGCTTCGCCGTGACCGACGTCTGGGGTCCGGAGGCTGGGGAAATTCGCTAGCGAAGTGTCGTTGTCCTGAAACAGCGTCTTGTTACCAGCGGAACAACAATCCGCTGTCCAGGCGCGATAATAGACCCAAGTCCGGAAAGACATACCGAATACGCGCCTTGCAAAAGACGTCAGTTGGAATAGTCTTTCATAAATCGTTTCAGGAGGCTCAGAACAATGAGCGGCATCAAGACATTTTATATCGGCACAGGTCTCACCCGCAGGCAGACGCTCGGCCTTGCCGGGGCGCTGGCTATTTCCCCTGCCTTCCCGTCATTCGCCTCCGACGAGATCGGCAAGGTGCTCGATGCCAAGGGCGAGGTGATGAGAACCCAGAACGACATCGAGGCCGCCATCCGCACCGGTGCAGCGCTGGCCAACAACGATCTCGTGGCCACCGGCGCCAAGAGCTTTGCGTCCATGACGCTCGGTTCCGACACCAAGATCCTGATGGGCGAGAACACGGAAGTGCTGCTCGACAGCTTCCTCGCCGAACAGGGCGGCGTGCTTGAGCTCGTGTCCGGCGACATGGTTTTCGACCGGCCCGAAGGCACGCCCAAGATCGACCTGACGATCCGCACCACATTCGGCCAGATCGGCGTGCGCGGCACCAAGTTCTTCACCGGCAAGAGCCGCGGCAATTTCGCGGTTTTCGTCGAGCACGGCCTAGTCGAGGTCAAGAGCGGCCAGACGCTGCGCAAGGTTGCCGCCGGCGAAGGCGTCGATATCGCGACCGATGCCAAGACCCGCTCGCTTTTCGGTGGCGACATGTCCGAAACAAAGAAATGGGGCAAGGGCCGCATCGAGGAAGCCTACAAGGCCGTCGGCCTGATGTAAGCCTTTCACAGACGAGCGAAATCGCAATGGCCGGGTTTCCGGCCATTTTCGTTTGCCGTTAATGCGTTCCGAAAACTGAGCCCCAGATATGGCAAGACCGTCATGGCCGGAGGGCGGTGCCATGACGGTCTCTTATAAAGCGGAACAAAGATAAGGGGCGTCTTTGTTTCCGCATCTCCGGGCCGGCGGGGGACGGGCCTGATCCCGGATCGTGGTGGTCAAGGGGCGACGACCACCATTAATGGATATTTGGTGCTTCAAATGTGGCATTTCAATGAATGGGCAAAGCCCCGACTGTTAAAAAACGTTAATGTGAAGGCCGCGTGATCGCGCGTCTTCTTCAAGTATTTAAGACTTCTCTAATTTTTGATTTCGACGTCCCCATGCGAGACAGTAAAATACTGCGCGCGGCTGCCGAGCGCGTCGAAAAGATGGCTGTCGGTGCCGGTCATGAAGGCCTGGCCGCCGAGATCGTCTATCAGGTCGAACAGCGCCTCGCGCCGCGCCTGGTCGAAATGGGCTGCAATTTCATCGAGCAGCAATATCGGCGCGAAGCCCGTCATGTTGGCGGTCAGGCGTGCATGCGCCAGGATCAGGCCGGTCAGCAGAGCCTTCTGCTCGCCGGTCGAGCAGCGCGCCGCATCCATGTTCTTGGCGACGTGGGTGACCAGCAGGTCCGTGCGGTGTGGACCGTCGAGCGTGCGCCCCGCCGCCTGGTCTCGATAGCGGGTCTCCTCCAGCATTCCGCGATATCGGTCCTCAAGATCGATCGCGGCGGAATCTTGCGCGTCGTCGAGGAAACCACTCAGCGCGAGGCCGGCAGCCGGAAAGGCACCCGCTGCCGCACCGTGACCGCCGAGCCTGGTCAGCAGCCCCAGCATTTCCGATCGCGCCATGGCCATGGCAACGCCGAGGCTGGCCATCTGCTGCTCGATGCCGGAAAGCCAGGTTCCGTCATGGCGGCGCTCCTCCAGCAGCCGGTTGCGCATCTTCATCGCCTTTTCGAAATCCGCCGCCCGGCGCCCGTGGGCCGGGTCGAGCGAAAGAACGAGACGATCGAGGAAGCGCCGCCGGTCGGAGGCGGGGCCGGTGAACAGCCCATCCATGGCAGGCGTCAGCCACAGCACGCGCAAATGATCGAGCAATTCGTCGGAGGACTTCACCTCGGTGCCATTGATGCGGACCTTGCGGGTACCGGCCTCGCCGGGATTGATGCCGGTCCCGATCTCCACTTCACCGTCCATGCCGTCGAGCCGGGTGAAGATCGAAAAGCCCCGGTCCATGCCTTCCTTGGCCGCATCGGCATAGACGGCGCGGCGCAGTCCACGGCCGGGCGACAGGAACGACAGCGCCTCCAGCAGGTTGGTCTTGCCGGACCCGTTGTCACCGGTCAGCACGACGTGACGTCCGTCAAAGCCGAGCGACGCTTCCGCATAGTTGCGGAAAGCGGTCAGTGTAATGCTCTGGATGGTGACTTTGCCGGGCATGAAATCGCGTCGCGGGAGGAGGCCCCGATCCTAAAGAAGTTCGTGACCGGATGGAAGGCCGAAGCCGCAATAGCCTGCTTCGCGCCATTGCGGAACACATGCGTCCCCGAAAACGACAGATAGGTCAAATTTTAGCGATTGGTTTGAGGAGGCCTTAGCGGGTCATCGGTAGATTGGTGTCATCGGCGGAGAGAATATCTGGAAAAACAGGAACCTTCGCCCCAACCAAACGGCACCAGGCCCGGCAACAAAAGGGCAGGCCGGAAAACGGGGATGACTGATATGTTTCCCAAGCTTATCGTCGCGGCTCTCGCGGCTCTGACATTCACCGCGGCAATCGTGCCCGAGGCCAATGCCTGGAACCTCGGCTCCCGCTCGCGCCACCAGCGCGCCGAGATGGCCGCCGCCCCGCTCGCCTTCCAGCTGTTCTGCCTCAAGAACCCCTCGGAATGCCGTAAGTCGCGCCGCTCGGTCGTCGCCTACACACCGAAGATCCGCGCGCTTCTCGTGTCGGTCAATGCCCAGGTCAACCGCTCGATCCGCCCACGCCGCGAGCGTGGCGACACATGGTCGATCAATCCGGCTTACGGCGATTGCGACGACTATGCGATGACCAAGCGCCACAAGCTGATCCGCGCCGGCGTGCCTGCCTCGGCCTTGAAGATCGCCGTCGTCCGCACCCGCCGTGGCGAGGGCCATGCGATCCTGATCGTCAAGACGACGTCTGGCGAATTCGCGCTCGACAATATCCGCAAGTCGATCGTCCGCCGCTCGCGGACCGGCTACCGTTTCGAAAAGCTCGTGTGATCTCAAAGCTCGTGTGACCGGCCGGGGCCGCGCCATCAAGCGGCCCTGACCCCCAGCACGGCGCCGGCCAGCGCGTTACAGGGCTGGCACCAACCCATAGCCTCACCGTCCGTCTCCGCGTCCCCGGAGATGGACCACCCTCCCCGGTGGCAACGCCGGGGCTTTTTGGCATTCTCAAGCTGCCTGGATTTGGCCGACCCATGCGCGGGCGATCGCGAGGCCAGCGGCATCAGCAACGACACCGTCGGTCGCGGCGTGCTTGTCATAGTCTGCGAGCCAGCCCGGCATCATCCGCTCGATCGTCTCGGCGAATCCCTGATTCCAGTCTTCGACCACCTGGCGGTTCGCCTCGAAATGGAATTGCATGCCATAGGACGCCCGGCCGATCCGGAAACACTGGTTGGCAACATCGGGATTGGTCGCCAGATGGGTGGCGCCTTCCGGCAGCGTGAACGTGTCGCTGTGCCATTCGAAGATCGGGAATTCGGCATCGATCGCCGTCAGCACAGGATCTTGAGCCGCAGCCTCGGTCCTGGCCACGCGATGCCAGCCGAATTGCCGCGCGGTGCCCAGGATGTTGGTACCGCCATGGGCGCGGGCGAGCAATTGGCTGCCGAGGCAGATGCCGAGCACCGCCTTGTCGTCGTCGCCGAAGCCTTTCATCAGCCGCGCGAGTTCCGGCAGATAGGGATGGATATGGTCGTCGATGGCGCTCTGCTCGCCGCCTAGCACCACCATGCCGTCGAAACCGTCGCTCGCGGCGGGAAGCGGCTCGGCATTCCAGGGCCGGATCCAGACCTGTTCGGCGCCGGCCTCTTGGAGGGCAATGCCGACCTGCCCGAGGGATGTCTTATGGAGATTTTCGACGATGAGTATGCGCATGAAATCACTTTATGAAGGGCCTTCGCGGACCATATCCGAGTGGAAGGAAAAGCCAAGGTGGGGCGCCCGCGAATTTTGCGGGACCCCTTCCAATTTTCGGGTTGCGGCCTATGATCCGCGCGGAAAATTCCGGGAGCCGACCGATCCATGAGCAAGAGAGTGAGCCGCCTCGACGACGCAGCCCGTGCGGGCTGGCTCTACTATGTCGCCGGCAATACCCAGGACCAGATCGCCACCAAGCTCGGCGTGTCCAGGCAATCGGCCCAGCGCCTCGTCTCGCTCGCTCGTTCCGAGGGTCTGGTGCGCGTGCAGATCGACCATCCGATCGCCAATTGTCTCGAACTCTCCGACGCCCTGAGGGAGAGGTTCGGGCTGAAATTCGTCGATGTCGTACCGACCGATCCTGGGTCCGATTCCACGATAACCGGCGTCGCCGAGGCGGCGAGCGCCGAGATGGAGCGGTGGCTGAAGCGCGAGGAACCGGTGCTGATCGCGGTCGGAACCGGCCGCACGCTGAAGGCCGCGGTCGAACTCCTGCCGCGCATGGATTGCCGCCACCACAGGGTCGTGTCGCTGACCGGCAATATCGCGCCCGATGGCTCCGCCGCGTATTACAACGTCGTCTTCACCATGTCGGACTCGGTCAATGTCCGCTCCTTCCCGATGCCGCTGCCCGTTATCGCCACCTCGCGCAGCGAGCGGGAAATGCTGCATGCCCAGGCGATGATCAAGCCGACGCTGGCGCTCGCCGCGCGCGCCGATGTCACCTTCGTCGGCATCGGCGATTTCACCGAGGACGCGCCGCTCTATGTCGACGGCTTCATCACATCGGCGGAGCTCGCGGCACTGAGAAGTGCCGGCGCCGCCGGCGAGATCGTCGGCTGGTCGTTCGACAGTGACGGCAAGATGATCCAGGGGATCACCAACGAACGTGTTGCCTCGTCCCCGATCCCGCCGCGCGAGACCTCGCTGGTGATCGCCGCCGCCAAGGGCCATCGCAAGTTCCCCGGCATATCGGGCGCGCTGCGCGGCAACCTGATCAACGGCCTCATCACCGATGAGGAAACCGCCGAGCATCTGCTCAAGACGGCCTGATCTCTTTCAATCCTCCCGCCCTTCGTGACCCGCCGGCATTCAGGCCGCGCGGGATAAGTGTCTTTTGTCTTTGCCAAGAAACATTGCTGCGCCGCAACAACGAAATCCGCTTGACACATTAGCAATCATACGAGTAAATGCCCATGAGCATAGCATTTGCTCATTTTTTCTTCTGGGAGGAAGATCTCATGAACTTGAAGACCTTCTTGCTGGGCGCGAGCACAGCAATCGCCATATCAGGCATGGCCAACGCCGAAACCATCACCATCGCGACCGTCAACAATGGCGACATGGTCCGTATGCAGAAGCTGACGGACGATTTCACCAAGGCAAATCCCGACATCCAGCTCGAATGGGTGACGCTTGAGGAAAACGTGCTCCGTGAGCGCGTGACCACCGACATCGCCACCAAGGGTGGCCAGTACGACGTGATGACGATCGGTACTTATGAAGTTCCGATCTGGGCCAAGCAGAGCTGGCTCCTGCCGCTCGACAATCTCGGTGCCGACTATGACGTCGACGACATCCTGCCCGCTATCCGCGGAGGCCTTTCCGCCGACGGCAAGCTTTATGCCGCGCCGTTCTACGGCGAAAGCTCGATGGTCATGTACCGCAAGGACCTCATGGAAAAGGCAGGGCTGACCATGCCTGACGCCCCGACCTGGGAATTCATTGCCGATGCAGCCCGCAAGATGACCAACCGTGACGAAGGCATCAACGGCATCTGCCTGCGCGGCAAGGCCGGCTGGGGCGAGAACATGGCGTTCCTGACCGCCATGTCCAACTCCTTCGGCGCACGCTGGTTCGATGAGAGCTGGAAGCCCCAGTTCGATTCACCGGAATGGAAGACGACGCTCGATACCTATGTCAAGCTGATGAACGATGCCGGTCCGCAGGGCGCTTCGTCCAACGGCTTCAACGAAAATCTCGCACTCTTCCAGCAGGGCAAGTGCGGCATGTGGATCGATGCCACGGTGGCTGCTTCCTTCGTTTCCAACCCGAAGGACTCGACGGTTGCCGACAAGGTCGGCTATGCACTGGCGCCGGATAACGGCCTCGGCAAGCGCGGCAACTGGCTCTGGGCATGGACGCTTGCCATCCCAGCCGGTACGCAGAAGGCCGCTTCGGCCGAGAAGTTCATCGCCTGGGCGACTTCGAAGCACTATCTCGAAATCGTCGCCGCCAAGGAAGGCTGGGCCAATGTTCCTCCGGGCACGCGCACCTCGCTCTACAACAACCCGGAATACCAGAAGGCCGCTCCCTTCGCCAAGATGACGCTCGACAGCATCAACTCCGCCGATCCGACCAAGCCGACTGTCAAGCCGGTCCCCTATGTCGGTGTCCAGTTCGTCGCCATTCCTGAATTCCAGGGCCTTGGCACCACTGTCGGCCAGCTCTTCTCGGCGGCACTTGCCGGCCAGATGAGCACCGACGATGCACTGAAGCAGGCGCAGGATGCCGCCACGGCAACCATGACCGAAGGCGGATATATACAGTAACGTCTCCCAAGGACGCATCTAGGCTGTCCGGCCTCGCCGGGCAGCCCCTTTAAGGATTTCCCCAGGCATCGCCAGTGATGCGTGCCTGTGCAATAAACTCCAAGAACAAAACGCTCTATCAAGAAGTAGGCTGGTGCTGTCTCTCCCGCTTGCGGGACCTGTGGCGGGACCGCGATATGGGAGGAGGATTGGAATGGCTACGCAACAAACCCGCTCGCTTGCCCGCGCCATGCTGGCGCCGTCCGTCGGGCTGCTGCTGATCTGGATGGCGGTGCCGCTGGCGATCACGCTGTGGTTCTCGTTCCAACAGTACAATCCGCTTAGCCCGATGCGCGATGGCTTTGTCGGCTTCTCCAATTATCTCCTCTTCTTCAACAATCCCGCCTTCCTATGGTCGATCCTCAATACGCTCACGATCGTGGCGAGCGTGCTTGCCATCACTCTCGTCGGCGGCATCCTGCTCGCACTGCTGCTCGACCAGCCGATGTGGGGTCAGGGTATCGTCCGCATTCTCGTGATCTCCCCCTTCTTCGTCATGCCGCCGGTGGCCGCACTCGTGTGGAAGAACATGATCATGCATGCCCAATATGGCGTGATCTCCGATCTCCTGCGCTCCGTCGGCCTCAGCCCCATCGACTGGTTCGGGCGGTTTCCGCTGCTGTCGGTCATCATCATCGTCGCGTGGCAATGGCTGCCGTTTGCGACGCTCATCCTGCTTACCGCGCTGCAATCGCTCGATGGCGAGCAGAAGGAAGCGGCCGAGATGGACGGCGCGAATTTTCTCAACCGTTTCGTTTATTTGACGCTGCCGCATCTCGCCCGTGCCATCACCGTCGTGATCCTCATCCAGACGATCTTCCTGCTCTCGGTCTATGCGGAAATCCTGGTCACGACCAATGGCGGACCCGGCTATGCATCGACCAACCTGCCGTTCCTCGTCGCCCAGAAGGCGACCCTCGAATTCAAGATCGGCCAAGCCTCGGCCGGCGGCATCATCGCAGTCATCCTCGCCAATATCGTCGCCTTCTTCGCGATGCGGGCGGTTGGCAAGAACCTCGACCGATAGGAGCGCATCATGGCACGAGCTGTTTCCACCAGGCGTACCGCAGCCGTCACCGTCGCGGCGTGGGCTATCGCTTTACTGATCTTCTTTCCGATCCTCTACACGATCATAACCAGCTTCAAGTCGGAGCAGGAAGCCATCCAGGGCTTCAACCTGATCCCGTCCTTTACGATGGAGAGCTATTATGACGTCCAGAGTCAGTACAACTACTTCAGGCCGTTCATGAATTCGGTGATCCTAGCGCTCGGCTCCACGGTGCTTGCGCTGATCGTCGCCGTGCCGGCGGCCTGGTCGATGGCCTTTGCGCCGACACGCCGGACCAAGGACATCCTGATGTGGATGCTCTCCACCAAGATGATGCCGGCGGTAGCGGTGCTGTTTCCGATCTACATGATCTTTCGCGACCTTGGCCTGCTCGACAGCCGCATCGGCCTGACCATCATGCTGATGTTGATCAACCTGCCGATCGTGATCTGGATGCTTTACACCTACTTCCGCGAAATTCCGGGCGAGATCCTGGAGGCCGCGCGGATGGACGGTGCTTCGCTCTGGGGTGAGATCTATTACGTGCTGCTGCCGATGGCGGTGCCGGGTATCGCCTCGACCATGCTGCTCAACATCATCCTGGCCTGGAACGAGGCTTTCTGGACGATCCGCCTGACCACGACGAACGCAGCGCCGCTGACGACCTTCATCACCTCGTTCTCGAGCCCGCAGGGTCTGTTCTGGGCGAAACTCAGTGCCGCTTCGACATTGGCGATCGCGCCGATTCTGATCATGGGCTGGTTCAGCCAGAAGCAATTGGTGCGTGGCCTGACATTCGGCGCCGTGAAATAAGAAAATCCGGGAGAGTAAAATGGGAAATATTCAGCTCAGACAAGTCAACAAGTCCTTCGGTGCGACGCAGGTTATTCCCGGCATCGACCTGACAATCAACGAAGGTGAGTTCGTGGTGTTCGTCGGCCCGTCGGGCTGCGGCAAGTCCACGCTGCTGCGCCTGATTGCGGGGCTCGAGGACACGACATCCGGCACGATCGAGATCGATGGCCGCAATGTCACCGGCGAGGCACCGGCCAAGCGCAAGCTCGCCATGGTGTTCCAGTCCTATGCGCTTTATCCGCATATGAGCGTGCGCAAGAACATTGCCTTTCCCTTGAAGATGGCGAAGATGCCCCAGGACGCAATCGACAAGAAGGTCGATGACGCGGCCCGCGTGCTCAACCTCACCAACTATCTCGACCGCAGGCCCGGCCAGCTCTCCGGCGGCCAGCGCCAGCGTGTCGCGATCGGCCGTGCCATCGTCCGCGAACCCTCGGCCTTTCTGTTCGACGAGCCGCTCTCCAACCTCGACGCTGCGCTGCGCGGCAACATGCGGCTCGAAATCTCGGAACTGCATCACCAGCTCAAGACGACGATGATCTATGTCACTCACGACCAGGTCGAGGCCATGACCATGGCCGACAAGATCGTGGTGCTCAATGCCGGCAATATCGAGCAGGTCGGCTCACCGATGGAACTCTACCACAAGCCGGACAATGTCTTTGTCGCGGGCTTCATCGGCTCGCCGAAGATGAACCTCGTCTCCGGCGACATCGCCAAGGCCTATGGCGCGGCGACGATCGGTGTCCGGCCCGAACATCTCGGCATCTCCAAGACCGAGGGCACCTGGAGCGGCATTGCCGGCGTGACGGAGCATCTCGGCTCCGATACCTTCATCCACGTCAAGACCGACAAGGCGGGCGTCATCACTGTGCGCGCATCTGGCGAGACCGACATCCGCTTCGACGACAAGGTCTATCTGACGCCGGACTCAGCCCGCGTCCACAAGTTCGACGACAGGGGGCTCGCGATCCGATGAAACGCCTCGACGGCAAATCCGCGCTGATCACGGGATCGGCGCGGGGGATCGGCCGGGCCTTCGCGGAAGCCTATATCCGCGAGGGCGCGAAAGTGGCGATCGCCGATATCGACATCGACCGCGCAAGCCATACAGCCTCCGATCTCGGACCGTCAGCCTATGCGATACGACTTGACGTCACTGACCAGGACTCCATCGATGCCGCGATCGTCTCGGTCGAGGAAAAGACCGGCGGTCTCGATATCCTGGTCAACGGTGCCGCGCTATTCGATCTCGCGCCGATCACCGACATCACGCGGGAGAGCTACGAGAGGCTGTTTGCCATCAACGTATCCGGCACGCTCTTCATGATGCAGGCCGCCGCGAAAACCATGATCAAGCGCGGCAAGGGCGGCAAGATCATCAACATGGCGAGCCAGGCGGGACGCCGGGGCGAGGCTCTGGTCGCCGTCTATTGCGCCACCAAGGCCGCGGTCATCTCACTGACGCAGTCGGCCGGGCTGAACCTGATCCAGCACGGCATCAACGTCAACGCCATCGCGCCCGGCGTGGTGGATGGCGAGCACTGGGAACACGTCGATGCATTGTTTGCGAAATACGAGAACCGCCCGCTCGGCGAAAAGAAACGGCTCGTCGGCGAGGCCGTGCCCTTCGGGCGCATGGGCCGGCCTGACGACCTGACCGGAATGGCGGTCTTCCTCGCCTCGTCCGAAGCCGATTATATCGTCGCCCAGACCTACAATGTCGATGGCGGCAACTGGATGAGTTAGCTCGTCCGATTTGCATAAGGAACGTAAGCCATGAGTACGAAACTCTCGCTCGCCAATCTCAGCGCCATTTCCGCGACGGCCGCGATCCCGGCCTATCAGCGCGGCGATCTCAAGGCCGGTATCGTTCACTTCGGCATCGGCAATTTCCACCGGGCGCACCAGGCCGTCTATCTCGACGACCTTTTCAACACCGGCCGCGACCGCGATTGGGCGCTGATCGGCGCCGGGGTAACGGCCTATGACGGCGCCATGCGCGACAAGCTCAAGGGCCAGGATTACCTGACAACGGTTGTCGAGCAGGATGTCGGCAAGTCGGCCGCGCGCGTCACCGGCGCGATGATCGATTTCCTCGATCCAGCCGACCGTGGCACCATCATCGAAAAGCTCGCCGATCCCTCAATCCGTATCGTCTCGATGACCATCACCGAAGGCGGCTATTTCATCAATCCGGCATCCGGCACGTTCGATCCCGCACATCCAGCAATCGTTGCGGACGCGAAGAACCCGTCGGACCCGAGGACCGTGTTCGGCATTATCCTAGCAAGCCTGAAACTCCGCCGTGATCGCGGCATCGTGCCCTTCACAGTGATGTCCTGCGACAACATCCCGGGCAATGGCCATGTCACCGAGCATGCGGTGGTGGGGCTGGCCAAGCTCGCAAGCGACACGGTTTTCGGCGAGTGGATCGCGAAGAACGTTTCCTTCCCCAACTCCATGGTCGATCGCATAACGCCAGCGACGGGTGCGCGCGAGATCAGCCATTGCGAGGAGACTTTCGGCATCGCGGATGCCTGGCCGGTCTATTGCGAAGAGTTCAAGCAATGGGTGATGGAAGACAAGTTCACCGCCGGCCGGCCGGCGCTGGAAGATGTCGGCGTCACCTTCGTCGATGACGTCGCACCCTTCGAACTGATGAAAATCCGCATCCTCAATGGCGGGCATGCGACCATCGCCTATCCCGGCGCCCTGCTCGACATCCATTTCGTGCATGAGACGATGGAGGATCCCGAGATTCGCGGATTCCTCGCCAAGCTCGAAAAGACCGAGATCATACCCTGTGTGCCGCCGGTGCCGAACACCGATATCCAGGATTATTTCAAGCTGATCGAGCGACGTTTCGCCAATCCAAAGATTGGCGACACCGTGGCGCGATTGGCGCAGGACGGCTCGAACCGGCAGCCGAAATTCATCCTGCCCTCGACCTCCGACCGGCTCACCAAGGGCCAGGATGTCCAGGGCCTCGCGCTGGTCTCGGCGCTCTGGTGCCGCTATTTCGAGGGCAAGTCAGATTCCGGCAAGACAATCGAGTTCAACGACGCCAGCGCCGACAGGCTGCATGACGCAGCGATGAAATCACGCGAGAACCCCCTCGCCTTCCTCGAACTCAAGGACATCTTTGGCGATGTCGGGACCTCGCCCATGTTCCAGAAGCGTTTTGCCGAGGCGCTGGCCTCGCTCCATTCGAAGGGCACACGGGCAACGCTGAAGGCCTATGTCGACGGCAGCCTGGCTTAGGCCCATGACCTCCCGCGCCCCAACCCTCCCGCTTCTCCCGCCCCCCGGCTTGCGGAGAAGTGTCGGGCGCGGTAAGGCGATGAGGGGCAAGCGCTTGCCCCTCATCCGTCCGCTGGATGGCCCATCCACAGACGCGATGTTCAGAGTTCCCCATGATCAATAAGTCCAACGGCAAGCTGGTCATTTTCGACTGCGACGGCGTATTGGTCGATAGCGAGCCGATCTCGTTTGCGGTGCTGCGCGAAATGCTGGCGGATGCGGGCCTGACGTTCAGCGAAAGCTGGGCCTACGAGAATTTCCTCGGCAAGAGCATGGCGTCGATCACCGCGATGATCGCCACCGAACATTCGCTGATGCTCGATGATGACGCGCTCGGCGACATGCGCAAGCGGCTCTATGCCCGCTTCCAGGCTGAACTGGAGCCGGTGCATGGCGTCGGCGATATGCTGGCGGGCCTGCCATTGGCGCATTGCGTCGCGTCATCGAGCCAACTGGAGCGCATTCGCCTCTGCCTCAGGAAGACCGGGCTGATCGACTATTTCGAGCCCAATATCTTCTCGGCCAGCATGGTGGCGAACGGCAAGCCGGCGCCGGATCTTTTCCTGCATGCCGCGCGCAGCATGGGCTTTTCCCCACGAAACTGCATTGTCGTCGAGGATAGTCCAGCCGGCATCCGCGCCGCCAAAGCTGCCGGAATGACGGTGTTTGCCTTTACCGGCGCCTCGCATGCCGTGGCATCCAATCTGCTTCCCATCGTCGAGAGCTTGAAACCGGCCGCCATTTTTGATGATATGGCTCAACTCCCCGGGTTGATTGCGGCGTCGGGAAGCTAGGGCGGAGTAATGGGAAGATACGTTGTTGCCGTCGATGTGGGCACGGGCAGTGCCCGGGCCGGTATTTTCGACCGGCGGGGCGAGATGCTGGGACGTGCCAGCTTCCCCATCGAGATGAACCGTACATCAAGACAATCCGCCGAGCATGATTCGGAAGATATCTGGGCGGCCGTCACCAGGGCGGTCAGCACTGCTCGAGACGAGGCCGGCGTCGCGGCCGGCGAGATCGACGCCATCGGTTTCGACGCGACCTGTTCATTGACGGTTCGCGATTCCGAAGGATTGCCGCTGCCGGTTTCCCAGAACGATGACCCGCGTTGGGACACGATCGCCTGGCTCGACCACAGGGCCCTAGAACAAGCCGAAGAGCTGACCGCGCTGGGCGGCGAGATGGTGAAGCATTCAGGCGGTTCGATCTCGCCCGAAATGCAGATTCCCAAGCTGATGTGGCTGAAGTCGCATCGTCCCGATGTCTGGAACCGCGCCGGGATGATCTTCGATCTCGCCGACTTCCTGACATGGCGGGCGAGCGGCAGCCTGACGCGCTCGGTCTGCACGATGACGGCGAAGTGGAACTATCTCAGCCATACCGAGGAAGGATGGCCAGGCGATTTTCTCGATCGCGCCGGTCTTGCCGAACTCGGCACGCGCGCCGGCATCACCGATATCCCGGCACAGGTCGGCGCCTGCGTCGGCATGCTGACGGCCTCGGCGGCGCAATCGCTCGGACTGACGACGAACTGCAAGGTGGCGTCCGGCATGGTCGATGCCTATGCGGGCCAGTTGGCGCTGACCGGCAAGGATCCCGATTCGCGCAACGAGGCGGGGCTGATCGGCGGCACATCCAGCTGCGTCATGCGCTTCTCGAAGGAGCCGCAATTCATCAAGTCCTTCTGGGGTCCCTACCGCGACGTGGTCCTGCCCGATTGGTGGGTCATCGAGGGCGGGCAATCGGCCACGGGCGCGCTGCTCGACCATATCGTTCGCGTCCATGGCGCCGGCCTCGAGCCGACGCCCGAAACCCATGATCTGGTGCTGGAGCGGATCCGGGACCTGATCGCGGAGACCGGTGAAGGTTTCGGCGGTTCGATCCATGTCCTGCCGGATTTCCACGGCAACCGCTCGCCGCTCGGTGACGCCCGCGTGCTCGGCGCCATCCATGGCCTGACACTCGACGGTTCCTTCGACGCGATGTGCGCGATCTATTACCGCGCGATGGTATCGCTGGCGCTGGGTATGCGGCAGATCCTCGATCTCATGGAATTCGACGGCCCGGTCGAGACGCTGCATCTCGGCGGCGGCCACGCCCGCAACACCCTGCTGGCGCGCCTCTATGCCGATGCCACGCGGCGGCAGGTCGCGATCTCGGCCGGCGAGGAAGCCATGCTGCTCGGCACCGCCATGGCAGCCGCCAGCGCCGCCGGCTGGTATCCGTCGCTCGCCGAAGCCTGCCAGGCCATGGCGCGGCCGGCCAACATTATCCCGCCGAATGAGATTCGTGCGATGGCGCTCGACCGCGATTACCACGTGTTCCTCAAGATGCAGGAACAGCGACGAGAGCTTGCGGCGATTGTTTAAACTGTTCGGCCGTGATTGAGGCTTCACCCCCCTCTGTCACTTCGTGACATCTCCCCCTCAAGGGGGGAGATTGGATGGGGCGCCGACATCGCTCCTTATCCGCCGCCGCGATCCGAGCATGCGACAGTGCTGTTTGGCGAGCGCATAAACGCGAGCCGATCTCCCCCCTTGAGGGGGAGATGTCCGGCAGGACAGAGGGGGGTCAGCCACGCTCTCCGCCGCCGATCATATCGACAACATCAACCCTTGATCCGCGCATTCTCCGGATCATACAGCGGCTTCAGCGACACATTCGCCTTCACACGTTCCGTCGCGACTTCGAGCTCGTATGTCCCGGACATCACATAGTCCGCCGTCACGCCTTCCGGATTCCTGACATAGCCGTAGCCGATCGGCCTGCCGATCGTGTAGCCGAAGCCGCCGGAGGTCAGCCAGCCGGCCCGCCGGCCATCGCGATAGATCGTCTCGCGGCCGAGCAGAACGACATCGGGATCATCGACCGTGAATGCCGCCAGCATCTTCTTGACGCCATGCTGTGCCTGTTTATCCAGCGCATCCCGACCACGGAATTTCGCGCCGCTTTTCATCTTGACGGCCCAGTTGAGGCCGGCCTCGAACGGCGTGTGGTCGGGACCGATATCGGAACCCCAGGCGCGATAGCCTTTTTCAAGGCGAAGGCTCTCGATGGCGCGGTAACCGGCATTGACCAGCCCATGGGCGCGGCCGGCCTCCATCAGGCGATCATAGACGCCAGATGTGAACTCCACCGGGATATGTAACTCATAGCCCAACTCGCCGACATAGGTAATGCGCAGTGCCCGCACCGGCGCGCCCGAAATGCCGATCGTCCGGAATTGCCCGAACGGCAGCGCTTTATCAGACACATCGGCCGTGGTGATCGACTGCAGGATGTCCCGCGCCTTCGGACCCATCAACGACAAAACCGACCAGCCCGAGGTGACATCGACCAGGCTTGCATGGAGCCCGTCCGGAATGTTGCGCGCGATCCAGTCGAAATCATGGGTGGCAAAGCCGGTGCCGGTGACGATGTAATATTCATCCTCCGCCACCCGCGCCGCCGTCAGGTCGGCTTCGATGCCGCCCTTGTCGTTCAGCATCTGGGTATAGGTCAGCGAGCCCACGGGCCTCGCGACATTGTTCGATGCGATCCATTGTAGTGCCGCTTCCGAATCGCGGCCCTTGAGCGCGAATTTCGCGAACGAGGTCTGGTCGAAGACGACGGCTGCCTCGCGTGCAGCCTTGTGTTCGCGGCCCACGGCACCGAACCAGTTCTGCCTTCCATACGTATAGACATCCTCGGCCTTTTCGCCCGCCTTGAGATCGGCGAACCAGTTCGGCCGCTCCCAGCCGAGTTTCTCGCCGAAGCAGGCGCCCTGGGTCTTGAGCTTGTCATAAAGCGGCGACTTGCGCACCGGCCGCCCCGACATGTTCTCCTCGAAAGGCCAGGCCAGCGTATAGTGCTTGCCGTAGGCCTCGTAGGTGCGGGTGCGGACCCAATCAGTGTCGAAATGCGGACGGCCGAAGCGGCGGATATCGACCGGCCATAAGTCGTAGGGCGGCTCGCCCTTGGCGGCCCATTCGGCGAGCGCCATGCCCGCACCACCGCCCGAAGCGATGCCGAAGGCGTTGAAGCCGGCGCCAACATAG
The DNA here is from genome assembly GCF_024707525.1 of Rhizobium sp. TH2. Taxonomy (NCBI): domain Bacteria; kingdom Pseudomonadati; phylum Pseudomonadota; class Alphaproteobacteria; order Hyphomicrobiales; family Rhizobiaceae; genus Rhizobium; species Rhizobium sp. TH2. The sequence goes on along the minus strand of NZ_CP062231.1, from coordinate 5,553,268 downwards.
AAATTCCTCAGTTCCGGCGCCTCGCCGAGAATGAAATTGCCGTCCGGCGTGAAGCTTTCCGGACCATTGAGCAACTGCTTGACGCCGGCGGTTTCGAGCATCGGCACGCGGCCGAGCGCCAGTTCCATGATCGGTTCGAAATGATCGAAATTGCTGTCGAGCAGCGAGAAATGGAAACCTTCCGGGATGCCGCCCTCGGCCCAGCCGATCGGGTTCGGCTCGTAGCCGCCCATCACCAGCCCGCCGACTTCTTCCTTGTAATAGGTCAGCCGGTCCGGATCGCGTAGCGTCGGCAGATTGGACGGCACGCCGAAGGCCTCGGTGATCATGTACTGATGCTGCACCGAAACCAGCGGTACGTTGACGCCGAAGCGGCCGGCAAAGGCCCGCGTCCACTGACCGGCGCAGACCACGACCTTCTCGCATTCGATCCGGCCGCGCCCGGTGATCACCGCACGGATACGGCCGTTCTCGATTTCGAGATCGATGACCTCGGTATCCTCGAAAATCGAGACGCCCTTCATCCGCGCGCCCTTGGCCAGCGCCTGGGTGATGTCGGACGGATTGGCCTGGCCATCGGTCGGCAGGAAGGCCGCGCCGACGAGATCGTCGACCTGCATCAGCGGCCAGAGTTCCTGCGCTTCGCGTGGGCTCAGCAGGTGCATTTCAAGCCCGAAGGAATGCGCGGTGGTCGCCTGCCGCTTGACCTCCGTCCAGCGCTCCTGGTTGCAGGCAAGCCTGAGGCCGCCATTCATCTTCCAGCCGGTGCCGAGCCCGGTCTCGGCTTCCAGCGTCTTGTAGAGTTCGACGGAATGGCCGAGCATCTGGGTGATGTTGGCGCTGGTCCTGAGCTGGCCCACAAGACCAGCGGCATGGAACGTGGTGCCTGAAGTCAGCTTCTTGCGTTCGAGCAGCACGGTATCGGTGAAACCCAGCTTGCCGAGGTGATAGGCGGTGGAGCAGCCGATAATGCCGCCACCGATAACGACGATCTTTGCCGAAGCGGGAAGATCCTTCATGTCAGATGTCCTTGAATGCGTCGAACGCGCGATCGAAGCGCGCGCGATTTTCAGTCGTGTAGCTTTGGTAGTCGAAGCCGATCGTCGAATGGATTTCCGACACCATGCTCCACATGGTCTCGCGCAGCAGCGAGGCGCATTTCATCGCCTGGTAGCGGCGCCACACCATGTCGCTGAGCGGCTGCTCGAAATAGGCCTCGAGCAGCATATGCTCCTTTGCTTCGGGCAGCGAATTGTTCGAGGCCAGCCCACCGAGATCGAAGAGCGGCGAATTGAAGCCGGCATAATCCCAGTCGATCAGCCAGAGCCGCTTGCCGTCATCCATGAAATTGGCGGCCAGCAGGTCGTTGTGGCCGAAGGCGATGGTGTAGGGGCCGGCCGCCGCTTCGAGTTGTTCGGCGCGCTTGAGCAGTGTCTTGAGCTCCGGCAGATAGGGGCTGTCGCCATCCCGAAGCGTATTGGCGTAATCGCGGATGACCTGGAAAACCCAGAAGATCATCGCTGGTCCGCGAAAATATTTCGGGATTTCGGTGTGACACCGGCGAATCAGCGGAATGATGCGGCTGAGATTGGCCGGATCGTTGACATCGTCAGGGCCAAAGGTCTTTGCATCGATATAGTCCATCACCAGCAGGCCGGGGGCGTGGTGGACGATCGCCGGAGAGATGCCGGCCGCATGGGCCGCCGCACCCGCCGCAAGCTCGTTGGCGCGGCTGATCATATGGACCGGAATATCCTCGCCGAACCTGACTGCCACCGTGCGCGTGCCATCGCGCACCCGGTAGTTCCGGTTGGTCATGCCGCCGGAGAGCGGCTCGATCGTCAGCGGACCCGACCATATGCCGAGCGAGCGGATCCTGTCCTCGGGCGATTGTGTCATGCGTACCATCCAGCCCGCTTCGCGGTCGTGTTCCCCCGCCCTTATACCGGTCGTGGTGCTAAAGTTAGCACTTGCCGCAGGCTGATTTCGGCCTGTAAGCTCTTTCAAAATGAATTGAAGGTCAAGTCGGCGCCACATTTTCCGTCATTGTTTTGGCTAATTGTGGATTTCTTGGCTGTTTGCCTGATATGGATTGCGGGGTTGAAAATCATGTCGTCAGCGGAGCGGGGCGGTGGCTATTCCAACCACCGGGAGCGGGAGATCCTCGAGGAACTCAGGCTGTCGGGCGGTTCCAGCCGCGTGCAATTCCTGGCCGAACGGCTCAACGTCTCCGAAGAAACGATCCGGCGCAACATCCGGGTGCTCGAGGAAAGCGGCCATGTGACCAAGGTCCATGGCGGTGTCCATCTCAAGGACTTTTCCTCCGAACAGCCACTGCATTTCCGCATGAACGAGAGCGCCGAGGCCAAGCGGGTGATCGCGGCGGAGGTTTCCAATCTGATCCAGGATGGCGATACGCTGTTTCTCGACATCGGCTCGACCACCGCCTTCATTGCGGTGGCGCTGCAGAAGCACCAGAACCTGTTCATCGTCACCAATTCGATTTCGGTCGCCCACACACTTGCCACCAAGAACGGCAACCGCGTCTTCCTTGCGGGCGGGCCGCTGCGCCCGCATGATGGTGGCGCCTTCGGTAATGAAGCCGTGAGCTTCATCCGCCGCTTCAATGTCAAGCACGCGATCCTCTCCATCGCCGCGATCAACGAGCGCGGCTTCATGCTGCAAGACATGGAGGAGGCGGAATTCTCGCGCGAGGCCGCGCGGATCGCCGAGAACCGGATCATCGTCGCCGACGGTGAAAAATTCGGCCGTTCGGCACCAATCACCGTCGACATGCCCGACTTGCTGGTGACCGACACCGCGCCGCCCGACGACGTGAAGGCCATGCTGGAGGCCAACGGAATCGAGCTGATCATCGCCGGAAGCCGGGAACAGACATGAGCGCTGCGCAGACAGACAATGACCAGTCGCCGGGACTGGTATCCTGAACGCAGGTTCAGTATCTGTCCGCGATGCCAGGGAGACCAAATACATGAAGACAGTGATCATCGGCGGCAGCCATGCGGGACTTTCGCTCGCGGCCCAGCTGCGGCACCTTTCGCCCGATGCCGAAATCACCATCGTCAGCGCCGATGCCGAGCCGCCATATCAGCGACCGCCGCTCTCCAAGGGCTACATGTCCGGCAAGGTCACCTTCGAGCAGGTGCTGCTGAGGCCCGAGGATTGGTACGAGCCGAACCGGATCGAGCTGCTCAAGGGTGCGCGCGCCGAGGCAGTGGATCGCAAGGACAAGGAGATCATCCTCACCGATAATCGGAAGATTGCCTATGATTTCCTGGTCTTCGCCACCGGCGCCCGGCCGCGACGGCTGCCCGCAGAGATCGGCGGCCACCTGCCGAATGTCCATGTCATGCGCGACCACGACGACGCAGTGCTTCTCATGGAAAAGATGAAGGAAGGCCAGCGCCTCGTTGTCATCGGCGGCGGCTATATCGGGCTCGAGGCCGCGTCCGAAGCCGCCAAGAAGGGCGTCCAGGTCACCGTCATCGAGGCTGCCGACCGTATTCTCAAGCGCGTTGCTTCGGCCGAGACCGCCGATGATATCCGCGCGCTGCATCAGGGCCATGGCGTCACCATTCTCGAAAACGCCCAATTGCACGAAATCCACGAAATGAATGGCGTTGCCGACGGCGTCGTCCTCGCCGACGACACGGTGATCGCCGCCGATTTCATCATCACCGGCATCGGCGTTTATCCCGATACCGCGCTCGCCGAGACCGCCGGCCTGACCTACAACAACGGCATCGTCGTCAACGAACGTCTGGAGACCTCCGATCCGTCGATCTACGCGATCGGCGACTGCGCGAGCTTCCCCTATCGCGGCACCATGATCCGGCTCGAAAGCGTCCAGAATGCCAACGACATGGGCATTGTCGTGGCTCACAATATCCTTGGCGAGGCCAGGTCCTACAAGCCGGTGCCGTGGTTCTGGTCCGATCAGTTCGAACTCAAGCTCCAGATTGCCGGCCTCAACACCGGCTTCGACCACGTCATCACCCGCAAGGGCCTGCGCGAGGGGGCGAAGTCGCATTTCTATTTCAAGGGCGATGAATTCCTGGCTGCGGACTGCCTCAACGATGGCGCGGCATACATGATGGCGCGGAAGATACTGGAGGGCGGCAAGGTGCTGACGCGGGAGCAGGTGGCGGATCCGGGGTTTAATATGAAGTCGTTGTTGTAGCAGATCGCGCAAATCATCGCCCGATTTTAAGTATTCGGCCATCGTGTTCTAGGCTCGCTCGCTGCAAGTGCGACGGATTGTTCATCTGGAGCTTCGATATTGATGACGTGATGTGCCTGGAAAGGAATCTCCACACCGCTCCACAACGAGTCGTTCTCTGCGATGCTATCCGGATCGTTGTCCAAGATGCCAAGATAGCCTCCTGGAAGTCTTTTGCTTACGACTACCCACATGCGTTCGACCACAACGGGTTCTTCGTCGTTCTCGACACTGATGCGGAAGATCAATTTGGCAAAATCACCCGGTTGCAATCCTTCTCGATCCTTGCGATCTGGTATCCAGAAGGTATCGGGATACTCCCGATTGATTTCTTCGCCATCGTCTAGGCACCAGCCATCCAAGTTAAAATCAGGTTCCCGAATAACCAACGCTTGCATCCATCCATCGCGTGCCATTCCGATCGAACGAGCGCCAAAGTGCCGAACCATTCGGCTTAGATCAAGCCGTAGGTATCAAAAGACAGTCAGCAACAAAGTAATCTGGGCTGGCCAGCCCTTGTGAAAACGGCTTGGGCAAGCGTATCACTGTCACCGACAACAAGTCGGAGACCGCCACATGCCCGCCCCACGTAACAAGCTCAAAGCCGCGCTCAAGGCGGGCAAATTGCAGACCGGCCTCTGGCTATCGCTCGCCAACAGCTATTCGGCCGAACTGCTCGGCGACGCCGGCTTCTCCTGGCTCCTGATCGACGGCGAGCATTCGCCGAATGATCTGCAGACCATCATGCAGCAATTGCAGGTGCTGCGCTTCTCGGAATCGAGCGTGCTGGTGCGGCCGCCGATCGGCGAGACCTGGATCATCAAGCAGTTGCTCGATGCCGGCGCGCAATCGCTGCTCATCCCGATGGTCGAAACCCGCGAGCAGGCTGAGGTGCTAGCCAAAGCCGTCCGCTATCCGCCGCATGGCACCCGCGGCGTGGGCGCAGGCGGGGCGCGCGCCTCGCGCTTCAGCTATATCGCCGACTATACCGCGACGGCCGACGCGGAAATCCTGCTCATGGTGCAGGTCGAAAGCATGAAGGCGGTCGAGGCGATCGACGAGATCGCCACCGTCGATGGCGTCGATTGTGTTTTCATCGGTCCCGCCGACCTCTCCGCCGACATGGGCTTTCTCGGCAATCCCTATGCGCCCGAAGTGACCGCCGTCATCGAGGGTGCCATCAAGCGGATTCTTAAGCATGGGAAGGCCGTCGGCATCTACATGGCGAACCCGGAACTGGCCAAGCACTTTATCAACCTCGGCGCCACCTTCATCGCCATCGGCAACGATGCGGGCCTGCTGACGCAGGGGTCCAAGCAGTTGCGGGCGATCTACGAATAACCCATTTCTGTTACGATTTTCACAAATCGGTTGACGTTTTGGCCAAAGGGTTACATCCTGTGGATCATCAAGACCCGAAGGAATTCTCTCATGGCGCCGCGCAACAAGGACCGGCTCGACCAGCTTGCCGCGATCCTCGGCGAACGCGGCGTGATGCATCTCAGGGACGCCGCCCAGCGGCTCGGCGTGTCGGAGATGACCATCCGGCGCGACATCGCCGGCGACGCGGCGCGCTTTGCCTATCTCGGCGGCCATATCATGCCGGCGGGAAAGGTCGAACCCGAGCAACCCTATGATCTACGCAAGCAGGCCGACCGGCACGCGACCGCCAAGCGGGAGGCCTGCCGCCACGCATTCACCCATATCCATGCCGACGACACGATCTTCGTCGACTGCGGCACGACGCTGTCGCATCTCATTGATCTTGTTCCGGAAACCATGCCGGTCACGGTGGTGTGTTATGCGCTCAACATCGCCGAGCGCCTGTCGCGGGCGCCCAATATCCGGCTCATCGTGCTCGGCGGCCTCTATCATCCGGAGACGGCGTCCTTTTCCGGTCCGCAGGGTCTCGATACGCTGGACCGGGTCGGAATCAACACCGCATTCCTCTCCGCCGCCGGCCTCGACGAGATGCGCGGCGCCACCTGCGCGCATTTCCACGAGGTCGCGGTCAAGCAGAAGGCCATCGCCACCGCGCAGAAAAACCTGCTGGTGATCGACAATTCCAAGCTCGGGCGGGTGAAGCCCGCCTTCTTCGCCCGCGCCGATGCGTTCGACGTCATCTATACCGAGGACGGGCCGTGGTTCGCCGAGGAAGCGGCGTAACAAGCCATGGTAACGGCGCATTGATGGGCGAGATTGCGCTTGACCATGCCAAGGATTGATGCAATCATAACACCAATTTGATATAAATATAACAATCTCGGACCTCGATGTCCCAGGGAGGTTGACGTGGATACGACAACGATGGAAAGGCCGAAAGCCGCCACCAATCACGGCTGGCCGCGTAATCCCGGCATGGAACTCGATCTCGGCTGGGTCGCCGAGCAGCGGGTCAATCTCTCCGCCGGCGAGCGGCGCGTGACCTCGCTGCCCGGCCGCCGCACGGTGAAGAAGGACGCGCAGGCCGCATGGCTGCTCAAGGCGCTGACCTGCATCGACCTGACCACGCTCAACGGCGACGACACGGCCGGCCGTGTCAAGCGGCTCTGCGCCAAGGCCGCCAGCCCGATCCGCCAGGATATTCTCGACAGCCTGGGCATGGGTGACCGCCGCATCACGACGGGCGCGGTCTGCGTCTATCACCGCTTTGTCGCCACCGCCGTCGAGGCGCTCGAAGGCACCGGCATTCCGGTGGCCGCCGTCTCGACCGGCTTTCCAGCCGGCCTTTCGCCACACGCGACCAAGGTCAAGGAGATCGAGGCTTCCGTCGCCGACGGTGCCCGCGAAATCGACATCGTCATTACCCGCGAGCATGTGCTGACCGGCAACTGGGACGCGCTCTACAAGGAAATGCAGGACTACCGCGCCGCATGCGGTGATGCCCACGTGAAAGCCATTCTCGCCACCGGCGACCTCAAGACGCTGCGCAATGTCGCCCGCGCCTCGCTGGTCTGCATGATGGCGGGCGCCGATTTCATCAAGACCTCGACCGGCAAGGAAGGCACCAATGCCACGCTGCTGGTGACGCTGGTCATGCTCCGTATGATCCGCGATTACGAGGAACGCACCGGCTTCAAGGTCGGCTACAAGCCGGCCGGTGGTATTTCGGCGGCCAAGGATGTGCTGAATTACCAGTTCCTGATGAAGGAAGAGCTTGGCCGCGAATGGCTCGAGCCCGATCTCTTCCGTATCGGCGCCTCGACGCTGCTTTCCGATATCGAGCGGCAACTCGAACACCACGTCACGGGCGCCTATTCGTCCTTCAACAGACACCCGATTGGATGATTGCCATGAGCGTAGCAAAATTCTTCGACGATATGTCATACGGCCCCGCCCCCGAAGCCGATACCGAAGCGCGCGGCTGGATCAAGCGCCACAACGGCACGTTCGGCCATTTCATCAATGGCGAATTCCGCCCCTCCTCCGGCAACAAGACCTTCGTGACGCATGAGCCGGCGACCGGCGGCGATCTCGCCAAGCTCGCGATCGGCACCAAGGACGATGTCGATGCCGCCGTCGCCTCCGCCCGCAAGGCGCAGGCGCAATGGGCGAAGCTCTCCGGCCACCAGCGCGCGCGGCATCTCTATGCGCTCGCCCGGATGATACAACGCCACGGCCGTCTGCTCGCCGTCGTCGAGGCGATCGATAACGGCAAGCCGATCCGCGAGACGCGCGATATCGACGTGCCGCTCGCCGCTCGCCACTTCTACCATCATGCCGGCTGGGCGCAGCTGCAGGAGAGCGAATTTTCCGACCACGTGCCGGTGGGCGTCGTCGGCCAGATCATTCCGTGGAATTTTCCGCTGCTGATGCTGGCCTGGAAGGTCGCCCCTGCCCTGGCGCTCGGCAATACGGTGATCCTGAAGCCCGCCGAGTTCACCTCGCTGACGGCGCTGCTGTTCGCCGAACTTGCCGCCGCTGCCGGTCTTCCCGCCGGCGTGCTCAACGTCGTGACCGGCGAAGGCGAGACGGGCGCGCTGATCGTCGAGCATGACGGCATCGACAAGATCGCCTTCACCGGTTCGACCGATGTCGGCCGCATCATCCGCGAAAAGACCGCCGGCACAGGCAAGTCGCTGACGCTCGAACTTGGCGGCAAGTCGCCGTTCATCGTCTTCGACGACGCCGATCTCGATGGCGCGGTGGAAGGCGTGGTCGATGCGATCTGGTTCAACCAGGGCCAGGTCTGCTGCGCGGGCTCGCGCATTCTGGTGCAGGAAGGCGTCGCGGAAAAGTTCCATGCGCGGCTCAGGCGCCGCATGCAGTCGCTCCGCGTCGGCCAGCCGCTCGACAAGGCGATCGACATGGGCGCCATCGTGGCACCCGTTCAGTTGAAGCGCATCGAGAAGCTGGTCAAGCAGGGTGTCGACGAAGGTGCGACGCTCTACCAGAGCGAGATCGAATTGCCGAAGGGCGGGAGCTTCTTCCGGCCGACGCTGCTCGCCAATGTCCAGCCGACCTCGATTGTCGCGACGGAGGAGATCTTCGGGCCTGTGGCGGTATCGATGACATTCCGCACGCCCGAGGAGGCCGTGCAGCTTGCCAATCACTCGCGCTACGGCCTGGCGGCCAGCGTGTGGAGCGAGACGATCGGGCTCGCGCTGCATGTCGCAGCACGGCTGCAGGCTGGCGTGGTGTGGGTCAATGCCACCAATCTTTTCGATGCGGCCGCCGGGTTCGGCGGCAAGAAGGAAAGCGGGTTCGGCCGCGAGGGCGGGCGCGAGGGCGCCTACGAATATCTCAAGCCCAAGGCCTGGGCGAACCGCAAGGCGCGGCTCGATTATGCCGTGCCGCAGCTTCGCACCACCGCCGGTGACTTCGCGGCACCGCTCATCGACCGCACGGCGAAACTGTTCATCGGCGGCAAGCAGGCGCGACCCGATGGCAATTACAATCGCCCGATCGTTTCGCCCAAGGGCAAGCTGGTCGGCGAGGTCGGCGAGGGCAACCGCAAGGACATCCGCAACGCGGTGGTCGCAGCGATCGGTGCGTCGAGCTGGGGTTCTGCCACGTCGCATAACCGCGCGCAGATCCTTTATTACATCGCCGAGAATCTCTCGGGCCGGGCGGATGAATTCATCGCCCGCCTCGCCGCCCAGACCGGCCGAACGCCGGGTTCGGCAAGGGCGGAGTTCGATGCGTCGGTGTCGCGGCTGTTCACCTATGGCGCGTGGGCCGACAAATATGAGGGCGCGATCCACCAGCCGCCTTTGCGCGGGGTGGCACTCGCCATGCCCGAACCGCAGGGCGTGGTGGGCGTGATCTGCCCGCCGGAAGCGCCGCTCTTGGGTTTCGTGAGCCTCGTCGCGCCGCTGATCGCGGTGGGGAACCGCGCGGTCGTGGTGCCATCCGAGCCCTATCCGCTGTCGGCGACGGATTTCTATTCGGTGCTGGAAACCTCGGATGTTCCGGCCGGCGTGGTCAATATCGTCACCGGTTCGGCGATGGAGCTGGGCAAGGCGATGGCCGGCCACAACGATGTCGATGCGGTCTGGGCCTTCGGGTCGCAGGCGCTGTCGGAGATGGTGGAGAAGGCCTCGACCGGCAATCTCAAGCGGGTGTTCACCGATTACGGCAAGGCATACGACTGGATGGACCCGGCGCAGGGCGAGGGGCCGCTCTATCTCCGCCGCGCCACCGACATCAAGAATGTGTGGATTCCGTACGGCGAGTGAAATCCGCCGGCGGGGATGAGGATTGCCGGCGCTTGATAACTCTGATCTGGTGCCGGCATGAATGCCATTCCCTCCGCCATTCGTGGCCCGCTTTTCATGGTCATCGCGACCGGATCCTACGTCGTCAACGACACGCTGATGAAGCTCGCGACAGCGGGCTTGCCGCCTTATGAAGTGCTGATGCTGCGCGGGTTGTGGGCGGCGGCGCTCGGCTTTCCCATGCTGTTCGCGCTCGGATACGGACGCCAGTTGCCGCTCATGTTCGAGGGGCGGGTGCTGACCCGCAACCTGTTGGAGACGGCGGCGATCCTGGCATATGTGGTGGCGCTCGCGAACATGCCGATCGCCGATTCTTCGGCGCTGGGGCAGCTCACGCCACTGCTGGTTCTACTCGGCGCTTCGATCCTGTTCCGGGAGCGGATCGGCGGGATCAGGATGGCGCTGATCGGGCTTGGCTTTGCCGGCGCTATCATGGTGGCGCAGCCGACGATGGAAGGAATCTCGATCTTCGCGCTGCTCGCCATTGCCAACGCCGTGTTCGGCGCGGCGCGCGACGTCGCCGGACGACGAGTGGGTGCCGAGGTGCCCGGGATGATCGTGGCGATCTCGGCGGTGGTCGTGGTGCTGATCGGCGCGGTGATTGCGCATTTCTCGCTCGAGACCACCGTCATGCCCGAGGCGTCGCATCTGGCGCTGCTCGCCGGCGCCGGCTTCTTCCTGATCTTCGGGCATTTCTTCATCTTCATGGCCTATCGCACCGGGCCGACCGGGGTGGTGGCGCCGTTCTACTACACGTTCTCGGTCTGGGCGGTGATTTCGGGGCTGGTCGTGTTCGGGGAGTTTCCCAATGCGTGGGCGGTGGTCGGCATCGTACTGGTGATCGCCAGCGGGCTGGTGATCGTGATGCTGGACGAGCGGCGGAGACGGTTGACGGTGGTGGCGTAGGCCTCCCTCTTCTCCCCTTGGGGAGAAGATGCCCGCAGGGCAGATGAGGGGTTCCCATCTGCTCGCAATCGCGCTTCGCGCAACCCCTCATCCGGTCCTTCGGACCACCTTCTCCCCAAGGGGAGAAGCGGGAGCAAGCGTTTTGCCCCTTCATTTGTAGTTCCTCCAATCATCCAGATCCGCATGATCCGGCACCACGAACTGGCCGCTCTCGCTCTCCCTGAGATTCAGCACCTCGTCGTCGGCGCGGATTTCCGGCGCGGCGGGAGCCGGAAGTGTCGGGCGATGGGGGTTGCGGCCATCAGTTTCCTCCGATGCGGCGGCGCGATAGGCCTTGAGCCAGAGTCTGAACAGGTGGCATACGGGGTCGTGCAGCGGGACGGCGCTGACGATTTCGATGGCGGCCTCCTCGAGTTCGCGGCGGCGCGGGTCGCGCGCGGGCTCCCTGAGATGAACGAGATCGGCGATCTTGATGACGATGGCATGGAGTTCATCCCAGGCGGCGCGCGCTTCGGGGTCGAGGCGGCGAAGACACCAGCGCTTGCCGCTCTTGTTGTCGAAGAATTCGCAGACGTGGGTGCGCCGGCACAGGCGCTTGTCGCAGACCATTTCCGGCAGCGCCAGCATTTCAGCGGTGCGGCGCGCGAGGCGGTCATGTTCGCGAGGGGTGAGGGACCAGGACGAGGTGGACATGAGGCTCCTTTCGGGCTTTGGAGGGTGTCAGACATGGGATTGCGTTCACGCGGCGGGTTTCGTCCGTGGTGTGATGCATTCTGGCTCTCGATCCCTTCGTCTGGACAAAGGAGATCGGCCGGGGCACGTCTCCGTGCCGGATTATATGACCGCTTTCGCGGCCGTTAAGACACGTCGCCGTGCCCCGTTATGCGGTGTCTCCATCCCCGAACTCGCCAGCACTGCCCCCGTATCTCCATCCTTTCGGGACTGGAGAACGATAATGTGTGCGCTACAGCGCACGTCCGGGGCGAAACTCAGCCTTTCGGCTGCCGTCCCCAGAGGACTGGCCCTTCTCGCGGACGCCCTGCATGGAGACTTACGTCGCTTCTCCACACCGGTCACCGGTCCCGCCTCGCCCTGACGCCTCAAGGTGTAGCCGATGCGGAACGGGAGGGATTATGGCATGGAGTTGGGGGTTTGGGAAGATGGGTGAGGAATTTTTTCCTACAATCTATCTAATGGCTCGTGCTGAGATACGAAAATCCAGCGCAAATCTTATTTGCTACCAAATGACAGCAATGCGATGCGGACTTCCGCTCCGTATTTCTTGTCGAGCCGATCGACGAACTCAGGTTCGCAATCCCGAGCGAAAGCTATATAGCCACGCAGCTTTAGAATATCATCACGTCCCAAGCAATTTATAGAAAATTTATGCAACATTGAGGAGATCATTCGCTTTCTATCGCGACCTAGAGATAGCTTTTCTTCTGGAGTAATTATTATACCAGTGACTGACATTCTATTGCCTCTAGTAAATAGACCTCTCTTATCTTTGTTGAGCCTTAATTTTGGCGACGATAGATTTGATAGTATCCTAGATATACCCTTTTCTGCGATCACAATCGCATTTATGTCGTCAGCTGAGCAAGTGATGTCATCTGCATACCTCGTATAAACAACATCTAGTTTCTTACACAATTCGTCGATCAGATCGTCTAACCGGTACAACAATATGTTAGTAAGAATTGGAGACGATGGCGCTCCCACCGAAAGACATATCGGGCTCGAAGTTCCCGCACCCCAAAATAGTATTCTAGTGCAAATCTCGACATCACTTGTTGATAGCGAAATATTATTGTTCTTTACATAATTTCTCCAGTCTACCGGCCGGATACTATTAAAAAAATTTCTGAAATCCAATTTGAGAATCACTTTTGCATTGATATGTGCTTCAGCATTCTTCTTTATGCTGGCACCTTTTTTGTACGCGGACGCAGCCTCGTGCACTGGCAGGGTCCGCAACAACGAATCCATTAAAACCCATTGTAGGGCCTTAATCTCTCTAGCTGGGTGCGCGATTATACGTTCGCCACCTGACTTTTTGGGGATGGAATACACCTTATACCGCTTCGGTGCCGTAACTACGATTTGGATCAGCTCATCGTAACTAAGCCCAGTGTGAAAGACCAAATCATCCAGGAGACTCATTTCGGTCGCTCCATATGCTGATTAACATATTTCGCAACATGAGTTCTGGTCTTCAAATCCTTGCGGATGTCCGCCAACACCTCAAGCTTTCTGCGCGCAGTGTTTCTCTCTTTCGCTGCTTTTACGTATACATACCTTGAGATAGGATCTGCATCCACCAGCGGGTGCCAATACTCCTTATTCCCGTATGAGTATTTATCAATCCATCCAACGACTTTCAAACAATATAGCTTATTTTTGAGATTTTTCCTGTCAATCGGCTCTCCCATATCATTCAGATATGTCTCGATTTCCGAAATTGATATCGCCTTCGATAGATGTATTACCCAAAATAAAACAGCAAAAATCTTAAAGGAAGGAGCCGTTTTGCATAGAAAGGAGTTTGGCTTTGCCCTCAGTTGAGCATTGATAAAAGAGGTAATAGCCTGGACGTGGTTTTTAACTGAACTCTTGATAATAGTTTCATCTTTTCTGCATTTCCAAGGATAGAAAGCCACTCGATCTCCGGTTTCAAGCAAAAGTTTTTGGACTGGCCCAAATCTGACAAAAGATTCACTATTTTCGAAGTCCGATTTTATGATAATTGCTGTGGACGGCCGAATAATATCTGAGGTCGCAAATGCTCCTAGCTCAGCAAGAGAACCAGCGCTCTCCACTATAATCAGCACCAGACAAGCTACGGTAGCAATGTCTTCTTCAAAAGTGATCAAATCTCGGTATTCAGAATCACGATACAGTTGATTGGCGGTTTCTGCCAATACCACTCTTGCGGATAGGCGCGCCCCGATATTTCGCTCGCGAAGCAAGTAGTGCCGCAAGGTGCGCGTTTCCTCGCCTACATCACTGAAGCGACCGCCACAGAAAAACACAATGTTCGCCGGGCGACGAACTGTCACCGCCTCAAAGTCTAGCTCGCGAAAGAAATTTATTAGCGACAGTGGCGTTGACAATAATACTCTTTACCCCCGAAAGGCAGGAAGCTAGCTCGGGATTCACCGGCCGTAGGCGAGCGCAGCGAGAGGTGAATCCCGAGCTAGCTTCCTGCCGTCAAATCTCCACAATTTTAGACCGTCTGGCTTACCGCCCGACGTGATGCAACGGATTACCGCTGACTCTAAACGCGTAAAGAGTGTAGTTTACACACCATACGTCGAAAGTAATGTCAAGCATATTGGAGGAGTATCAACCGCTTAAGATGCCGCTGCACGTTCTGCTGTACGTAAGGCAGGGGCGACGCTCTCTCTTCCTCAAAACTCCACCCTCTCCAACCCCCGTCTCCCCGCCTCGAACTCCCTGAGCTCCGCCTCCCGCCGCGCTATATAATTCCGATCAAACGGCACCATGTCCTGGTGCCTTGCGAGCTGGATCTGGAAGATGAACAGGCGGTCGTGGCGGAAGGCGACTTCTGAGGCGGCGAGGTAGAATTCCCACATGCGGAAGAAGTTTTCGTCGTAGAGGGCGACGGCCTGGTCGCGATTGGCCACGAAGCGATCGCGCCAGGCGCGCAGCGTCCAGGCATAGTGCATGGGCAGGATCTCGATATCCTTGACCAGCAGGCCGGCCTTTTCCACCGCCGGCAGGACTTCGGCGAGCGAGGGGATGTAGCCGCCGGGGAAGATGTATTTCTCAATGAAGGGATTGGTGGCGTAGTTCGGCTTCGTGCGGCCGATGGAATGCAGGACCATGACGCCGTGCTTATCCAGCACCTGGGAGATCTTGCGGAAGAAATTGCGGAAATTGCCGACGCCGACATGCTCGAACATGCCGACCGAGACGATGCGATCGTACTGGCCCTTGAGATCGCGGTAATCGGTGAGCTCGAAGCGGACTTTTTCCGCCAGCCCGCGCTTTTGCGCGCGGGTGCGGGAAACCTTCAGCTGCTCCTCCGACAGCGTGATGCCGGTGACATCGACGCCGGAGGATTCGGCGAGATACATGCCGAGCCCGCCCCAGCCCGAGCCGATCTCCAGCACGCGATTGCCCGGCTGGAGCTGGAGCTTGGCGGCGATGTGGCGCTTCTTGGCGAGCTGAGCCTCATCGAGGCTGATCTCGCGCGGCTCGAAATAGGCGCAGGAATATTGCCAGTCCTCGTCGAGGAAGAGATCGAACAGCTTGGCCGAGAGATCGTAATGGTGCGAGACATTCCTGAGGTTGCGATTGATCGGCAGGCGGGACGAGGCCTGGAAGGCGAGGATGCGGGCGAGCCCCTGCGCCACCATGCGCGGCGTGGCGGCCTTGCGGATGCCATTGCGGGCGAGCAGCGACAGGAAATCGAAGATATTGCCTTCCTCGAGGATCAGCCGGCCTTCCATATACATCTCGCCGAGTTTTAAAGCCGGATCGGTGGCGATGGCGCGATCGGCCTCGTCATCGGTGACGCGGATGGCGATGGTATCCTCCGAGCCATCGCCGAATGTGTGGGACGCGCCCGAGGGGAGCGTGAGGCGGAGCGAGCCTTTGCGGACGATCTTTTTCATCATCGTGGATGTGGTGGATGGCATGCGGTCTCCTTGCTCGTCCCGGGCTCTAGGATGACACGGACTTTAGAGAAATCGGATGTAGGGGCAAGGGGTTATCGTGCCGGGGATGGGACAGTACGTTTCATACACACGCGGCGTCCGCTTCTCCCCTTGGGGAGAAGTGCCGAGCAAAGCGAGGCGATGAGGGGTTCCCTCGCGGTCCGCGCTTCGCGCACCCCTCATCTGCCCTTCGGGCATCTTCTCCCCAAGGGGAGAAGCGGGAGCCAGCGGCCTCGGTAGTTCACGCCAAGTCTTGTACCGCCTCGCGCGCCGCAAATCTGCCCATGACAATCGCGCCTTCGATATAGCCGGGGTAGCTGGGCGAGAGTTCCGACGAGGCGAAGCGGAGGGGGCCGGTGCCCAGGCGGAGCGGGGCTTCCGGGTCGGCCGCATTGGGATCGATGACATTGTCGGAATAGGCACCACCGGACCAGGTGTCGTCGGTCCAGTCGCGGATGGAGAGTTCGGTGATGTTGCCGGCCTCCTCGCCCAAGGCGGTGACGAGCTGGGTGCGGATGAAGGTTTTCAGTTCCGCCTCGGGGCGGCCGCGCCACGACTTGGCGAAGCTGCCGCCGATGAACATCACCAGACCGGAGACGCCCTCGCGGCTGGCGTCGCAGGCATAGAGGCCTTGGGGCGCGCTCCACATGACGGTGCCGGAGAGGCCGCGGGCGCGCCAGAACGGGGTGGCATAGCGGATGAAGAGCTTGATCACATGGCCGGTGCCCCAGGCGGCGAAGGCGTCGGTTATGGTCGCGGGCAGCGGCGGATCGTAGGTGATGCGGCTCGCCATGACCGGCGGCACGGAGATGATGACGCGGCGGGCTTCATACGTTGTGTCGCCCGTGTAAACGGTGGCGCCATCGGGGCCGTGCGCGATGCTTGTGACGGGGCTCGAGAGGTGCAGGCGGGCGCCGAGGGTGGCCGCGACATCCTCGGCCAGCGCGTGCATGGTGCTGCCCAAGAAGGATTCCATCTCGGAATATTCATTGGTGATGCGGGTGTCCGTCGAGGCGAGCCAGGTGAAGGAGACCTCGTCGGGCGATCGGCACCACAGGCCCTCGACGAGGCGGAGGAAGGCAGCCGCGACATCCGGGTCGAGACCGGCCTGGCGGGCGATCCACTGGCTGACGGTGAGGCCCGCCAGCGCGGGATCTTTGGGGTCGAGGCGGATGATATGTTCGCGCAGCGCCTCGACGCCCTCCCAGATTTCATAGCCGCGCGCCGGCGGGATCGGCGGCTGGAACACCTCGTCGCCCTCGCTATAGGCCCAGCTGACCGCCTTGCCGTGGGCGCGGGCGAGTGCATTGAGCTCCACCATGTCGCGGCAGAGGAACTGGCCACCGGTATCGATGCGGGCGCCATCGGCGAGCAGTTTCGATTCGACCCGGCCGCCAACCCGGTCGCGGGCTTCAAGGAGGATCACGTCGAGGCCGATGGCCATGAGCTCGGTCGCGGCGCTGAGGCCGGAGAAGCCGGCGCCGATGACGATCACGTCGTGGCGGGAGGGATTGGCGGTGGTCGCTGCGGGCATTGGACATTCCTCATTCTGAATGAATGTTCAATCAGAAAACAAGATTTCGCGCAAGCCCATCCTATCGATGACGGCCCTGCCCGAGCCATCGCACCGATGGCACGATCGTTCAATACGCTTGCCGCCGGAACTGTTAGGCTGGCGCGAAAATCCAGGGAGATTGATGATGACCAAGACCTACGAGCCGATCCGGCTGACGCAAAAATTCGCGCTGTTTTCCGACCAGTGGCAGCCGCGCGTGGTGGCCGAGATGAACGACTACCAGTTCAAGATCGTGCGGATCGAGGGCGATTTCGTGTGGCACCAACATGCCGATACCGACGAGACCTTCATCGTGATCGACGGCGTGCTGAGGATCGACTTTCGCGATGGGGCGGTCACGGTCGGGCCGGGCGAGATGTTCGTGGTGCCGAAGGGCCAGGAGCACAAGCCCTATGCCGAACGCGAGGTGAAGATGATGCTGATCGAACCGCGCGGGGTGAAGAATACCGGCGAGTTCGAAAGCGAGCTGACGGCGCGGAACGACGTGTGGATCTGAGGACGCCTCTCAGAAGGTAAGCCGGCGTTCAGCTCTCCTCAGGCTTGGTACGCAGGTTGGAGACGACACGCCGGTTCTGCACCTTGCACGAGCGATCGTTGCAATCGCGGACTTCGCGGTCGTTGCCGTAACCCTTGGCCCACATGCGGCTCGGGTCGACGCCTTTCGAGGCGAGATAGGCCATCGCGGCATCGGCGCGCTTCTGCGACAGGGTCTTCATCTTGGACGCGGAGCCGGAATCGTCGGAGAACCCCTGCAGCTTGAGCAGCCATTTCGGGTTTCGGTTGAGCCAGGCGGCCTGGCTGTCGAGCGTCGCCCTGGCAACGGAATCGAGTGCGGCGGAATCCTGGGGGAAGTAAATCCGGCGGCCGACATTGAGGATGAAATCCTCCTGGCTGCCGGCCGACACCGTCTCGAAGCCGGGAGCGGGGTCGTTGGTCTGGCCCGTCATCGGCACCGCCGGAGGTTCCTCCACGGAGGCGACTTCGGTGGTGGAACAGGCGGCGAGCGCGACCAGCGCGGCCGCGGCCACAAGGCGCTTCATGTACTCTGCTGTTGCCGACATCTGGATACTATTCCTCATTCGACCACTGTCTGGCTGGCCTGATCGCCTGGCGGGGCCTGGTCGGCAATATGCGGCAGGACCTGCACGGCGGTGCCGATGGGGCAACGCTGGTAGAGGTCGATGGCGTCCTCGTTGAACATCCGGATGCAGCCGCTCGACGCATCCTTGCCGATGCTCGATGGCACGATGGTGCCATGGAAGCGGTAGCCGGTGTCGACGCCGCCGTTATGCAGGTACATGGCGCGGGGGCCGAGCGGGTTTTTCGAGGAGCCGCCATCGACGGATTCGGGCAGTTCGGGATGGCGCTTGCGCATCTCGGCCGGCGGCGTCCACTTCGGCCAAAGCGTCTTGGCGTCGATCGTGGCTCGGCCATACCATTTGAAGCCATCCTTGCCGACGCCTACGCCGTAGCGGATGGCCGTCTTGTTCTCCATGATCAGGTAGAGAAAATGATGCCTGGTATCGACGACAACCGTGCCGACGGGCTCGCTCGAGAAATATTTGACGACCTGGCGGCGCCACTTCTTGTCGATCCTGGCGAAATTGGTCGTCCGGAACGTCACGCCATTATCGACGGCGGTGCCGGCGAAATCGGACGCCGCGGCGAATGCCGGACTTTCGATGGCAGCACTTCCAAGGAGCGCCAAACCACCAATCAAAGTTTCCCTGCGCGTCAACACCATCGGCCATCTCCCCTGAAGCCAAAGAGCGAGATTTCAGTAAATCAGATTTTTCGTTTGCCACAACAGAAAACTGCTCGGCACCATTGGGTATGGCGCTGATTGCAGGTCTGTTCGGGATGTCCGTGGCGTTCCGACGAAGCTACCTCGTCAGAGGGGCTTCCATGAAGATGAGATGGTTGTGCAGTTCAGGCGGGGCTTCGTAGTAAGGTGCGATCTCCTGGAACCCGAGGGAGCGGTAGAGGCTTAACGCCTCATCGTGGTTGCGGCCGGTATCGAGCCGCATCGTCGTGTATCCCTGCTCAGCAGCCACGCGTATGATGTTCTCGGCGAGACGGCGGCCCAGCCTAAGGCCACGGCCCTCAGGGCTGATGAACATCCGCTTCATCTCACAGACGTGTTCATCGATCCGCTGCATCATGACGCAGCCGACCACCTTTCCGTCCACGCGGGCAACAAGGATCGCTCCATCCGGCGCCGAATGAATTCTCGGCAGGCTGTCCAGCAGCGCGGCCCATTGTGCTGGTGTGTAGTAACGATCAACGAACCAGGCGGTTTCGCCGTAGCGCGCGCGACACCAGTCGAGGAAATCGTTGCACAAGGCTCGAATAGCGGTGAAGTCGTCAGGC
Source organism: Rhizobium sp. TH2 (assembly GCF_024707525.1). Lineage (NCBI taxonomy): Bacteria > Pseudomonadati > Pseudomonadota > Alphaproteobacteria > Hyphomicrobiales > Rhizobiaceae > Rhizobium > Rhizobium sp. TH2. The sequence goes on along the minus strand of NZ_CP062231.1, from coordinate 5,533,777 downwards.
CTCGCCGGGCCGATCTCCGAGTTCTGTTCCATCTCGCTGCCCCCAATTTACGAATTCCGTGTTGCAAAAGCCCCGCTCGATATCGCCCGTTAGCGCCAAGATCATCCCTTCGGCGCTCCTCCCACCGCTTCGCTCATCTCGAGGCAGGCAGGTCGGCATACGTTGCCGACCTGCCCAAAGTCGGTTCTCAAAGCGCGAAGCTACTTCCGGTCAAAGCGATGTCGCCGACGACGAGAATTTCAAAATCGGCCACCTTGTCTCCGTTAACATCGGCGTGAACATACGTATCGCCTCCGACGTGGATAACGCGCAATTCCCCGGCCTTTCCGTGAAAGTTGCTTGAGCCGATAAAGTCAAACTCTTGATTGCCAGATTTGTTTGCATTCGCATCGACGCCCTGGAGGTCGATGTAATCACCTTGCTTTTTCTTGAAGTCGTTGATCACGTCGTGGCCAAGCACATTGAACGTCGATTCCGCGACATTCGTGAAAAGGAATACATCAGCTGCGCCGCCGCCAGTGAGGACGTCCAATCCGATTCCGCCGCGCAGGACATCCTTGCCGGCGCCGCCTTTCAGCGTGTCGTCGCCGAGACCGCCCACCAGATGGTCGTTGCCTCCGGAGCCGAACAAGGTGTCGTTGTCGATACCGCCAACCAACTTGTCCTTGCCGTCCAGTCCGGTCAGACGGTCATCGCCCTCAAGACCCAGAATAGCGGAGCCATCGGTACCCGCGACGTAGTTGTCATTGCCGGTCGTGCCGAAGATCTTGTATTCCCGCGGATCGAAAATCTGATAGTTGAGCGTAGTCAGGTTTGTGGCGTCACCGGTTTCGCTCCCATAGGTAAGAACCACGCGGCCGTCAGCCAGCGTGTCAATGCTCATGTTGCCAAATCCCTGATCTCCAGGCTTGTCGAGGTGAATTCTGGAGCCGATTTCGACACCATCCTGTGAGAACCGCTGAACGAAAATGTCGAGGTCAGGCGAGCCATCACTCTCGTTGCCATTGAAATCCGTCCAGGCGATCATAAAACCGCCGTCCTTTAAAGCCGCGATCTTTGGCAAGAAGCCGCCATCGCTACCCGCGATATGAACAGGATTTGCATCGATGGCGACAGCGTTGCCGATGTAGCGTCGGAACGAAATTCCATCATTTTGCTGCCATGCGACAATGGTGGTCCCCAAGTCGGTCTCGACCACATCCGGGAAGCCTGCGCCAACGTTGGCAGCGCTTACGACGACGTCCCCGACAAGGGCTTCGGCGGGTGTATAGACTTTTAATCTGACGTCGCGCGGGAAGCCACCGCTTAGCAATACACTCTCGTAAGCCAGGGCCATGAAGCCGGTATGCAATCCAGCTAGCGCCCCGTTTTGTTCCCCTCGTGATGCATCCGGGTCGATGAAAATCGCGTTGCTTGCAGGATTGCCGATAATATCCGTGAAACGCAGAACCATGTTCGTAACGTCACCGGGCCCGGTATAGTTGTAAAGGAGAGACCCTCCGCCGCTATCGCGCGCCGCACTATCGAGCAGCACTTCGCTAAAGCCTGAATTGATGCTCCCAAATGACGAGCCATTGGGCGAGAAGTCGGCGTTTGTCTGATGCCAGTAAATATCGTGGTCTAATGGGGCGTCGTCGAACTGGAGGTCGTAGTTGATCACGACCGCTCCATTGGTTTGCTGCGTCGCGATCGGTGTGCCCAGCGGCTTGACCTGCGAGTTGACCAGGCTGAGAAAATTGCCCCCGGTAAACGACCCGAGCTCGCTTAACTGCCGGCCGAAGAGGTCGGAACCATCTTCCCAGGTAACGACAAATGTTCCGTTGGAGAGCGCCGTGACACGTATGCCGAAAGCGAGAGGATCGGACGTGATCGTTACTTCATTGCTCCAGAATGTCGGCGTAGTCGTCATGACACATTACCTCCATTGCATGACCGCAAGGTTGCGGAGGTCCAACATAGCACGAGAGGGCTGTTCTGTACTTTTAAATCGAATTTTGCTTATCTAGGTCGAAGATTTGACCGCAGATACTGCTGCGCTCCGATGTATATATTGATTTTTTCCACCTAAAAGGACCAACGCCGACAAACAAACACCTCCTCTATTGGGTGTGAAATACTTGCAATTTTTTGGAAGATCAACCTGAGGTTTATCAACGGAGAATCTTGCTCATCGCCTTGCCTTTCGCGAGTTCGTCGATCAGTTTGTCCAGATAGCGGATTTCCCGCATGACGGGCTCCTCGATTTCTTCCACGCGGATGCTGCGGATCACGCCTGCAATCAACGATCGGGAGGGGTTCATGCGGGGCGCAGTTGCCTCAGAGCGAGGATCATCGCGTCGAGCATTTCGCGCTTGCCATTCGTCGGCGTCACGTCGGTATGCAGTTCCCATTTGACATGGAGCGGTTCAGGGGCAAGGCACCCTGTGGAAACCAAACCAGCGCGATGTTCGGTGTCTATGCACCAAGATGGCATGATCGACGCCCCGAGGCCGGCCGCGACAAGACTGACAATTCCGCTACTGGTTTCCACCTGGAAGACATCACGAGGGATGAATTCCCCGCGCTGGAAGAAGCGCTCGTATTCGAAGCCGGGGCTGGGATGCGCTTGAAAGGCAATATATCGCCAGCCGTCGAAGTCAACGGCACTAACCGCCCCGTTTGAGTTCGGAGTGCCGGGTGGAAAAATCGCCACGAGTTCGTCTTCAAAAAGCGTCGCACTCTTGAGATCGTTGAAATGATCGTCATGCGGGGCGATGAAGCAATCTGCCCTGCCCGTGACCAACGCGTTTCGCAATTCGAGATTTGAGACGCGGAGAAGCTCTATACGAGCATCGGGACTGATAGTCCCGACCGCCTTAAGCGCTGCGGCAAGCCAGTTCACATTGTCATAGTTGCCAAGCGCCACCCGCAAGATCGGTCGCGCATTATGGTCCATCTTGACCGCGTCCAGTTCGGCCTTCCTCAACGTGTCTTCGGCATAGAGGCCCGCCATCAGCAAGCGTTCGGCGGCTGGTGTCAACTCCATCGATCGGCCGTTGCGCTTGAACAGCGTGACGCCCAGCCGTCGTTCCGCCTCCCGTAACTGGTGACTGGCCGCAGGCTGGGTCAATCCGAGTTCGTCGGCGGCACGGGTCAGCTGCCGATGACGGCTGACTGCGATCAGCAGCTGATAATGGCGGCGGTCGAGATAACCCATATGAAAATGTTTCATGGAAAAGGCAGGAATAATCAATTGGAATTTTGATGCCTGCCCACTCATTCTGACGGAATTCGAACCTAAATCCGATCAGACTAACCCGCATTCATACTGTTCATGATTACAGCCATTGGGTCGATCCGTGGGCTGCGGGTTTGCGAGGAAATATTGATGCAGAACATGAATGAATTGAGCTCACCGCTGGTCAGCGAAGCCATCGGAAACGACGTCTTCAAGGACGATCGGAAGAATGTCTACTTCAACCCTGATGGTGCCGATCGCCCCCTCAAGAGTCCCATTCCATTCTCGGTGGTCGAGGCGGCGCGGGCCCATCGCATGACCAGGCTCCGACAAAAACTTTCGGAGCACGACTGCGACGCGCTCCTGCTCTATGACCCCGTCAACATCCGCTACGCCTTTGACAGCGTGAACATGATGGTCTGGTCGCTGCACAATCCGGCACGCTATGCGTTGATCGTCGCCGATGGCCCGGGCATCATCTTCGAGTTCGGCAAGTGCGAACATCTCAATGATGGACTGCCTGCCGTTGACGAGGTGAGGCGCGCCAAGAGCTGGATGTATTTCACCGATGGAACCCGTGTTCCCGAACGCGTCGCGGCGTGGGCGGACGAAATCGATGATATCCTGAAAACCCACCGGGCCGGCCGGCGCCTGGCGGTGGACAGGCTCGATCCCCTTGGTGTCGAGGTTCTGAAAGGGCGCGGCTACGAGATCGCCGACGGCCAGGCCATTGCCGAGAAGGCGCGGTACATCAAGAGTGCCGAAGAGCTGACGTTGATGCGATGGACGGTGCGGGTCTGCGAAGCCGGCATGGCACGGATGTACGAGGCGTCGGAGCCGGGCCGGACGGAGCGCGAGATATGGGCGGAACTGCACTACGAGAACGCCCGATCCGGCGGCGAGTGGCTAGAAACGAAGCTCGTCACGGCGGGGGCAAGAACGAATCCGTGGTTCCAGGAATGTTCGGACTATGTGATCAAGCGCGGTGACATGATTGCTTTCGATACCGATCTGATAGGTCCCTATGGCTATTGTGCCGACCTGTCGCGCTCCTGGACCTGCGGGCATGTCCGCATGACGCCGAAACAGCGCGAACTCTATTCAGCGTCGCTCGACCAGATCAACCATAACCTGTCCCTGCTTCGCGCCGGACTGGAATTCCGCGAGTTCAACGAGCGCTCCTGGCGCATTCCGCAGAAATATCTGCCCTACCGCTATTCCGGCGCGATCCACGGCGTCGGCATGGTCGATGAATGGCCGCTGGTGCTCCTCCATCCCGACTTCCACAACAACTATCCCGGCGTCTTCGAGGAGAACATGGTCGTAACCGTCGAAAGCCTGATCGCCGAGAAGGGGTCGGAGAGCATCAAACTGGAAACGCAGGTCGTGATTACCGCGACCGGAGCAGAGCGCATGGACAGCTTCCCGTGGGAGAATGTCTGAAACAATGCGCACCCGAGCTGACGGCTTCTACCTAACCAATCAATTCGTGCTGTTATCGCTATTGGACGGCGAGTTGCGGAGGATCTTGCTCATGGCCTTGCCTTTCGCGAGTTCGTCGATCAGTTTGTCCAGATAGCGGATTTCCCGCATGACGGGCTCCTCGATTTCTTCCACGCGGATGCCGCAGATCACGCCTGTAATCGATGATCGCGAGGGGTTCATGCGGGGCGCCTGCGTGAAGAAATCCTCCAAAGTCGTCTTGTCCGCCAGTCGGTCGCCCAGGCTCGCCGAGCTGTGCCCCGTGAGCCAGCAGATGATTTCATCGACCTCCACCTTGGTGCGCCCCTTCTTCTCCGCCTTCGCGATATAATGAGGATAAACGCTAGCGAGGCTTATTGAATAGATGCGATGCTTCGTCATTGGTCCTCCGATCGTTCCAGGCATGTTTCCGCCCAGAATAGCGGAGATCAAGACTGAGACAAATGGATCAAGCGGCCGAGTTCGTGCGCACACCAACCTGAGAATCCCACGATCTTGCCTCAGGCCCTGCCGATCTCGCCGGTATAGAGCAGCCACGCCGCGAGTAATGCGAGCACGACAATGATCGCGGCCAGCACCACTTCGGCGCCGGCAAATGTCTTTTCGCCGCGCTCCCGCCTTGCCATCGCATAGACAAGGATGCCGGGGACGAAAAGTATCGTGCACAAGAGCAGATAGTCGAGGCCCGCGGCATAGATCAGCCAGAGGCCATAGATCGTGGCCAGCAGGCCCACGACCGCGTCACGATTGCGGCCCGCTCCATCAGTTCCGTAGGTTTCGCCCTTGAGCGCGAGTTTCAGCGCATAGGCCCCCGACAGGACGTATGGCGGCAGGATGGCAACCGACGAAATGAAGGCGAAGAACTGGTAGGCGCTTAGCGAGAAATAGCTGATGATCACGAATATCTGGACGAGAATGTTGGTTGCCAGCAATGCGTTGGCCGGCGCGCCGCTGGCATTCTCCCGGCCGAACCAGCTTGGAAAGGTCCCCTCCTTGCCACAGATGAACGGGATTTCCGCGCAGATCACCGTCCAGGAAAGAAACGCGCCACCCACCGAGATCAGCAGGCCGATATTGATCACCGCCGCCCCCCAGTGGCCGATCAACGGCTCGAGGACGCCGGCCATGGAGGGAACGCCGAGACCGGCAAGCTCGGGCTGGCTCAGCAAACCCGCCGACAGCAGCGATACCAGCACATAGAGCACGAGCGCGCCCAGGAAGCCGATGACGGTGGCGAGACCGACATCGGAACGCTTGGCGGCTCGCGCCGAGCAGACGCTGGCGCCTTCGATGCCGATGAACACCCAGAGCGTAACCAGCATCGTGCTCTTGACCTGGTCCATGACGCTGCCGAGCCCGGCGCCTCCCGCATCATTGGGCTGGCCCCAGAAATTGAAGGTGAACTTGTCCCAGTTGAAGGCGACGATCGCGATCAGCACGAACAGCAGGAGCGGTATCAGCTTGGCGACCGTGGTGACGACATTGATCAGTGCCGCCTGCTTGACGCCCCGCAGGATCAGCAGCCGTACCAGCACCAGGCAGATCGACGCGCCGACGATCGACAGCAGGTTGTTGCCGTTGCCGAAGGCCGGGATGAAAAAGGAAAGCGCCGAGAAGATCGCCACCACGAATGCGACATTGGCAAGCGAGGCGCTGAGCCAGTAGCCCCAGGCGCTGGTGAAGCCGACATATGAGCCGAACCCGGCCCTGGCATAGGCATAGGGGCCCGAATTGAGTTCCGGCTTTCGTACCGCCAGGGACTGGTAGACGAAGGCTAGCATCAGCATTCCGATACCGGTGATCACCCAACCGATGATGATCGCACCTGGCGAAGCGTGGCGCGACATATCCGAAGGCAGGTTGAAGATGCCGCTGCCGACCATCGGGCCGACGACCAGGGCGATCAGGGGTACGAGCGTGAGCTTGTCGGACTGTACCGCCGTGGCGGGAATGCTCTCGTTGCCGGCTACCATACGCGCTTCTCCCCTGACCCTTTATGAAAGCCAATCCGGACGTCATACGATGCGCTGTCCAAGTGTGAATTTCGCGGCCAAATATGCTGGCGGGCCAGACTGCGTCGCAGCACGCGTCTGGAGACAATCCCTCCAACCAGAAGTATCAACCAGCGTGAGAGGCGTCAATCACTCCACCTATTCGCGAAAGATGGAAGCTCGTCGAATCGTAGTGTTGGGGCGGATCTCCCTCACCCCCTACCAATCAATTCGTATTGCCATCCTCGTTCGCCGCGAGCTTCTTCCAGGAGTTTTCCTGCGCCAGCATGGCCTTGAGATAGGTCATGTTGGCATCCGCCTGTTCGGCGGTCAGTTCCTGGCGGGCGATGTTCTCGGCTTCCTGGAAGCGGCCCTGCAGGCCGACCACCAGCGCGAGGTTCTGGCGCACGCGGCTGTCGGCGCCGGGCTGGGAGATAGCCGAGCGCAAATAGGTCTCGGCGGTCTTGAGGTCCCGGGTCAGCAGGTAGGACATGCCGAGGTTGGAAAGCACGCTCGGTTCGTTCGGCTTGATGTCGAGTGCATCGCGATAGGCCTGACGCGCGGCATCGGAGCGGCCGAGCTGGTCGAGAATGGCGCCTTCGGCGGATTTCAGCTTCCAGTCCGGGCGATCCGGGGTCTGGGCGCGGCTGATCGTGCCGAGTGCCTGTTCGAGATCGCCGGCGCTTGCCAGTGCCTTGCCATAGGCGGCGAGCACTTCACGATCCTTGGGGAAGAGAATGGCGACCTGCCGCATCACGGCGAGCGCCTGGTCGTTCTTGCCGGACATGCGCAGCAGCGACGCGTATTGCAGGCCGGTATTGCGGTCCTTCGGGTTCTTGGCATAGGCAGCGCCGATGCTGCGGGTGGCGCCGGCGATCTCCGCCGCGCTCATCTGGTCGACGGGTTTGTGTGAATTCGGGATCGAGCCGGTCGTATCGCCACGGTTGGTCGAGCAGGAGGCGGTGAGCGCCAGCGCCAGGATGCCCAGCCCGACCATCGCCTGCCTGAATGGCGCTTTCCGCCCCGTATGATATGTCATCGCCGAACCCCTTGCGAAATCTGGCGCGGCTGGCAAATCCGATGCAAATGCTGCCGCAATCCTCGCTCAAGCAATAATCTGTTAACCCTAACAGAGCGTTAACGCGCCCTTCCCAACGCGCCCTTCCAAGGACTTGCCATGGCCCCCTATCAGTTCATCGAGCGTGCCTCCCCCTTCAACACCAAGGGTGGCAAGACGCTGCCGGTTTTTGCCGTGACGCCGGCCCATATCGAGACCGAAATGGTCGATCCGGTGGCGCTGGAATGGGCCAAGAAGGCAGGCTGGAAGGGTGACGCGGGTTCGCTGCTGCTGGTGCCATCCGACACCGGACTTCTCGGCGGCGCGCTGTTCGGGCTCGGCAAGAACCCGTCGGATACGCCCTACATCACCGGCAGGCTGGCGAGGCTGCTGCCGGCAGGCGACTGGCATATCGAGACCGCGCCGCTGACCGCCAACCGGCTGCTGCTGGGCTTCGGGCTGGGCAGCTACCGGTTCGACAAATACAAGGCCGATGGCGGCGAACAGCCGACGCTGATGCTACCAGCCGATGCCGATGCGGCGCGCATCAAGCGGCTGCTGGCCGGCGTGTTCCTTGCCCGCGACCTGATCAACGTGCCGACCAACGACATGGGGCCGGATGCGATGGAGGCCGCGTTCCGCGAGCTTGCGGCGCATTACAAGGCCGATGTTTCCGTGGTGCGCGGCGACGACCTGCTGCAGCAGAACTTTCCGCTGATCCACGCCGTCGGCCGCGCGTCCGAACAGGCGCCGCGGCTGCTCAAGCTGCGCTGGGGCAAGAAGGGCCATCGCAAGGTGACGCTGGTGGGCAAGGGCGTGTGCTTCGACACCGGCGGGCTCGACATCAAGCCTTCCGCCTCGATGCTGCTGATGAAGAAGGACATGGGTGGTGCGGCCAATGTCATGGGCCTGGCGCTGATGATCATGGACGCCAAGCTCAAGATCGACCTGACCGTGCTGGTGCCCGTGGTCGAGAACTCGATTTCCGGCAACGCGTTCCGCCCTGGCGACATCTACCGGAGCCGTGCAGGTCTCACCGTGCAGATCGACAATACCGATGCCGAGGGGCGGCTGATCCTGGCCGATGCCCTGGCGCTGGCCGACGAGGACGAACCCGATCTGATGATCGACATGGCGACGCTGACCGGGGCTGCAAGGGTAGCACTCGGGCCGGACCTGCCGCCATTCTTCACCGACGACGAGAATCTCGCCGGCCAACTGACCGATGCGAGCCTGGAAGTGGACGATCCGATGTGGCGCCTGCCGCTCCACAAGGGCTACGAGAAGGACGTCAACGCCAAGATCGCCGACCTGACCAACGCACCCTCGGGCGGCATGGCCGGCGCGATCACGGCCGCGCTCTTCCTCAAGCGCTTCGTGAAGAAGACCGAGAGCTGGGCGCATTTCGACATTTTCGGCTGGACGCCATCCGAGCGGCCGCATGCGCCGGTGGGCGGCGAAGCGCAGGCGATAAGGGCGATTTTCCATATGCTGGAGAATAAGAGTGCGCGGGGGTAGACGCGGTTCGAAGAGACCGCGCACCACCCCCACCCGTGTGGATCGGTGATAATGAAATCGCTGTAAATGATGCTATACTTACCCGCGCACGGAGCTCGGGAGTGTGTCATGGCCAACGTAAAGTTCATTGAGGGTTTGGGCGATGAGGGTATCTACCAACATTACGCCGTGGAGCGTCTAGTCCTTCAAGCCGGTGCAACCGCCAAGTCGGCGATCTTCATCGATTGGCTAACCGGAGATAAGATAAGAATCGTAGGCACGAACCTGACATTCCAGTCCAACGATCCGACAGGCGGAACGATCACGAAATTCAGCTATCTCGACGCGAACAACAATCCCTACCTGATCGAAAGCGATGCAAGGATCGACGCCTTTCAATGGAAGGTGATCTCCGGTTCAAATGGTGAAGACTTTGCCGGCATGTTCAAATATTCTCTTAGAAACGACGACGTTGTGGTCGGCACCGCGCTGCCGGATATTCTACAGAGCTTCAACGGCAACGATATCGTGAATGGTGGTAAGGGCGCCGATGACATCATGGGCGGCGAAGGCAATGACAAGCTCACAGGCGGCTTGGGGTTCGACGAGTTCTTCATCCGCGACAAGTCAGCCAGGGATGTCATCACCGATTTCGATGCCAATGGAGGTGGGGTGCTCCAGGATCACCTTTACATACAAAGGGACGATCCATTCGAGATCACCAAGTCAGGCGACAATGTCGTGATTACATTCGAGGAAGGCGGCAGGGTCACGCTCCTCAATGTCAAGTTGAGGCATTTCGACGAAGCCGACTACTCCCTTTGAGCCACTGATTGTGCATCGCACTACATGGCCGAGGCGACGCCCCCAGTTGCATATAGGATGGGTGAGGTCTTGCCCCTCGACTAAAGCTCGAAATTCCCCGTCCGCAGCTTCATCGCATCATCTTTGTCGATTAACCCTCCTCGCCGGAAGCGCTTGCCCTCGCCGGGCCTTTCGCGGAAAATGGAACGGTCTCGAAACGATTTTTCCGGAGCCGGCCGTTGCCCGTCGAACTTACCGCCTCGCAGGCGCTCGGCCTCTGGCACCAGGTTTCGCTGGAACAGGTGAAGGCGGGAGATGTCGACCTGACCATGCGGCAGGTGGCGATCCTGCTGCATATCTATCTCGTGCCGCCGCCGCACACGGTGCGGGGGCTGGCGGCGACGCTTGGCGTGACCAAGCCGGTGATCACGCGGGCACTCAACACGATGGGCGAGATGGGCATTGTCGATCGCGTGCGCGACGACCGCGACCGCCGCAATGTGATCATTAAAAGAACATTGACCGGTGCGCTTTATCTTGAGAAATTCGGGGACCTGATCATCGACCGGGGCCGACAGCTCACTTGAGGACAACATGCTCGATCGCCGCCTGAACGCTTTTCGCACCGACCTTGCCGAGAAGAGGCTTGAGGGTCAGGTGGAGGCCCTGCGCTTTGTCGAGGGTAGGCCTGCCCGCTTGATCGCATCCACGACGGCGATGCGACCGCAGCCAAGCACGACATCCGGCATGGATACGGAGCTTTTGTTCGGCGAACCGGTGAGCGTGCTCGACCGCGCCAACGGCTGGGCCTGGGTGAAATCGGGCGTCGATGACTATGTCGGCTATGTCGAGGAGACAGCACTTGGTGGACCCGGTGCCGAGCCCACCCATTGGGTGACGGCGCCCCGCACGTTCGTCTATTCCGAGCCTGACATGAAGCGGCCGACGGCCACAGCGCTTTCGATGGGCAGCCGGATCACCGTGACCGGCGAGGCCGAGACGCGCGGCACGCGATATCTGCTGGTCGACGGCGGCGCGGTGATCGCCAAGCATGTGGCCGAAGTCGATATGCCCATCTCGGACGACTATGTGTCGGTGGCGACACGCTTTCTCGCCTCACCCTATCTCTGGGGCGGGCGCTCGGGCTTCGGGCTCGATTGCTCGGGTCTGGTGCAACTGTCGATGATGATGACGGGCAAAGCAGTGCTCCGCGATACGGACATGCAGCGCGCCTCGATCGGGACCGAGATCGGCCGGAACGAACTCAAGCGCGGCGACCTCGTGTTCTGGAAGGGGCATGTCGCGATCATGGTCGATGCCGGAATGATGATCCATTCGAGCGGTTTCACCATGGATGTCTCCCATGAAAGCCTGGCCGATGCGATCAAGCGCATTGAGCCGATGTATGGGTTGCCCTTGCTTTGCCGTCGGCCATCGTAAACCATTCGCCATATAATTTTCTATTTATCGTTCAATATTTGAAGACAATCCGTGCTCGCGGCGAGGTATATCCGAACCGCCCGGGGAGGCGCATATAAGCGTCATCCAATCAGTACCGGCACGGGCCGGAGAAAGAAGAAACCCATGTTGAACCAGATCAAGGGCCTGCATCACGTCACGTCGATGGCTGCGGATGCAAGGACGAACAACCAGTTCTTCACCCATACGCTCGGCCTGCGCCGCGTGAAGAAGACCGTCAATTTCGATGCGCCGGATGTCTATCATCTCTATTATGGCGATGAGGTGGGCACGCCGGGCACCGTGATGACCTATTTTCCCTTCCCCAATATCGGCCGTGGACGGCCGGGCACGGGTGAGGTCGGCACGACCGTGTTCTCGGTGCCCCAGAGCTCGCTCGGCTTCTGGGAAGAGCGACTTGCAAAGCAGGGCGTCACCGGCATCAAGCGCGACGAGACATTCGGCGAGAAGCGGCTGGAATTTGCCGGCCCCGATGGCGACGGTTTCGCACTTGTCGAGGTGAAGGACGATAGCCGCGATCCGTGGACCGAGAACGGCGTCAGCGTCGATCATGCGATCCGAGGTTTCCATTCGGTGGCCATGCGGCTGCGTGACGAGGGTGCGACGGCCGAGCTGATGAAGTTCATGGGCTATGAGCAGTTCGAAGCCAAGGACGGCGTCACCCGCCTGATCATGCCCGGCGGCAACGACGCGAAGTTCATCGACCTCGAAACGATGCCCAATATCAATCGCGGCCTGCAGGGCGCGGGCTCCGTGCACCATGTGGCCTTTGCGGTCGACAACCGCGAGACCCAGCTTGAAGTGCGCAAGGCGCTGATGGATACGGGCTATCAGGTGACACCGGTGATCGACCGCGATTATTTCTGGGCGATCTATTTCCGGACCCCGGGCGGCGTGCTGTTCGAAGTCGCCACCAACGAGCCGGGTTTCAACCGCGACGAGGATACGAAACATCTCGGTGAGGGCCTGAAGCTACCGACACAACACGAGCATCTCAGGTCCATCCTGACCCAGACATTGCAGCCGCTGGAGGCTTAAATGGCAACGATCGAACTTTCGAGAGAGCATGGCTACGTGCATCGGGTGAAGCCGGGTGCACAGGGCAAGCCGATCTTTTTCGTGCTGCACGGCACGGGCGGCGACGAGAACCAGTTCTTCGAATTCGGCAGCGACCTGATAGCGGATGCGACGATCATCTCGCCGCGCGGCGATGTCAGCGAATATGGCGCGGCACGCTTCTTCAAGCGCACCGGCGAGGGCGTCTATGACATGGACGATCTTGCACGGGCAACGGAAAAGTTCGCCGGCTTCGTATCGGCCCTCAAGGCGGAGTACGGGGCATCCGAGGTGATCGGGCTGGGCTTCTCCAACGGCGCCAATATCCTCGCCAATGTGCTGATCGAGAAGGGCAGGCTGTTCGACAAGGCGGTGTTGATGCATCCGCTGATCCCGTTCGCAGCGAAGGATAATCCGGCGCTCGAGGGCGTCGATGTGCTGATCACCGCCGGCCGCACCGATCCGATCGGACCGGCGCGTGTGACCCAGGCGCTGGCCGATTATCTCGCCGCGCAAGGAGTGAAGGTCGAACTCGACTGGCACGATGGCGGCCATGAGATCCGCCGTAACGAGATCGAGGCGGTGGAGCGGTTTTTGAAGTAACTGCCGGAGTGCCCTCTCCCGTATCAACGGAAGAGGGGCTCTTGCCGCACACACTACTTGGTGCAAGTGCCGGCTTTGTCCTTCGCCAGGCATTCATTGCAAAGTTCGCCCCCGGAAGGCTTTGAGGGCTTCTCCTCATAGTCCGTTGTGGGCCAATTGGAGCAGTTCCTGCACCAATGCCAGGTGTCCTTGCCTTTTCTCTTTCTGTAGGCCACGTCAAATCCTCCTCGATCTGATTGCGAACAGCCCAGCTTTCAGGTTTCACGGCAAGGGACAACAAACTGGACGCATCTCTGCGTTGAGAATGGTCGCTTGCCGTCGGAAATTTGACGGCGCCATCCTCTACGCATCTTGTGCGCAGCTCGCGCTCGAGGCTACTCTCCAGCCCAACGGGAGGAGACGATATGACTGACGCACCGCAAACGACCCAACGCCCGGCAACCTGGCGCCTTGTGCTGGCAGCGATCCTCGACTTCATCACCGCCTTCTTCGTGCTGGGTTTCCTCGTCGCGTGGGCAACGGGCGGGCTGACCGGGACCGGCTTCAGCCTGACAGGCGTGCCGGCGGCCGTCTGCTTCCTGCTGATCATCGCCTATTTCGTCGTCTTCAATAAATATCTCGGCGGGACGATCTGGCGCTGGATATTGGGAGCGCGGAAGCGCGGCTAATCAGGACTCAGGTGCCGTAATATGCGCGGTAGGCTGGATCCGTGCCGAACCAAAGCTCGTAGGCATCGGCAATGCCGAGGATGTCGATATCCGGAGCCTCATCGATATAGACATCGACAAGATCGCTGATCAGGATGCCGCCCACGGAATGCACTTCTTTGCCGTCATTGGTGAGGGCCTTGAGGTCCAGAGCCGACCAATCCGGTTGCGGATTGCTATTCAATGAATCGATTGCCAGGCGAACCTTGCCATAATCTGACGTGACCGAGAGCTTGCCGCCGGCAACGCCCATCGGCGGGTCTGTTGCGAAAAGATCGGCGGTGCCGATTAACAGGTTGCCGCTATAAACTTTCACGTTGAGCATGAATCCGCTCCCTTTGGTCGAACTCTAACGAACTTCTTCCAGCTCGATAAGTGTACCGAAGAAATCCTTGGGATGCAGGAAGAGCACCGGGTTGCCATGGGCGCCGATCTTCGGTTCCCCGCCGCCGAGCACGCGGGCGCCGGCCGCCCTCAACTGGTCGCGGGCGGCGATGATGTCGGTGACTTCGTAGCAGATGTGGTGCATGCCGCCATCGGGGTTCTTGGCCAGGAAGCCTGCAATGGAGGAGTTCTCGCCAAGCGGTTCGAGCAGTTCGACCTTGGTATTGTCGAAGATGACGAAGACGACGGTGACGCCATGCTCAGGCAGTGGCTGCGGTACCGAGATCGTAGCGCCGAGGCTATCGCGGTAGCGGGCGATAGCGACTTCGAGATTCGGCACGGCGAGTGCGATGTGGTTGACCCTGCCCAGCATGTTATTCGTTCCTCAACTTGCCTTCGGCGAGATCGAGCACGGCACGCGCCGCATCAACGACATTGGTGCCGGGGCCGAAGACGGCGGAGACGCCGTGATCCATAAGGAACTGATAATCCTTGCGCGGAATGACGCCGCCGCAGACGACGATGATATGGCCGCCGCCCCTCGCCTTCAACTCATCGACCAGTTGCGGCATCAGTGTCTTGTGACCGGCGGCGAGCGAGGAGACGCCGATGACATCGACCTTTTTCTCGATCGCGAGATCGGCCGCCTCATCCGGCGTCTGGAACAGTGGGCCGGCGATGACCTCGAAGCCGATATCGCCGAAAGCCGAGGCGATGACCTTGGCGCCGCGATCGTGGCCATCCTGGCCGAGCTTGGCGACGAGGATTTTCGGCCTTTTGCCCGATTTGTCGATCTGCGCCCTTAGCCGGCTAACAAGTGTCTGGTATTCCGGGTCGTTGACACTGGCGGGACCGTAGATATCCGTCACGACCTCGGGGGTGGCCGTGTGATCGCCGAAGCTTTCACGCATCGCATCGGAGATTTCACCCACGGTGGCGCGGGCGCGGGCGGCCTCGACGGCGGCGGCAAGCAGGTTGCCCTTGCCGGTGCGGGCGACGTATTTCAGCCGGTCGAGGCGGTCCTGCCAGATGGCGGGATCACGCAGCTGGCGGGTCTTTTCGAGCCGCCGCACCTGACCCTCGCGGACGGCCTTGTTGTCGATGTCGAGCGTCTCGATATCGGCTTCCTCGTTGAGGCGGTACTTGTTGACGCCGACGATGACCTCCTCGCCGCGATCGACGGCGGCCTGGCGGCGGGTGGCGGCTTCCTCGATCAGGCGCTTGGGCAGGCCGGTGTCGATCGCCTTGGTCATGCCGCCGAGGGCCTCGACCTCTTCGATCAGTGCCCAGGATTTTTCCGCCAGTTCGGCGGTCATGCTCTCGACATAGTAGGAGCCGGCGAGCGGATCGACGACCTTGGTGACGCCGGTCTCGTGCTGGAGGATGAGCTGGGTGTTGCGAGCGATGCGAGCCGAAAATTCCGTCGGCAGCGCGATCGCCTCGTCGAAGGAATTGGTGTGCAGCGATTGCGTGCCGCCGAGTGCGGCCGACAGCGCCTCATAGGCGGTGCGGACGATGTTGTTGTAGGGGTCCTGCTCCTGCAGGGACACGCCGGAGGTCTGGCAATGGGTGCGGAGCATGGAGGACGAGGCTTTTTTCGGCTTGAACTCCTCCATGATGCGCGACCAGAGCAGACGCGCGGCGCGCAGCTTTGCCGCTTCCATGAAGAAATTCATGCCGATGGCGAAGAAGAAGGACAAACGTCCTGCGAAATCATCGACATCCAAACCCTTGGCAATCGCCGCGCGGACATACTCGCGGCCGTCGGCCAGCGTGAAGGCCAGCTCCTGCACCAGCGTCGCGCCGGCCTCCTGCATGTGGTAGCCGGAGATCGAGATGGAGTTGAACTTCGGCATCTCCTTGGAGGTGAATTCGATGATGTCGGCGACGATCCGCATCGAGGCCTCGGGCGGGTAGATATAGGTGTTGCGGACCATGAACTCCTTGAGGATGTCGTTCTGAATGGTGCCGGAGAGATCGGCGCGCGACACGCCCTGCTCCTCGCCAGTGACGATGAAATTGGCGAGGATGGGGATGACAGCGCCGTTCATGGTCATCGAGACCGACATTTCCTGGAGCGGAATTCGGTCGAACAGGATCTTCATGTCCTCGACGGAATCGATCGCCACGCCCGCCTTGCCGACATCGCCGGTGACGCGGGGGTGGTCCGAGTCGTATCCGCGATGGGTGGCGAGGTCGAAGGCAACGGAGAGGCCCTTCTGACCGGCCAAGAGCGCCTTGCGATAGAATGCGTTTGATTCCTCGGCGGTCGAGAAGCCGGCATATTGGCGGATCGTCCAGGGTCGGCCGGCATACATGGTCGCGCGCGGGCCGCGGGTAAAGGGTGCAATACCGGGGAGAGAATCGAGATGGGGGAGGTTTTCGGTGTCGGCCTCGGTGTAGAGCGGCTTGACGTCGATCCCCTCGGGCGTGTGCCAGATCAGTGTATCAGGCGCGGATTTGAGTTCGCGTTCGGCGAGCTTCCGCCAGTCGGCGGGGGTCTTCTTGTCGGTCATTGGCGTGGTCCAATTTCATAGGTACCGCCTGAAAACCAGGCGTATTCATCCGAATGCTCGCCGTCCCAATTGGCCATCCCCCTTTTGGTCAGGGTTCCCTTGGGGGCGATGTAGGAGTCGATGCGGCGCTCCGGATCTTCGCGCCAGCGGATGTTGAAGGCGGCACGGATCGGGAAGAAATAGAGATGCGAGTAGGGCAGATGGTCGTGGATCCACCAGGCGAGCGCCCGCCAGTCGGAACCCTTCTCGTACTGGTCGGCGAACCAGGGGACGACGACGGTGGCCGTGGCGCCCATGCGGCCCAGGGCGTCGCGCCGATCCCAGATGTGATCGGCCCAGGTCGATTCGTTGCGGGCGCAGCTGTAATTATGTCGGTTGCCGAAGGCATTGACCTCGCCAGTGCGATAGGCTGAGCGAATGGCGATGCGGCCGAAGCGATCCTGCAGCGGCTCCAGCAGATCCTCGCAAAGCCGCGTTCCGGCTTCGATCGCGAGATCGGGATCGTCGGGGATGTTCGGCATGGCGTGGAGATTGGCGATCTCCGAATAGAGAAATTCGCGCATGAAGAAGGATTTGGAGAGGCGGACACGGCCGAGTTTTTCGAGGGCGGCCATGGAGGTGGGCTTTTTCATGGCGTCACCATCCAGCCCGTTGACCGCAATGCTACTGAGTAGTAATGTAAAGATGCATTAGGAGCACCGTCACATGACCGTGAAAGCATCCGTCTCGATTTCAGACCAGCAGGAGATATTTGCCCGTCAACTCGTAGAGGATGGGCGATATTCGAGCCTGAGCGCCGTCGTGCAACGTGGGCTTGAACTCCTCCGAGAAGAGACGGAGTTAAAGGAAGCCGAGCTCCAAGCGCTGCGGGGTCTGATCTCCAAGCGCCGAGCGGGAGAGTTTTTGACCCGCGAGGAAAGTCGTCAGCATCTCGAAGACATAATTTCCGAGACGAGAAAATCCTATGGCCTTTGAGGTCATCCGGTCGCTCGACAGCGACCAAGATCTCCGCATTATTATTCGACATCTGGTCGAGTCCTATGTCAACCTGGGCGATCCGCTGCCAGACGCCATCCAACGCGCGGCGGCACGTGCGCGCAAGATCGAGGCTGCCCTCGACTCGATTGCGATTGCCCCACACCAGGGAACGCTTCTGCCGCAACTGGCACCGGGGCTGCGTAGCGTTACGAAGGAGAGCGCCGTGTTCTACTTCGACGTTGACGAAGCAAAGAAGACCGTTTGCATTCTGGCGATTTTCTTCGGCGGCCAAGACCATCGGCAGCATATGCTGAGGCGACTGAGCAGCACGGAATAAGCGCACATCCATCTTACTCGAACTCCATGATCACTTCATCCACCGCAAGGCTCTGACCGGCCTCGACCTTGATCGATTTGACCAGCGCCTTCTTCTCGGCCTTGAGCATGTTCTCCATCTTCATTGCTTCGACGGTGGCAAGTGGCTGGCCGGCTTCGACGGTGTCGCCTTCCCTGACCAGCACCTGCGTGATGACGCCGGGCATGGGGCAGAGGAGTTGTTTTGAGGTATCGGCGGCCTGCTTGACGGGCATGAATTGCGAGAGCTCGAACAGGCGCGGGCTCATGACGCGGTAGACCATGTCGATGCCGCGCCAGCGCAGCCGCCAGCCGGTGCTGGAGCGCGAGACCTTGACGCCGAGTTCCTGGCCATTGAGGGTGAAGACGGCAAAGGGGGTGCCGGGCTTCCAATTGCTCGAAACGGCGTGGGTGATGCCGTCGCCATAGCTGATCGTCGTGACGCCGGCCTCGAAGGTGATGGCATGCGGCCAATAGTGATCGCCGCCGACGGCGACGAATTCGGCGCCGAGCTTGCGGGTGTGATTGGCGAGCGTACCTGAGATTCTTGTCTTGCGATCCTCGTCGATCAGGTTGAGGTAGCCGGCGATGGAGGCGAGCAAGCGGGCCTGATCGTTATCCGGCGAAACACCGTGGAAACCCTCGGGCCACTCCTCGGCGATGAAGGCGGTGGTGATGTTCCCCGAATAGAAACGCGGATGGGCCATGACGGCCGAGAGGAACGGCAGGTTGTGGCCGATGCCCTCGACCTCGAAATGATCGAGCGCCGAGGCCATGGCCTCGATCGCCTGCGGCCGATCCGGTGCGTGGGTGCAGAGCTTGGCGATCATCGGGTCATAATACATCGAGATCTCGCCGCCCTCATAGACGCCGGTATCGTTACGGATGATGGTGCCGTCGGACTGGTGGCCTTCGACGGGAGGACGATAGCGGGTCAGCCGGCCAATCGATGGCAGGAAGCCGCGATAGGGATCCTCGGCATAGAGCCGGCTTTCGATCGCCCATCCGTTGAGCTGCACGTCGGCCTGGGTAAAGGCAAGCGCCTCGCCATTGGCGACGCGGATCATCTGCTCGACGAGGTCGATGCCGGTGACGAGTTCGGTCACGGGATGCTCGACCTGCAGACGGGTGTTCATTTCGAGGAAGTAGAAATTCCTGGCGCCGTCGACGATGAATTCGACCGTACCGGCGGAGAAGTAGCCGACCGCTTTCGCCAGCAACACGGCCTGTTCGCCCATGGCCTTGCGGGTGGCCTCATCGAGGAAGGAGGACGGCGCCTCCTCGACGACTTTCTGGTTGCGGCGCTGGATCGAGCATTCGCGCTCGCCGAGATAGAGCGTGTTGCCGTGCTGGTCGCCAAGCACCTGGATTTCGATGTGGCGCGGCTGGTCGACGAATTTTTCGATGAAGATGCGGTCGTCGCCGAAGGAGCTCTTGGCTTCGTTCTTCGAGGCCTGGAAGCCTTCGCGGGCCTCGGCGTCGTTCCAGGCGATGCGCATGCCCTTGCCGCCGCCGCCGGCCGAGGCCTTGATCATCACGGGATAGCCGATGCCGGTGGAGATTTTCACCGCCTCGTCGGCATCCGCGATCAGGCCCATATGGCCGGGCACGGTGGAGACGCCGGCCTCGGCCGCGATCTTCTTCGAGGTGATCTTGTCGCCCATCGCCTCGATCGCACCGACCGGCGGACCGATGAAGATCACGCCTTCCTGTTTCAGCCGCTCTGCGAAGACGCGGTTCTCCGACAGGAAGCCGTAGCCGGGATGAACGGCATCGGCACCGGTCTGCTTGATCGCATCCACAATCCTGTCGATGACGAGATAGGACTGGGCGGAGGGCGATGGCCCGATATGCACCGCCTCATCGGCCATCTTCACATGCATCGCCTCGCGGTCGGCGTCGGAATAGACGGCGACTGTCTTGATGCCCATGGCCCGGGCGCTACGGATGACCCGGCAGGCGATTTCACCACGGTTGGCGATGAGGATTTTGGTGATCATGAAGTGGTTGCTTCCGGATGGGCCGAGGCGATGCTTGTGATGAGACGGCCCGATGCAAGGCCGGGCCGCCTCCTGTCTATTGTCAGGCCGTGGCGAGCTTGTCGGCGGTCCTGGTCTCGAAGTCCGAGGCGTCATGGCGTTCCGGCAGTTGGTCGGCCGGATCGCCCGACACGCGGTTCACCATGCAGCCGCGCTTGACCGCGGGACGTGCCGCGATCTCGGCGGTCCAGCGCTGGACATGCTTGTAGGTATCGACCTCGAGGAACTTGCCGGCGTCGCCATAGGCCTGGTTGAGCGCCAGCCTTCCGTACCAGGGCCAGGTCGCCATGTCGGCGATCGAGTATTCCGAACCCGCGAGGAACGGGTGATCGGCGAGATGGCGGTCGAGCACGTCCATCTGGCGCTTCACCTCCATCGCATAGCGATCGATGGCATATTTGATGTGCATTGGTGCATAGGCGAAGAAGTGACCGAAGCCACCGCCGAGGAAGGGTGCTGAACCCATCTGCCAGAACAGCCAGTTCATCGCCTCGGTGCGGCCCTTGAGATCCTTGGGCAGGAAGGCACCGAATTTCTCCGCGAGATAGACCAGGATCGAACCGGATTCGAAGACGCGGGTCGGCTCAGGTGTCGAGCGATCCATCAAGGCGGGGATTTTGGAATTCGGATTGACCCCGACGAAGCCGGAGCCGAACTGGTCGCCGTCGCCGATCTTGATCAGCCAGGCATCGTATTCCGCGCCCTTGTGGCCAAGTGCGAGCAGCTCTTCGAGCATGATCGTCACCTTCTGGCCATTGGGCGTGGCGAGCGAATAGAGCTGCAGCGGGTGCTTGCCGACCGGCAGTTCCTTGTCATGCGTTGGGCCGGCAATCGGGCGGTTGATACTGGCGAAAGTACCGCCATTGCCCTTGTCCCAGGTCCAGACCTTGGGCACTTCATAGCCGGCGGGAAAATTGTTCTCGGGTAATTTGTCAGTCATGGAAACTCCATCCTTGCTGTGCTTGAGCGCCCTTGGGAGCGAGCGCAGAAGTCATATAGGGAGAAGATGGTCGTTTTGCCTGCTGCAACGATCGACACGGCCTCTCGAAAGAGGCGGCAGCGGATAGTGCGGACCTAGTCAAACGCATCACCGCTGCTCCTCGGGTTGAAATAGTGCAACGAACTGATATCCGAGTGGAGAAAGTTGGGCATTTAGAACGAAATGGCGTTCATCGCTGCCGACGAAGGAAGCTGCGTTAACCCACGCAAGGCCAAGAGCATCTAGATGCAGCAAAGACGAAGCTTCTTCTATATCTTTGAACTCGAATTCGTTTGTATTCGGAATATCTTCTCCGTTAAAAAACATAGTATATCCAGGAAGCGCCCCTAGTTTCTTCCTTATTTTAGAAACATCATTTCCGGCGCATAGATCGACTACGCTGGAAAATCCTTCTGATACCTGAGCTCTGGTATAATTCTGTACACGAAAGAATTCACGCGAATGGCTTGAGCGCCCCATGGCATCCAATAGCTTGACTTGCCAGCCATCCAAAGAGCTCAAGATTTCGATGAACCACCGCCGGTTGGGACCAGGGTCACGAGCTTCCGCAGCAAGCAAAGCGGCCCATCTCTCGATCATCTCGTCGTCTTCTGGATCTTCCAGAGACGCCTTCTCTAAAAGCGGTACGAGAGTCTTTGCGGGAATAGGTTGCGGATCGATTTTTTCTATTTGCAGCCTGACACTCGCTCTCCTGGCAACTTCAATAAGAACATCTTCCCGCTGCAATCGTATCTGATCAGCTTTCAGACCACGGGCTTCGGTAAAAGGCCGTATCGCATCAGTCACAGCGTCAACAAGTCGGCCCATAGAAGTTGATGGGATTTCGGCTTTTATTTCAGCTTTGAACTCTGCTTTGACGCTGGCGCCGAGTTCAAGATTTATCGGCGGTTTGTGCTCGTCGCCCATCACATCCTCACAACGGCATCGTATCGTGCTTGCGCCAATGGCTCTCCTGCTTCTTGGTTCGAAGCATGGCGAAGGCCCGCGCTAAACGTTTGCGGGAGGAATGCGGCATGATCACCTCGTCGATGAAGCCGCGTTCGGCGGCGACGAAGGGGTTGGCGAAGCGGTCTTCGTATTCCTTGGTGCGGGCGGCGATTTTTTCCGGGTTCTTGAGTTCCGAGCGGTAGAGGATTTCCGTCGCGCCCTTGGCGCCCATGACGGCGATCTCGGCGGTCGGCCAGGCGTAGTTGACGTCGGCACCGATATGCTTGGACGCCATGACGTCATAGGCGCCGCCATAGGCTTTTCGCGTGATCAGCGTGACCATCGGGACGGTGGCCTGCGAATAGGCGAAGAGCAGCTTGGCGCCGTGCTTGATGATGCCGCCATATTCCTGGCTGGTGCCCGGCAGGAAGCCCGGGACATCGACCAGCGTCAGGATCGGGATGTTGAAGGCATCGCAGAAGCGGACGAACTTGGCACCCTTGCGGGAGGAATCGATATCGAGGCAGCCTGCCAGCACCATCGGCTGGTTGGCGACGACGCCGACCGTCTGGCCCTCGAGGCGGATAAAGCCGGTGAGGATGTTGCGGGCGAAGGCTTCGGAGATTTCGTGGAACTCGCTTTCGTCGGCGATGGCGAGGATCAGTTCGCGCATGTCGTAAGGCTTGCTGGCGCTATCGGGGATCAGCGTGTCGAGGCGGTCCTCCAGCCGGTCCGGATCGTCGAAGAAGGGACGGACCGGTGGCTTTTCCCGGTTGTTGAGCGGCAGGAAATCGAAAAGGTCGCGGATTTTCAAGAGCGCCTCGATGTCGTTGTCGAAGGCGCCATCGGCAACGGAGGACTTGGTCGTGTGGGTCCGGGCGCCGCCGAGATCCTCGGCCGTGACGATCTCGTTGGTGACCGTCTTGACCACATCAGGGCCGGTGACGAACATGTAGGAGCTATCGCGGACCATGAAGATGAAGTCGGTCATGGCGGGCGAATAGACGGCGCCGCCGGCGCAGGGGCCCATGATGACCGAGATCTGCGGGATAACGCCGGAGACTTCGGCGTTGCGGCGGAAGACTTCGGCATAGCCGGCAAGCGAGGCGACACCTTCCTGGATGCGGGCGCCGCCGGAATCGTTCAAGCCAATCACGGGCGCGCCGTTGCGGGCGGCCATGTCCATGATCTTGCAGATTTTTTCGGCATGCGTCTCGGAGAGCGAGCCGCCGAGCACGGTGAAATCCTGGGAGAAGACATAGACCAGCCGGCCATTGATCGTACCCCAGCCGGTGACCACGCCATCACCCGGCACCCTGTTGGCGGCCATGCCGAAATCGGTGGTGCGGTGGGTGACATACATGTCGTATTCCTCGAACGAGCCCTCGTCGAGCAGCACATCGAGGCGTTCGCGGGCGGTGAGCTTGCCCTTGGAATGCTGGGTGGCAATGCGGGCTTCGCCGCCGCCGACACGGGCGGCCTGGCGGCGGATTTCGAGTTGATCGAGAATTTCGCGCATGTGTCTCCCATTTCGTTCGCAAACAGCGGACGCCCTTGAATTTCCATACGTCCACGCGGCATTCAAGAAAACTATTGATCAGGCAAATATGCGCAGTTTACAAGAATGAAGATTGAAATTTGCAAATTTGCAAAGCGAGTGCGCGATATGGCTATTGGTAAACTCTATATCGGTCGGAAGGTTCGCGACCTCCGGCTCGCCAACCGTGCGACGCAGGCGCAATTCGCCGAGCGGATCGGCATTTCGATCAGCTACCTCAACCAGATTGAAAACAACCAGCGGCCGGTCTCGGCCTCCGTGCTGCTGTCGCTGGCGGAGAAATTCAAGATCGACCTGGCCGACCTCTCGGCCGGCGAAGGCGATCGGCTGATGTCGGCGCTGTCGGAGACCTTGAGCGATCCGATCTTCGCGGCTTACGCGCCGAACCTGCAGGAACTGAAGCTGGTGACGCAGAACGCGCCGGGGCTGGCGCATGCGCTGATCGCGGCGCACCAGGCCTACCGGCACAATTCCGAACAGCTCGCCAGCATCGACGATACGCTGGGACGGACATCGGGACTGACCGAGAACACGCCTTATGAAGAGGTGCGCGACTTCTTCCATTTCGTCGACAATTATATCCACGAGATCGACCTGCTGGCGGAGAAGCTCGCCGGTGAGTTGGGGATCGGCGATACCGACAGCTATGCGGCGCTCAACGGCTATCTCGAACAGGCGTTCGGGGTTCGGATCACGCGCGCGGGGCGCGATGACGACCTGATCCGCAGCTACGATCGCGAGGCGCGGATATTGACGCTCAATCCCTATCTGCCCGCGGCGACGCGTGATTTCCAGATCGCCTTGCAGATCGCCCAATTGTCGGCGGGGCAGGCGATCGATGCGATTGCCCGGAATGCGGCGTTCCGGACCAGCGAGGCCTATGAGATCTGTCGCATCGGTCTGCACAACTATTTCGCCGGCGCGCTGATCCTGCCCTACCGCAAATTCATGGATGCAGCGCGCGAAGTGCGGCATGATCTCGACCTGCTCTCGGTGCGGTTCGGGGCGAGCCTGGAGCAGGTCTGCCACCGGCTCTCGACGCTGCAGCGGCCGGGACTGAAAGGCATTCCGATCTTCTTTGCCCGCATCGATCGCGCCGGTAACATCACCAAGCGACATAGCGCGGCCAAGCTGCAATTCGCCCGTTTCGGCGCGGCCTGTCCGCTTTGGAACGTCCACCAGGCCTTCGAGTCGCCGGGGCGGATCATCCGGCAATTGGCGGAGACGCCGGACGGGGTGCGCTATCTCTGCCTCTCTACACAGATCACCAAGGGTGGGCGCGGCTTTCACCTGGCGCGGCAGCACTATGCGCTGGCGCTCGGCTGCGAGATCTCCTACGCGGCCAATTTCGTCTATGCCGACGACATGGACCTGGGAAACCGCGCGGCTTACGATCCGATCGGGATTTCCTGCCGGATCTGTGAGCGGACGACATGTGCGGCACGCGCGGTGCCGCCGCTGAAGGGGCGGCTGGTGATCGATCACGAGCGGCGGGCAACGTTGCCGTATCGTTTGAAGGAGAATTGAGGGCTGCTGGGTGGATTTAAGACCCCGCCCCAAACCCCTCCCCACAAGGGGGAGGGGCTTAAAGTGCCTCACTGTCGCGGCCCACTCGACGTCGAGCCATGAGAACTGCCTCATCGCAATGATGGAACCGCTGTCTATTCAACATATGCCAGGGATATGGGAGCGAAGGCGGGCGCCACGAATTGGCCCCTCCCCCTTGTGGGGAGGGGTTTCGGGGCGGGGTCTTCCTAAACTTAGAACTTATCCGAAACCTGAATACCGGCCGGTCCGAGAATGACGGCGATCAGCACCGGCAGGAAGAACAGGATCATCGGCACGGTGAGCTTGGGCGGCAGCGCCGAGGCCTTCTTTTCGGCTTCGTTCATGCGCTGGTCGCGGCTTTCCTGGGCCAGAACGCGCAGTGCCTGGGCGATCGGCGTGCCGTAGCGTTCGGCCTGGATCAGTGCCTGGCTGACGGCCTGGACGGTGTCGAGCTGGGTGCGCTTGGCGAGGTTCTCATAGGCAACTCGTCGTTCCTGGAGAAACGAGAGTTCGGCATTGGTCAGCACCATTTCCTCGGCGAGTTCCGGCGAATTGGTGGTCATTTCCTCCGACACGCGCTTGATGGCGGCTTCGATCGAGACGCCGGATTCGACGCAGATCAGCATCAGGTCGAGCGCATCCGGCCAGGCGCGGCGGATCGATTTCTGCCGCTTGCCCATCTTGTTGGAGATGAAGATGTTGGGCGAATAGAAGCCGAGATAGCCGATGCCGATGACGGCGAGGAGGCGGATCATCAGGCCCTTGTCAGCGAGATAGCCGAGGACGAAGATGTAGAAGGCGGCGAATGCGAGGAACACGAACGGCAGCGTGAAGCGCGCGACGAGGAACATATTGAGCGCGTTCTGCGAGCGGAAGCCGGCGGCCCGCAGCTTGTCGATCGTATTCTGGTCGACCAGCGCCTCGCGAAGGTTGAGCTTATCGACGATATTGCGGACGGAGGAATTGTTCTGGTGGCGGAGCGACGCCCGGTTGGAGGAGGATTCGGTGTTGAGCCGCGCACGCTCGCGGCCGCGGATCTGCTCGCGCTCGGTGGTGACGGATTTCATGCGCTTGTCGAGACCGCCCGAGTCGAAATAGGGTAGCACCAGCGTGTAAAGCGTGGCGAACACCGCGATGGCGACGAGGCCCGCCAGGATGACCTGCGGATCGGTGAGCGTTGCTACGAGATTTTCGTCCATGGCCGCTCGTCCTCAGATATCGAAATTGATCATGTTGCGCATGACGAAGATGCCGATCGACATCCACACCGCCGAAATGCCCATGATCAGATGGCCGCGCGGATCGGTGAACAGGATCATCATGTAGTCCGGCGATGTCAGGTAGACGAGGAACGAGACGATGAAGGGCAGAGCGCCGATGATGTAGGCCGAGGCCTTGGCTTCCATCGAAAGTGCTGTGACCTTGGCCTTCATCTTCTTGCGGTCGCGGATGACGCGGGAAAGGTTGCCCAGCGCTTCGGAGAGATTGCCGCCGGCCTGCGCCTGGATCTGGATGACGATGGCGAAGAAATTCACTTCCGACAGCGGCACCGTCATGTACATGCGCCCGATCGCATCGGGGACCGAGAGACCCATCTGCTGGGATTCCACCACGCGGCGGAACTCGGATTTCACTGGCTCCTTGGACTCGTTGGCGATCAGCCGGAGCGCATCGTTGAGCGGCAGGCCCGACTTGATCGAACGCACCATGACGTCGAGCGCATTCGGCAGTTCATCCATGAACTTCTTGAGGCGGCGCTTGAGCGCGTAATTGACGACGAAGCGCGGAATGCCGGCGCCGACCACGAAGGCGATGCCGAGCACGACGAAAATGTTCATGCCACCGAGAAAGGCGAAGGTGCCGGCAAACAGGCCGAGCAGCACGCTGCCGATATAGAACTGGGTTTCGGAAAAGCCCAATCCGGCCTGCATGATCTTGGCCTTGAGGGTTGCGGCCTTCTTCTTGTTGACCTCGTCCTGCTTCTTCTCGAGTTCCTTCAGCGAATCCTGCACCGATTTGCGGCGCTTGGTCATTTCGGCGAGCCGGTCACGCGATGCCTTGATCTTCACCCGGTCGGTCTCGGCCGACTTGACCTTGGCGACGCGCGACTGGGCCTTCTTGTCGTTCTCGATGCGCGAGAAAAGCACACCGTAACTGACCGCGCCCGCCGAGATGGCGGCCAGCGCGATGATAGCCAGTATGACAGGATCGAGACCGAACATTACACTTCCACCTATTTCGATTTCTGTTCCATCTCGTCCATCGCCGCGGCGAGCCGCTTGTCCTCGCCGAAATAGCGCGCGCGATCCCAGAAATATGGCTTGCCGATGCCGGTCGACTTGTGCCGGCCGATGATCTTGCCGTTGGCGTCCTCACCCTCGATCTCGTAGCGCATCAGGTCCTGGGTGATGATCACTTCGCCTTCCATGCCGATCACTTCGGTGATGTGGGTGATACGGCGCGAACCATCGCGGAGACGCGCGGCCTGGACGATCACGTCGACCGAGCCGGAGACGATTTCGCGCACGGTCTTGGCGGGCAGCGTGAAGCCGCCCATGGCGATCATCGATTCGATACGGTTGAGGCATTCACGCGGGCTGTTGGAGTGGATCGTGCCCATCGAGCCGTCGTGACCGGTGTTCATCGCCTGCAGAAGGTCGAACACTTCGGGTCCGCGGACTTCGCCGACGATGATGCGTTCGGGGCGCATGCGCAGGCAGTTCTTGACCAGATCGCGCATGGTGATCTCGCCCTCGCCTTCGATATTCGGCGGGCGGGTTTCGAGACGCACGACATGCGGCTGCTGCAGCTGGAGTTCGGCCGAGTCTTCGCAGGTGATGACGCGTTCGTGGCTGTCGATATAGGCGGTCAGGCAATTGAGCAGCGTGGTCTTGCCCGAGCCGGTACCGCCGGAGATGACGACATTGCAGCGGACGCGGCCGATGATCTGCAGCAGCGTGGCGCCCTCGGGCGTGATGGCGCCGAACCGGACGAGCTGATCCAGCGTCAGCTTGTCCTTCTTGAACTTACGAATGGTGAGGGCCGCGCCATCGATGGCAAGCGGCGGGGCGATGACGTTGACGCGGGAGCCGTCGGGAAGGCGCGCGTCGCATATCGGCGAGCTTTCATCGACGCGGCGGCCGACCTGGCTGACGATGCGCTGGCAGATCGAGAGAAGCTGGCTATTGTCGCGGAAACGGATTTCCGAATCCTCGATCTTGCCGTTGACTTCGATGAAGGTCTGGTTGGCGCCATTGACCATGATGTCGGAGATGTCGTCGCGGGCGAGCAGCGGCTCGAGCGGACCGTAACCGAGAACGTCGTTGCAGATATCCTCGAGCAGTTCCTCCTGCTCGGAGATCGACATCGCATAGTTCTTGATGGTGATGATGTCGTTGACGATGTCGCGGATTTCCTCGCGCGCGCTCTCGGTGTCGAGCTTGGCGAGCTGGGAAAGGTCGATCGTGTCGATGAGGGCGGAGAAGACCTGGCTCTTGGTGTCGTAGTAGTCTTCCGAGCGCGCCTGCTTCTTGCGTGCCAGGGGCGGCACGGGCGCGTTGTTGCTGCGCATCGGTTGGGAGTCGCGCGTCGGCTCCTGCAGTACCGGCACGGGTGCGAGCGGCGGCGGCTGGATGGTCGCGACCGGCTGCTGCTGTTGCGGCGGCGGTGCGGTGATCGTACCGCCCGCGGGCCTTACCGGGCCTTCATTTCCACGTTTGCCAAACATCGATCCCTACCAATCCAAAAGCGAATGCAACTACTTCTTTTTCTTGCCCAGGCGGCCGAGAATGCCGCCGAGGCCGGCCTTCCTGGGCTTCTTCACCGAGGCGCGGCCAGTCACCACATGGGCGATCTGCGACATGATTTCGGCGACAGGCGATTTCGAATCGAGTTCCGCGATCATGCGGCCTGAATTCGCCGCCTGGCCGAACAGCTGGACATCGAAGGGGATGATCGCCATCGGCTCGAGATCGAGCGGCTGGCAGAAATCCTGCGGCAGGATTTCCGGCCGCTTCGGCATGCCGACCTGGTTGAGCACCAGATGCGCGCCCCTGTCGTTGGGCCGGAGTTTCCTGAGCTGGTCGAACAGGTTCTTGGCGTTGCGCAGGTTGGCAAGGTCGGGTGCGGCGACGATGACGATCTCGTCGACATCGGCCAGCAGCGAGCGGGTCCATTCGTTCCAGACATGCGGAACGTCGAGAATGCTGACCGGTGCCGTGCGCTGCAGGATTTCCAGGATCGGCTGGAAGGCGACGCGGTCGAAATCATAAGCGCGGTCGAGAAGCGAGGGTGCCGCCAGGAGCGACAGCCGCTCGGAGCACTTCGTCAGCAGGCGGTCGAGGAACACGTCGTCGAGGCGTTCCGGCGAGAACACCGCCTCGGCGATGCCCTGGGCCGGGTCCTGGTCGAAATCGATATTGGCCGTGCCATAGGGCAGGTCGAGGTCGGCGAGGATGGTTTCCGATGAGAACAGCGTCGAGACGCCCCAGGCGATGTTATGCGCAATGGTCGACGATCCGACGCCGCCCTTGGCGCCCATGAAGGCGATGGTGCGGCCGAGCGGCTCGGCTTCGGGATCGACGAAGATCGAGGAGATTGCGGCGATGATATCGGCGAGCGCCACTGGCGCCACCATATATTCGGAAATGCCGTTGCGGATCAGTTCGCGATAGAGCGGGATATCGTTGTAGCGGCCGATGAGGACGACCTTGGTCGAGGGATCGCAGACCTCGGCAAGCGGGGCCAGTTCCTCCATGATATCCGCCGGCACGGCGCCGGTTTCCAGAATGATGAGGTTGGGCGTCGGGGCCGAGGAGAACATATTGGCGGCCGCCTGTATGCTGCCCTGGGTCACCCGGAAGGAGACCTTGGCCATGCGCCGGTCCTGGGCGAGCTTTTCCATGACCGTGAACATGCCTTCGGTCTCGCAAAAGGCATGAACCGATATGCGGGGAAGGGGCCGGAGATGATCGAGATCACCGGGTCGGGTCTGGACCTCGGCCTCGGGTTCGTCCTGCCCCGTGTTGATGCCATATTCGACTGCGTTCATGGTCCTGGACTTCCGTTTTCAAATTCCTGACATCGGCGGCGCGGCAGCCCGCGCCCGCCTTACGGCGTGGCGTCGCCTTCGCGATAGACGCGGATGACTTCGGCGCGGCGCTGGGCATCGATTGGCGTGGTACCGCGCGGTCCGACGAGATCCGTCGGGTTGGCGATCTGTGCCGCGAGATTCTGCTGGGTCGCGCAGCCGAAATTCTCCCAATTGGTATTGTCCATGATCGTCGGGCCGAAGAGGTCCGTCGGCCACTGGCCGCATTCACCGGTGATGGCGGTGACGGCGACGAAGCTGAGCCTGATCGGCGCCGAGGCCTCGACATTCGACGGATCATAGGAGGTCACGACGATGCGGCTGGGCTTGACGCCGGCGTTGATCAACACCTTTCGCACCTGAGCCTTCAACACCTGGGCGGTGCCGGCATTGGCGGATTGCGTCGGGGCCGCGACCTGGACCGTTCCCGAAGACAGGGCCGCATAATCCTGAACGAAGCCGCGGATGAGGTCGCGGGTGCCCGAGGTCAGCCGATTTTCGCCGGTGCCGATCGGCACATCGAGATTGTGCTGGACTTCAGCCAGCGTGATCGGATGCCGCGTCCGGTAATCGTCGGGGATGCCGCTCGTGGTCTGGCGGTCGGGCCTTGCGGCACAGGAAGACATCGTTGCGGCGACAGCGACCAGGACTGCCACGGAAGCGAGTTTAAGAAGGCGGAATTTCTTGTTTTCGTTGATCATTGCGGGTCCCCTTCTCACTTGTAGATGAAGCCGATGGTGCCGTTATACGGCCCGGGCTGCCTGTTTTCCTTGCGGCCGTAGATCTTGTTGACCCGGTTGAGGAAGAAGCCGGTCACATCGTTTTCCGGATTGAAGTTGTCGTCCGGGCGGGCAAGCTTGGACCGTTCGACGGGCCTGACGAGATAGGGCGTGGCGATGATCACCAGTTCGGTCTCGTTGCGCTGGAAATCCCGTGAGCGGAAAAGGGTGCCCAAGATCGGTATGTTCATCAGCGCCGGTGTGCCCGAAGTCGCCTGGCGGATATCGTCGCGCACCAGACCGGCGATTACGATCGAGCCGCCGGAGGGCAGTTCGACGGTGGTCGAGGCTTCGCGCTTGCGGATGCCCATCAGGGTCGCGGCCGGAATATCAAAGCTCTTCTTCTTGCCGATGATCGGGAAGATCGTGCCGGCCGAGGTCGCCGAACCCTCGAATGTCGGTTCGGAGACGTTGGTTTCGATCTTCAGCGATATGCGGCCGGGCGCGAGCACGACGGGCTTGAAATTGAGCCGAATACCGTATTCGACCTGTTCATGTTCGCGGGTGACGCCGCCGTCTTCCACGTCCTGCTGGCCGACCATGCGGAACTCGCCGCCAACATAGAACCTGGCCTGCTCGCCGGAGATCGCCGTCAGTGTCGGTTCGGCCAGCGTGCGCATGACGCCGGCCTGTTCCATGGCATTGACGAAGGCCGAGATATCCAGTCCGCCGATGGTGCCGGTGGCCTGAGTCGTGTTCAGCCAGTTGGTCGCACCGCCGAGATTGGTCGGGTTCTGGAAGCTGATCGTGCCATTATCGCCGGACACCGCGCTGTTCACGCCGAGCTGCTTCATGACACTACGGCTGACTTCCGCGACGGTGACCTTGAGCATCACCTGGTCTTCGGCCTCGATGGTCAGCATGTTGACGATCTGGGATTGCTGGCGGTCTTCGTTGAAGAGCGCGACCGAGGCATCACCCGTAGCCGAAGTCGATGAGGCGGAGACATTGCGGGTGGTGGCTTCACCGCCCTTGACGAAGATTTCCGCGAGTTTCTCGGCCTGCGAGGCATCCTGCGGCGTACGCACCGAGCCGGTAAGCACGATGTTGTCGGAGATGATCTCGACCTTGATATCGGATTCCGGAATGAAGCGCTTGAGGTTTGCTTCGAGGCCCGAGATATCACGCTCGATCTCGAGATCGACCGAGATCAGCTCCTCGCCGTTGGGTCCGAAGATGAAGACATTGGTCTGGCCGACCTGCTTGCCGAAGACATAGAGCCGGCGGGACGAGCGCGTCACGGCATCGGCGATCTCCGGGTCGGCGACGAGAATGTCATGGGCGTCGGTCGGCAGGTCGATGACCACCGCCTTGTTGAGACCGAGCTTGATCTTCCTGTTCACGCCGGGGCCGACCTGCGAGATCTTGATCATCGCCTGGGCGGCGGCCTCCGCGGCAGGCAGTGTGCCGAGACCGGCAAACATGTTGGTCTCGAAACCCGGAATGCCTGCGAATGTGAGCGACACGCAGAGCACGAACTTGAGCGGGGCGAGGATTGTGGATCTTGATGTCATCTCTTTCGGCCCCGTTTACTGCGACTGTTCGCTGGACGTCTTGGCGTCGTTCATCTTCTGGATGACACCGGACTTGATGATCTGGATGGTATTGCGATTGCCTTCGCCAGACAGCAGGTGCTTGGCGACAAGCGCGTCGGGCTCCTGCGCATCGGCCACCGAGCGTAGCGCCAGCGTCAGCCGGTCGGCCATCTGCGTGGCGACGGCGAGAACCTTTGCCTGTTCGGGGGTCAGTTCGAGCGTCGCCGTGGCGCCGACGAAGGTCTTGGTGTCGTCCTTTTCCTGCACTTCCTGGTCGATGGCCAGAACGCGGATATTGGAGAGGATCGTCTCGGTATCGTAACCGTCCTGCTCATCCTTCTTGACCATGATCACATCGACGCGGTCATTGGGGAGGATAAAGCCGCCGGCCGAGGTGGAGACGGAAATGTCGGCTGCAACCGCGCGCTTGCCCGAGGGCAGGAGCGAGGACATGATCGCGCCGCCGGCATCGGCGATCTTTTCCGGCCGGATCGGTTCGCCTTCGAAGATCGGCATGCGGATTATCGCATCCTTGAGCTCGGTAAGCGCCTCGGGACGGGCCTGGTCGGTGATGAAGCCTTCGACGATGCTGCCTTCCGGAAAGCCGGTCCAGCGCATCGATTCCTCGGTCAGCCGCGAGCCGACCGGCAGATTGGCCGCCGCGACCAGAACATTGATCGACGGCTCCTTCTTGATGACCGTTTCCGCCTGACGCTCTACGACGCGCTCGCGGCCCGTCAGCTTCAAGGCCAGGAACGCGGCAGCGCCGGCGGCGAGCAGCGCGACGGTAAGAATGATGAGTCGGGCGGGCTTCATTGGCGATCCCTGCGGATTGAACTGATTTCAACGCGCAGAATGATCAGCAATTGGTGTAATTATGGTTAACTTTATGCTTACAGCTATAGTTAATTGAAGATAAACATGATCACGACTGCGCTATGCCGAGTGCCGACAATACCAGTGGCGAAGACGGATAGGCGATAAAGGCCGCGGCACCAATGGCAATGCCATAGGGCACTTTCTTCGCATGCATCATCGTCCGCGGAACGGGGATGCCATAGGTCATGATCATATCGTGCTGGGAGCGCATGCTGATGATGGCGAGGCTCAGCAGGCCGCCGAACACCGAGACATAGATGATATAGACGAGAAGGCTCTGGTCGAAGCCGAACCACAGCGCGCTGGCAGCCAGAATCTTCGCGTCGCCGCCGCCCATGATGCCGAAGGCGAAGAGAGCGAAGCAGGCCGCAAAGACAATGCCGCCGCCTGCGAGATGCATCAGCATGTCCTGAAGCGAGAGCCCGGCAAAAGGCGCTACCGCGAGAAACGATGCGATCAGGATCACCGAGAGACGGTTGGGGATGGTCATGGTCAGAAGGTCGCTGCAGGCCGCCATAGCCATGCACAGGGGAAAAATCACCAGAATTGCAGCGGTAACCATTGCGACGAGCCTATCTTTTATTTCCAGGAATTGGTCATCGTGTTCGACAGATACAGGAACTGATTGCTCATCGAGTTGCTGAACGCTCCGAAGCCGGAGAGCAGCGCGACTGCCATGATCGCCGATATCAGCCCGTATTCGATGGCCGTGGCGCCGTTGTCGTCGGTGAAAAACTTCTCAAACATCGTCTTCATCAACTCGGGCTCCTGTCGCCTCGCGAAAATCCATAGGAATGTCGCACGCAAATCT
The DNA here is from genome assembly GCF_024707525.1 of Rhizobium sp. TH2. Classification (NCBI taxonomy): domain Bacteria; kingdom Pseudomonadati; phylum Pseudomonadota; class Alphaproteobacteria; order Hyphomicrobiales; family Rhizobiaceae; genus Rhizobium; species Rhizobium sp. TH2. The sequence continues at coordinate 5,499,487 of NZ_CP062231.1, read as the reverse complement.
TTAAACTACATTAACACATTGATAGATAAGTATTTTTTAAAATATTAGCGAGGTTGATAACGCCTTTGAAATAGCAAAGCCCGCTCCTCGCGGAGCGGGCTTTTCGCCTCGAAAGGCACAAGCTATTACTTGACGTTCAGCTTGGTCGACAGGTTCGTGAACTGGTTGTTCAGCGCGCCGCCGAGGGTCGTTGCACCAGTGATCAGGGCAACGGAGATCAGAGCAGCAATGAGGCCGTATTCGATGGCGGTAGCGCCGGACTCATCTTTCATAAAGCGTGCGAAAATCGCGGACATGGTCGTCTCCTTGGTAACTATTACATCAGCACTTCCGCCAACTTTTTGGCCGTTGGATCGGATGAACACAATCTACATACGGGTCGTTGCTTGCGGCTTAAGAAATTCGGTTAACAGCTAGTAAATGCTTCTCAAAGATAGACTTGATGAACAAGCTCATAATCAGATCGGTAAAATATTCTGCGTTTTACTTCAATATGCTGATTTTACTGTCATTTTTCTGAAGTTACGTCTCCAGACCATGCCTGACGGGCACGGCGAATTTTCGTGTGCAATGCCTCTAAACGGCTCAGCAAACACACCGCGCGGCAAAAATAACCGTAAAAATTTCACCGGGTCTCTTCGACAACTTCAACACTTCTTACCGGCAAATGCCGCAATTGCTGGACATTTTAAGCCTTCATTCATCATTCTCCTCCACATTTCGTTCAGCAAGACCATCCTGGAAGCAAAGACATGCGCGTTGGGCCAACCCTCCGGACATCCCTCCATATAATATACGCGAGCGTTTTCGCGGTGGCAGCCTCGCTCGCCGTGCCCGCAAATGGCCTGGCTGAGGATGAACAAGGCATGATGCGGGTGTTCCTCAACCACGCCAAGGTTTTGAAGCTCGACCAGCCGGTTTCCAAGGTCATCGTCGGCAATTCCGAGGTGGCGGATGCAACGGTAGCGGATTCCCGCACCATCGTGCTGACCGGAAAAGCTTTCGGCACGACCAACCTCGTGCTGCTGGACGCGGAAGGCAATGCGCTGCTCGACGAGCGAATCCTGGTCTCGATCGACGAGGGCAATACGGTACGCCTGTTCAAGCAGACGACGCGCACGGTCCTTTCCTGCACGCCATCGTGCGAAGAGCACCAGGCCCTGACAGGCGGCGGCGACAAGTAAAGACCTCCAGGCCCCGGCTAGAGCATATTTCGTCTATTTGGAGCCATTCTGTTGGCTCAAGCGGAGTCGTCTGATGGACCGGCCGGCGCGCGTCGTAGCCAAAGCATACGGCCAAGCCGGCCGATCCATCAGACGGCCCGCTTCAGCCAACCCGAAGGGCCGGGCATCTTTCCGCCATGACCTGCGGCGGCGGCCTCGGCCGTACCTATGGGTACGACGCTCGCCCGACGCCTTGGTCCTGACGAAAATCTGTCCGGCAGAATGGCTCCAAATAGACGAAACATGCTCTAAATCCTTACCATCCTATTGCGAATATTCGTAAAAAGCCCGGCGCGCCAAAAACCCGTGCTTAAAGCTTTGCCGCTATTGTGACTTTTCACATTGTGGCGGACGGACATCCATATGGATTCTAAGGACATGCGTAAGAGGCCGCGGCGACTGCGATCGCTGTTTCGTCTCGTCCGCGACCGTGAGGGCGCGGCCGCGCTCGAATTCGCCCTGCTCGCCGTGCCCTTTCTGCTGCTGATCTTCGCAATCTTCGAGACCTTCGTTGCCTTTGCCGGCGAGCAGCTGATGGCCAACGCCGTCGAGACCATGGCGCGCAAGCTGCGCACCGGCGAGATCACGTTCGGCCAGGGCAAGCCCACCGACGTGACGGAAGCGGAATTCCGCCAGATGTTCTGCGAAGAGGTCAAACTGCTGGGCATGTGCTCGGCGAGCGAGGCGACGACGCCGGCGAAGCTCTATCTCGACGTCCGGCAGTTCGCGAGCTTCGCCGACATGCCGCGCGAGGTACCGAAGGTCTCCACCGACACTTATGCCGACCTCGACACGACCGAGTTCGCATTCTCTCCCGGCGGCCCGGAAACCAAGAACATGCTGCGCGCCTATTATCGCTGGCAGATCATGACCGACTTGATGCGGCCCTACATCACCAATATCCGCCCCGCCAACAAGCCCGTTCCGACGGACTTCCTGATCGTGCAGACCGCCGCTTTCGAGAACGAGGACTATGATGAGTGAACAGGTCGCGAAGTCGGATGTGAAGATCGGCGGCCGATCGGGCGTGTTCCTGCGCCTCAACCGCGCGTTTGGCCTGCTCCGGGACGTGGCTCGCGACCGATCGGGCGCGAGCGCCATGGAATTTGCCTTCCTGGCACCGATCCTGCTTGCCATCTATATCAGCTCGTTCGAGATCACGACGGGCTATTCCGTTGCCCAGAAGACGCTCAAGGCCGCCGGCACGATCGCCGATATCGTGACGCGGCAGGAGACGGTGAACAAGGCATTCCTGTCTGAAATGGTCGACACCGCCGAGGCCACCATCGCGCCGAGCCCGGCTCCCGGCCTGAAGCTGAAGATCACCGGGGTGACGATCGACGGCAGCGGCAATGCCAAGGTACTCTGGTCGTGGGACGAAAGCGGCGGCAACCCCTATACAAAGGGCTCGGTCGTGGCTGTCCCCGACGACATGAAGAAGGCCAATTCCTTCCTGGTGCGATCCGAACTATCGGTGGAGCATACGATGCTGCTGTTCTTCGGCTCGCCGGCGGGCAGCGAAGCCTCGACACGGACGATCAACATCAACCGCGAATTCTATTATCGTGAACGCCTGGGCAATGACGTGCCCTGCAGCGACTGCGGCTAAGACTGATCGCCATTCAGCTGATGCCGGTCTGCAAATGTAGATTTTCTGCGCTTCCGGTGCTCACGTACCTTAAGTACGCTCCGCTCCGGTTCTCGAAAACCCACCATTTTCGCCTCGGCCTGAGCTGAATCTCAATCGGGCCTGGGGATCCGGCAACCCGTTGCAAAATGCCGGGCAGCGCGTTACGCCAGCGGAAACGGCGCGCGACCCGATACGCGCGCCCTGATGACCTGAACGAGGCAATCGCATGGCGCGGGCTTTTCTCTTTGTGCTGGATTCCTTCGGTATCGGCAATGCGCCCGATGCCGAGGCCTATGGCGATCTCGGCGCCAACACGCTGGGCCATATCGCGGAATTCTGCGCGGCCGGCGCCGGCGATCGGGCGGGCCTGCGCGAAGGCCCGCTCCAGCTGCCCAATATGAGCGCGATCGGCCTGTTGCATGCGCATGAAGCCGCCTCGCGCTTCTGGCCGGCGGGAATGGAGCGTCCCGACAAGGTGATCGGTGCTTATGCGGCGGCGAGCGAAACCTCGCGCGGCAAGGACACGCCTTCCGGCCATTGGGAAATCGCCGGCACGCCCGTGATGTTCGAATGGGGCTATTTCCCAACCGAGGGCGATGCGTTCAACCCCGAACTCGTGGAGCAGATCTGTTCCGCCTGCGATCTGCCCGGCATACTCGGCAACAAACATGCCTCCGGCACCGAGGTGATCGCCGAGCTCGGCCAGGAGCACATGCGGACGGGCAAGCCGATCTGCTATACATCCTCCGATTCCGTATTCCAGATCGCAGCACATGAGCGGACATTCGGCCTCGAGCGGCTGATCTCGATGTGCGAGACGGTGCGCGGCATCCTCGATCCGCTGAATATCGGGCGTGTCATCGCCCGGCCCTTCACGGGCGAGAGCCGCGAGACATTCGTGCGCACCGGCAACCGGCGGGATTTTTCCGTGCCGCCGCCGGAACCCACCCTTCTCGACCGGCTGGTGGAGGCCGGAAGGCAGGTGCATGCGGTCGGCAAGATCGGCGACATCTTTGCGCATAAGGGCATTTCGACACTCACCAAGGCCAATGGCAATGACGCGCTGTTCGATGCGACGCTTGTCACGATGGACGAGGCGGGCGACGGCGATCTGGTGTTCACCAATTTCGTCGATTTCGACCAGCTTTTCGGACACCGGCGCGATGTGCCGGGCTATGCCGCGGCGCTCGAAGCCTTCGACCGGCGCCTGCCCGAGGTAGCCCGCAAGATGCGACCGCATGACCTGGTGATCCTGACCGCCGACCACGGCTGCGACCCGACATGGCGCGGGACCGACCATACCCGCGAAAAGGTGCCGGTGCTGGCTTTCGGCCCGACGATACGGCCCGGCGCGCAAGGCGTGCTCAAGAGTTTCGCCGATATCGGCGAGACCGTGGCGCGGCATCTCGGCATCGCGCCCGGGCAGCACGGGCGGAGCTTCCTGTAAGACAGCAATTTTCAGGGCTTGGAACAGATGACGTTTTTTACAGACCTCGGCTTTTTTCTATCTGAAAACAGACGCGTACTGCTGGGCCTGTCGCTGCTATATCTTTACTGCGTAGTGTTCATACCCCTGCTGACTTATCGAATAGTTCTTGCCTCCTTTACCGGATGCATCTCGTGGCGGCCGCTGGCGAAAAATGTCTTTGCCCTCAAAGACCAAAAGCTGAAATTCTGGTATTTCTATTTCTTCTCCATTGGAGTGGTCTGTCTCTCAATGTTGGCATTCTACGTCATAACCAGAGATATTTTTGAGCATTGGCCCAATAAGGTTCCAATCAAGACTTGAGGTCGATGACGGCCACAAGCCTGCTCCGCTATCTTATCAAGCGGACGATATGGGAATGCCAGTGTGGCGGCCAGCGGCCATGCCTGATGCATTCAATCGCTTCGACTGGGGATGATTAGCGCGATCCACGTGGCAATACTTGCGATCAGCGGCCGGGCATGAAAAGACATGGGATCAATAGTCAATTTCTCGGAAGGCTACTCCCATGGACGGCGTCACAGTCATCGATCATCCGCTTGTGCAGCACAAACTGACGATCATGCGCAAGAAGGAGACCTCCACGGCCGGCTTCCGGCGGCTGCTGCGCGAGATTTCGACGCTGCTCTGTTACGAAGTGACGCGCGACCTCGAAATGACCATGGAAGAGATCGAGACGCCGCTGCAGGTGATGCAGTCGCCGGTGCTCGAGGGCAAGAAGCTGGTCTTCGCCTCCATCCTGCGTGCCGGCAACGGCTTGCTCGAAGGCATGCTCGACCTCGTGCCCTCGGCGCGCGTCTCCCATATCGGCGTCTACCGCGACCACGAGACGCTGAAGCCGGTGGAATATTATTTCAAGGCGCCCGAGGATATCGACGAGCGGCTGGTGATCGTCGTCGATCCGATGCTGGCGACCGGCAATTCCTCGATCGCGGCGATCGACAAGCTCAAGGAGCGGAACGCCAAGAACATACGCTTCCTGTGCCTGCTCGCGGCGCCCGAGGGGATCAAGAACTTTCGCAGCGTACATCCTGACGTGCCGATCTATACCGCCTCGATCGACAGCCATCTCAATGAGAAGGGCTATATTGTGCCAGGATTGGGCGATGCGGGCGACCGGATGTACGGAACCAAATGATTCCGTTAACCCTCCGATCAGGCGATTGCCTTCCAAGCTCCTGAAAATCACTGGTTTTACCATTTGATGAGGAATTGGGCCTAGCGTTTCAGCAATGTTTTGAGGCTGGAACGGTCGTGATGATAGGACGTGCAATTCTGATTTGGTCAGCGACGATCGTCGTCGCCGTCAATGTCCCTGCCATGGTCGGCTTTGTCGGGACAAAGCAAGGCGCGACGGAAGATGTCGAGGCCCATGCGAGCCTGGTCGATGCTTCGGCTCCCGCCGAAGACGGCCGCAGCTACACGCTGAGAGCCGCCGACAACGGCCATTTCGGCGGCAAGTTCCGCATCAACGGCAAGCCGGTCGAGTCAATGATCGATACCGGCGCGACCTTCGTGACGCTTTCCGAAATGACGGCACGCAGCCTCGGTTATGGTGGCAATGACTTGAAGTTCAAGTACGAAGTTGCCACCGCCAATGGCAAGGTCAAGGCAGCGCGCATCATGCTGAAATCCGTCGAGATCGGCACCGTGCAGGTGCGCAATGTCGATGCGATGGTGATCCGCGGCAAAGCGCTGAGTTTCCCGCTGATCGGCATGAGCTTCCTGAAAAAACTCTCCTCCTACAAGGCGGAGAATGACGAGCTGAAGCTCGTCAACTGATCCGATCAAGGATGACGGACGACACCGCAGGCGCCTTCTCACCAATCGTCACCGCAGACAGATAATGCCACGTGCCACGTTCAGCCGACGCCTCGTCGGTCGCGTGAACGAAGGCGATCGGATCTCCCCGCTCTACCCTTGTACCTTTCGGAAGGATGGCCGAAAAGCCGGTGCGATGATCGATCGTATCGTCCGGATGTGTCCGTCCGCCGCCGAGTGCGATCACGGCAAGGCCGGTCTCCCGTGTGGCATAGGCCGAGATAACGCCGCTTTCGGGCGCGGGCACCGGCCTGACGATCGGCGCCACCGGCAGATGGGTTTTCCAGTTCTCCGCGAAATCCGATGGTCCGCCCAGCGCATGCACCATGCGGCCGAAACGCTCGAGCGCGGCACCGCTGTCCAACGCATGTGCGGCCTTGGCATGAGCTTCGGCCAGCGAGGGCGCGAGGCCGGCATTGACCAGCATATCGGCGGCGAACGCCATCACCACTTCGTGGAGCCGCGTGCCCGCCTTGCGGCCTTCGAGGAACACCATGGCATGTGCCACCTCCACCGCATTGCCGGCACAATCGGCAAGCGGCTGGTTCATGTCGGTGATCAGCGCGGTCGTCTTCACGCCGGCACCATTGGCCACGTCGACGATCGAGCGGGCCAGCACCTCCGCCTCCTCCATGGTCTGCATGAAGGCGCCGTTGCCGACCTTGATATCCATGGTCAGCGACTGGAGGCCCGCCGCGAGCTTCTTGGACAGGATCGAGGCCGTGATCAGGGGCACGGAATCGACGGTAGCCGTCACGTCCCTGATCGCGTAAAGCCGTTTGTCGGCGGGCGCGATCTCGCCGGTCTGGCCGATGATGGCGCAGCCGATATCGCCGACGATATCCCGGAAGCGCTCGGCGCTCGGGAAAATGTCGTAGCCGGGAATGGACTCGAGCTTGTCGAGCGTACCGCCCGTATGGCCGAGGCCCCGCCCCGATATCATCGGCACGGCGGCGCCACAGGCGGCCACGATGGGCGCCAGCATGAGCGAGACATTGTCGCCCACGCCGCCGGTGGAGTGCTTGTCGGCGACCGGCCGGTCGAGATCCGGCCAGGCCATGACGTCGCCTGAATCGCGCATGGCGAGCGTCAGCGCCACAGTCTCGTCGCGGTTCATGCCGTTGAACCAGATGGCCATGGCAAAGGCCGCGATCTGTCCCTCGGACAGTCGCCCGTCGGAAAGCGCCTGGATGAATTCCCTGATCTCAGGGGCACCCAGCACGCCGCCGTTGCGCTTGGCCAGGATGATTTCCTGCGGGATCATCGTTCAGCCTCTATCGATCGTATCAGTCTGGAAGCTGAAGGGCAGAAGCTCATTCATGGTCATTGTCTTCACCATGCCTGCGCCGTCGTAGAGATGGATCAATGTCGATGGATCGGCAAATTCGGCGATCTTCTGCCGGCAGCCGCCGCAGGGCGGACAGTAGGCCATCTTCTCGGCTATAACGCCGATCTCGACGATCTTCCTTGCACCGCCCATGACCATCGCGCCGATCGCCGTGCATTCGGCGCACCAGCCTTGCGGGAAGGCGAGGTTCTCGATATTGGCGCCCTTATAGACCTTGCCGTCCTCGGCCAGGATCGCGGCTCCCACCGGGAATTTCGAATAGGGCGCATGGCAACGGGTCATCGCGTCTCGCGCAGCCTCGAACAGGATATCCGTGACGGCCATCTCAACGCTCCTTGACGTAAGGCGTGCCCGAAGCCTTGGGCGGGATAGCCTTGCCGATGAAGCCGGCCAGCAGGACGACAGTCAGGATATAGGGCAGAGCCGTCCAGAGCTGGACCGGTATTTCGCCGACCAGTGGAATGGCCTTGCCTTGCAGGTTGATCGAGAGTGCATCGAGAAAGCCGAACAGCAGGCAGGTGAACAGGATATTCTTCGGCTTCCAGTTGGCGAACACAAGCGCCGCGAGCGCGATATAGCCCTTACCCGCCGACATGCCCTTGGTGAAGCCGCTGCTGACCGCCATCGACAGAAACGCTCCGGCGAGACCAACAAACACGCCGCCCAGAAGCACCGCCTGATACCGCAGCCTGACCACTGAAATGCCGGCGGTATCGACGGCGCCGGGGTTTTCTCCCACCGCACGCAGGCGCAATCCAAATCGCGTGCGATAGAGAACCCACCATGTGATCGGGATCAATGCGTAGGCAAAATAGGTCAGCCAGTAGTGACCCGACAGGATGCGGGAATAGATCTCCCCCAGCACGGGAATGCCAGCGAGCGAATCCGCGAAGGGCAGGCCCCAAGCATCGCTGAATTTAGCATCCGCCGCTAGCGACGGCGTCCGGCCAGCCATGTTGAACCAGGCCTGCCCGATGATGACGGTTCCGCCTATGGCGATGAAGTTCAGCGCCGTGCCGGAAACGATCTGGTCGCCGCGCTGGGAAATGGACGCATAGCCGTGGACCGCGGAAAACGCCACGGCACAAAGGACGGCCGCCAGCAAGCCCAATGGGGCCGAGCCGGTATAGGCAGCGGCGGACGCACCGGCGAAGGCCGCGGCGAGCAGCTTGCCCTCGAGGCCGATATCGACCACGCCGGAACGCTCGGCATAGAGGCCGGCGAGCGCCGTGAGAATAAGCGGCACCGAATTGCGGATGGTGCCTTGCAGGACGGAGACGTAGATATCGATATTGCCCATTGCTCAGGCCCCCGTCGTCACGGTTGATGCCGCGGAACCGCTTCGCATTCGCGCGAAGGCTGCCACGATCGAGGGCCGGAACAGGTGCTCGAGCGCGCCGGCAAACAGGATGACCAAGCCTTGGATGACGACGATCATGTCACGCGAGATGTTGGGCATGTCGAAGGCGATCTCGGCGCCGCCCTGGTAGAGCATGCCGAACAGCACGGAGGCGAGCACAATGCCGATGGGATGCGAACGACCCATCAGTGCCACGGCGATACCGACGAAGCCGGCACCGGAGACGAATTCCTGCTGGATGCGGTGCTGGTCGCCCATGATCGAATTGATCGCCAGGAGCCCGGCAAGGCCACCCGAGATCAGCATGGTGACGATGATTATACGCTTCTCATAAATACCGGCATAGCGTGCCGCGCCCGGGGAAAAGCCGAGCGTGCGGATCTCGTAGCCCAGCCGCGACCGCCAGATCAGCACCCAGACCAGGAAAGCGGCCAGCAATGCGAGAAGGAAGGTGAGGTTGAAGGGCGAATTGCCATTGTCCAGCCCGAATATCGCCAGCAGCCAATCGAGCTTCGGCAGTTCTCCGCCCGGTCCGAAGGTGCGCGACTGCGGCGCCATGGAACCGAGCGGCTTGAAGACCTTGTTCAGCATCCACAGCATCAGGCTGTAGGAGATGTAGTTGAACATGATGGTGGTGATGACGATGTGGCTGCCGCGATAGGCTTGCAGCCATGCCGGTATAAGCGCCCAGAGAGCGCCCATGACCATGCTGCCGATGATGGCAAGCACGAAGATCAGATACCAGGGCAAAGTGGCGTCGAATGTCAGCGCCGCCACGGCAACGCCGATGCCGCCGACATAGGCCTGGCCTTCGACGCCGATATTGAACAGGCCGGCGTGGAAGGCCACTGCCACTGCCAGCCCGGCGAAGATGAAATTGGTGGCATAATAGAGCGTATAGCCGATGCCCTCGCCGGAACCGAAAGCGCCCGAAACCATGAGATAGGCAGCCTTGAGCGGATTTTCGCCGGCAAACACCACGACCAGACCGGAGATCAGAAAGGCAACGACGAGGTTGACCACCGGGATCAGGCCATATTCCGCCCAGTTCGGTAGTTTCGCAAAGGGCGCACTCATTCGGCTGCCTCCAGTTTCTGTTCGACGCCGGCCATGAGCAGGCCTATCTCGCCCTCGGGCGTTTCGGGCGAGCGCTCGCCGACCACGCGGCCGGCGAACATCACGAGAATACGATCGGCCAATGAGCGGATTTCGTCGAGCTCGACCGAGACCAGCAGGATGGCCTTGCCGGCATCGCGCATTTCGATGATGCGGCGGTGGATGAATTCGATGGCGCCGACATCGACGCCGCGTGTCGGCTGGCCGATGATCAGCACGATCGGGTCGCGTTCCATTTCACGCGCCAGCACGATCTTCTGCTGGTTGCCGCCGGAGAAATTGGCGGTCTTCAGCCGGGAATTGGGCGGCCTGATATCGTATTGCTCGATCTTGGCCTGCGCGTCGGCGCGGATGGCGTCGACGTTGAGCAGGCCGGCGCGGCCGTATTTCGGATCGTCGTGGTAGCCGAGGATGGAATTCTCGCTCTCCTCGAATTTCAGCACCAGGCCCATATGGTGGCGGTCCTCGGGCACGTGGGCGAGACCGCGCTTGCGCAGCCCGGCCGGATCGCGATGGCCGGTGGCGTCGGTATCCTTGCCATCGAGCTCGACGCTGCCCGATACGGCGCGGCGCATGCCCGAAATCGCCTCGAGCAGTTCCGATTGGCCGTTGCCGGCTACACCCGCGATGCCGACGATCTCGCCGGCCCGGACATCGAACGAGACGTTATCGACCATGGTGACGCCGCGCGAATCCTTGACGCTGAGACCCCGCACCGCGAGCTTGACGCCCTCGGGCTTGGCCTCGCCCTTCTCGACCCTAAGCAGCACGCGCCGGCCGACCATCAGCTCGGCCAGCTCTTCGACCGAAGTCTTCGCCGTCTCGCGGGTGGCGACGATCTCGCCGCGCCGCATGACGGAGACTTCGTCGGTGATCGCCATGATCTCGCGCAGCTTGTGGGTGATCAGAATAACGGTCTTGCCCTGGTCCTTGAGCTGACCGAGAATGCGGAACAGATGGTCGGCCTCGGCCGGCGTCAGCACGCCGGTGGGCTCGTCGAGGATCAGGATTTCGGCGCCGCGGAACAGTGCTTTGAGGATTTCCACCCGCTGTTGGATGCCGACAGGCAGTTCCTCGATCAGCGCGTCGGGGTTGACCTCCATCTCGTATTCGTCTTCGAGGCGCTTGAGCTCCTTGCGCGCCTTGGCGATGCCCTTGTTGAGGATCGGGCTATCCTCGGCGCCGAGCATGACATTTTCGAGCACCGTGAAGTTCTCGACCAGCATGAAATGCTGATGAACCATGCCGATGCCCGATGCGATCGCCGCACTCGGATCCTTGATGTTGGCCGGCCGGCCACCGATATGAATCTCGCCCTTGTCGGCCTGATAGAAGCCGTAAAGGATCGACATGAGCGTCGATTTTCCGGCGCCATTTTCGCCGATAATGCCGTGGATGGTCCCCTTGCGGACCTTGAGGTCGATATTCTTGTTGGCGTGGACAGGCCCAAAGCTCTTGTCGATGCCCTTGAGTTCGATGGCGAGTTCGCTCATGACGGTCCATATCGCTGACGGCCAGCCTCCCAAGGCGGCGCATACGAGTCACATTTTAAGGTTCCGGGCCTGATGTCCAGCGCCTTTGACGAAAATATCGGGGATTGAAGCCATGGAAGATACGACCGGCGCCCTGCCAGCCCGCCTTACCGAACTCGAAGAACTCGCCGCCCACCAGGCGCGAACGATCGACGAACTGTCGGCCGAGATCGCCAGCCAGTGGAACGCCATCGACAAGATGCAGAAGACGCTCGAACAGCTGAAGGAGCGATTTAGCGCGATCGAGGAATCAAGCCTCGAAGCCCCCGCGATCACGCGGCCTCCCCACTATTGACGCTGCCCGGTAATCCCCAGGTCTTGCCCGCGTCCCATTCCCCTGGATATGACAAGCCCGCCCCTTCATGCGAGGGGCGGGCTTTCATTTGCTAGTCTCAGTAGGGGCACTTCTCGTCCGACATATAGTCGTGGACCTGAACGGTGCCGGCAATAATATCAGCCTTGGCCTTGTCGACCGCAGCAAGCATTTCCGGGCTCACGAGGGCCTTGTTGTTGTCGTCGAGTGCGACGCCGACGCCATCTTCCTTGAGGCCGAGATTCTGGATGTCGGCGACGAACTTGTCGTTCTTGGCATCCATGAAGGACGAATAGACCGCGACATCGACGCGCTTGAGCATCGAGGTCAGGACCTTGCCCGGCTGCAGGCCGTTCTGGTTGGAGTCGACGCCGATGCCGAGCTTGTTGGCTTCGGCGGCCGCCTGAAGCACGCCGACGCCGGTGCCGCCAGCGGCGTGATAGACGACATCAGCGCCCTGGGCGATCTGCGACTTGGTGATTTCGCCACCCTTAACCGGATCGTTCCATGCGGTGTAATCCGTGCCGGTATAGGCCTGGAGCACTTCGCCGTCCTTGGCGACGGACTTGAAACCGCCGACGAAGCCGCAGGCGAACTTGTGGATCAGCGGGATATCCATGCCGCCGACGAAGCCGGCCTTCTTGGACTTGGCAGCCATCGCGGCCATGACGCCGGCGAGATAGGAGCCTTCCTGTTCCTTGAAGACGATCGACTTGATGTTCGGCTTGCCGACGACCACCATGTCGATGATCGAGAACTTGGTGTCGGGATACTCGGCCGCGACCTTTTCGAGCGCCGCGGCCCATGAGAAGCCTGCGACCACGATCGGGTTGTTGCCGTCGCCGGCGAACTTGCGGAGCGCCTGTTCGCGCTGCGCGTCGTTGGCGATTTCGAACTCGCGATATTCGATGCCGGTTTCGGCCTTGAACTTCTCGGCGCCGTTGAAGGCCGCTTCGTTGAACGACTTGTCGAACTTGCCGCCAAGGTCATAGATGAGTGCTGGCTTGACGTCGGCTGCCAAAGCCGAAGCGGCCATGGATGCAGTGGCCATGAGTGTCAGAAGAATTTTTTTCATTTGTGAGCCCTGTTTTTGCTAACACATTTTCTTTGGTTCAGCTCGGGCACGCTCCCCTCTTGAGCGTAAGCGCGCCACGCACCTTCCGACCGGCCTCAAACCTCCCGAGACCCGGCTGCGCGGCATCCTTGCATGGTGGAAGAAAAAATTCACCAAAAATTTTTCAAATGGTAAAAAAAACCGGCAGATGCCGATTTCTCCTGTTCTTTCAGTTATTTGACAGGTTCATGCAGCGAAACGGCCGGCCGCCGGTTCGCGCCTGAAAGCGACCGCCCAGAGCATGAAGGAAAGGAAGAGGAAGACCGCAAAGGCAGGCTGCAGCAGCGTCCATTCGGCAAAGGTGTTCCACATCCAGGCCGGCAGGTGCGCCAGCGACCAGGTTTCGGCGGCGGCCAGGATTTCCGGATTGACGCTGAAGATCGCCGCGCCGAAGGGCGTGACGACCACCGTCTCGCTCGCCACCGACTGGATGGAATCGATGATCCCGGTCATCACCGCGGCCACGAGAAAGGCCAGACTGAGGAACCTCAACAAGAAACGCATGACACTTCCCACACCGTCGGATCCACGCGGAACCCGCGCTTGGACAATCCACTCACAGATCAGATAATCCCGGGATTTTGCGGTTTCAATGTTTCATCTATGCGACGACGGACGAATTGTCTCAAAAATGTCAAAACAGGGTTGATATGGCAACGGACCTCGGTATATATCCGCGCCCGGTAGCCGGAACGGGCGGGGCTGAGTTTTTATCTCGTCTTTCGCTGATCTGATCGGCTTTCCGTTACGGACAGGTGGCCGAGTGGTTGAAGGCGCACGCCTGGAAAGTGTGTGTACGTGAAAGCGTACCGCGGGTTCGAATCCCGCTCTGTCCGCCATTACCCCAAAAAAATTACATTTTTTCATGTACTTAGAGCCAAGGATCATTTTAACCCACCAACCTTCCCCTCAAAATATGCGCTACTAATCGCTACTTCGCGATATAACGCTCCGCCATCGGGCAAGACGTTACTGCTCACCGCCGTCCGGATTACAGCTCACGTCCATAAGAGCAATTATCGGCTTAGGCGCGACGGAAGCGTAGAGGCATTTGCGTCGCAGATTTCATCGAACGCGTTGACAGGCTTGGTTCGGCTCGTCATATACCAACCTAGATTTCAGGTCGGCCCTACGGTCTGAATGCTTGGTCGAAATTCCTTTCATTCGTGTCACGGCGTTTCACTTACGCTGTTTTGTCCGCGCCTGGAGACTCCGCGAACTATCGCTCAGTATCGCCGTTCGCTGCATCAGCCAGCATGACATTGTCGCCAAGGCGACCAGAGCTGTGGCAACATCCGCGATTGACGCGCCGACTGCCTTGCCCTCATCGACGATAGCGATGACGGGGTATTCGATAGCTTCCTAGCATTCGAGGTGGCGATCGGGAAACGGTACTGCTTAACGCGGCCCGTTCATGTGCAAAGCGTATCCCTTCTTCTGCACAGAATCGTATATGGATAGCTCAGTTGTTAAAAAGGGCTCTTCATGTACGAAAAACCCAAAACTGTCTCTGCGGACGATTTATCCGCATCTTATGCAGTTCCAACCGCAGTCGTGGACAGGTTTCTTGTCTCAACTGAGGGAGGCGTGCCAGGCAAATTCAGAATCGCGTTTGGCGAGACTATGGGGCCGTCGGGACATGTCGCTTACCGCGTGGCAATCCAGATGACGCCACTCCAAGCCTACGATCTGAAGAATGTTCTGCAGTCCCTGTTGGAGCCCTTCCAAGAGGAGATCGATGCCATCATGGGGGCCGGCGATGGCGACCAAACCCAAGGCTAACGCCGCCTCGGGTGGCGGTTCCCGCGTATCCAAAGACCGCCTTTTTAGCGAACAAGTGATACCGACTGACAGCGGGCGCGCACTCCAAAACGTTCCTAGACGGACACCGCACGTCACATTTGATGAAAACCCGATCGAGCACTGGATCAGCGATATGGAATTAAACCAGCTGTCAGAACTCCGAAAAGACCACGTGGTAGAAATATTTTGGGGGACGCTGGGGATATTTCTTGGGTCGATCGTGCCGGCGATGGAAAAGCTACCAAAGCTCGGAAATGCTCAGAACCCGATTGGATCTCAGGACTTGGCTGTGTTGCTGATATGCTGCGTATCGCTTTTGCTTACTATTATAATGGGATTTTTCTGGTTCCAAAGAACGAACGACGCGAATGACCTGGGGGCAAAAATTCGTAGCCGTAAAAAATTTGAAGTGACGAACCCTAATCAACAGATGAGCTGACTTCTTGAACAATTACTGGTGTCTTCGGTGCTAAGGGAAGATCGCTCTTTTTGGGTGCGTTGGTCAATGTGTGCTGCCGTGATGCAATCTCGGTTGCCGCAAGCGACAAGCCTTTTGTCCGTATTGGGCTACGCTATCGTTTTCAGCGAGAAGTATGCCTTTGTATCTAAGGGTCTCGCTGCCACGACAGGTACGGTTGTGGCCGCGCCATTCAAAACTATGTTTATGGGCGGCCTCTTTATCTTGTTTGCGATGAGCATCTATTGGCTCTTTTGCCCTTATCCCATTAAACGGTTTCGCGATCGTCGCGACTACGTGGACTATGTTGTCCGAGGGCTCGATCCATCTGAGCCAGACCATGCTGCGCGAGCGATAGAGAGTATTCCTTCCGATTCTGTGGTTCAACGAGCAAATCTCCGCGTTCAACAGACCGACCTTGACATTGCGAAGTCCGAGGGAATAGCCACCTCTGTCCTGGCATCTGACTATTATACATTGCTTGATCGTCAGGGGATGCGAATGCCGATGGTTTGCTTCAGCATGTTTATGTTAGGCGCTTTGCTGTTTTTAATGCCAGCGGTGATCAGCGTCGTCACGGCCCTCCCACGCGCTTTGGAAATCTTTGACGACCGTGGTTTACCAATGTGAGTCTCTTCGACTGATTGACGGGCAGTGAGAGGAACGCGGTCTGCCTACGCGCGCTTGGCCATAGCGAAGTCGTCGCAGTCGCCGTAGCGCGCACCAACGGTCCACATATCTCTACGACAAGATCTGGACAGAGCCGCATCAGTGCGTTGACCCTGCCATCGATGCGGATAATGTCGGCGTGCGCCCCGGGTGACCCAGGTGATAACAGATCGCCCGCGTCGCGGACATTCACCAGTATATCGAAGGCAGTATAGTTGTTGGGCGACTGGTTCCCTGCCTCGCTGCGACCAAGCATGGTCTTCCGACAGTAAAGAATTAGATATGATCCGCACTTATGCGCCCGAAATCTTAAGATAATCAGTAAAATGTAGTAATTTCAATGAGCGCGGGACAGTAACTTCCGTTACCCGCTCCACCATTCAGCCAATTTGATGATTCGCCGCCCATGTCCGGTCCTCTTGATTGAGGGGTGACTTCGCTTGGTGTCACGGAGACCAAGTAGGCGAGTGTAGCAGTATTAGCGACGACGAAAATTGCAATGACGAACTTGATCATAACGCTCTGTGCTCTTCGCACCTGTGTCTAGCATGCTAACCTTCAACGGGATTACCCAGTCCCAGCCTAATAACCCGACACCTACTCGCGGGCCTTCCGTTCGACGTAGAAATTGCCATTTGTATCTTTGTCCAATTGCCCTGCAACCAGGCAATTTCTGCGCAAAGAAAGTGTAGGGTCTTCCCCGGGCGCGGGCGAGAGTTGCGATATTCCGTGTACCGCTTGATCATAGCTTCCCTCGTATGCCCACACCCATTTTTCGAGGTAATCGTCGCCAATGTTATGCGCCCCCGTGATCTTGCCTCGGCCGAGAAAATAAACCGCTTTGGCGGGCTCGACCAACTTTCGGCCACTTGCGGTCAACTCAAGTTCACCTTTGCACTGCGATACGACAGCCGCATACCAACCGGCTCGGCCCAGATAAGCATACCAAGTGCCATCCGCGTCATTCTGCTTAAGCCATTCCGCCGTCTTCACGGCTAGGTCAAATTGCGTATCTTCGGCACGAACGGAGATCGTCAGGACAATCGCCAACGCCATGCTAATTGGTATCACACGCCCCATGTCATCTCCCCAATTTACGTAGCTTCCGGCTTTCGACTTCAAGCAAGCTTATTCCCTCCTGAACAGCTTTGGTTGTTGAATGGGGAACACAGTGCAGAAAATCTCCCGGTCCTCCCTGGTGGTCGGGAAAGCTTCCGCGAGCTTCACTAGTTGCGTTTCTTTGACCGATTCAATTTCCGTCGCCTCATCTTCTGGCAGGTCACCAAACTTCGACGCATATTCCATTTCGATCGCTTCGGCCGACTTGGTCAATTTGCACTCGTTGGCGCCAAATTCGATGAGGGCCAAAGCGCGGCCAATGTCGGTCCGCAAGGCACTAACGCCAGTCTTGCCGACATAAGGTGCAACGCTCGGCATCGACATTAGTCGTTTGCAGAATGCGGGCATACCTTCCGTTTTTGAGAGCGAGTGCAGGGTTTGCATGGCGCCAAGACTAATGCCAGTAAAATCTGGTTCCTGTGCAGACGTCTTTTGGGCATACCACACGCGGATGGCTTCCCCCGCTTCCGAAAGCTGCATGCCGTCGCAGTTGAACTGCAGAAAACTCACCCGCCCGCCGATGAGAATGCGGTCAACGCCGGACAGGTCGGGGCTGCTCACAAGCTCTTCAACCGATAGAGGATGACGTACGTTATCCTCACCTGCATAGGCGAGTGATGCCACGAGCGTAGCCATGACGATTGTTACGATACGCATGTAGACCTCTCCGCGCCAGCCACCAAGATTGCTCTAGTACGCTCGGATTGTCTAGCAGGTCAGATAGCTACGGGCGGGGGTAGGTAAGGCCCGAGGCGTACTGCCTCCTCGGGCAAGTTACTATTTCTTTTTTCTTCCTGCCCGAAGCGGCTTGGGTGCCTCCTCTGATGGCAATGGCACGCGAAACAAATCAGCTATCGACACGCCTAACGTACCCGCCAGCACTTCCAGCGTATTCAAGGTAACATTCTCGCGTCCGCGCTCTACGCGTCCCACATAAGCAGGATCGATACCGGATTCGAGAGCAAGCCGTTCCTGGCTCAACCCGCTCGCCACCCTATGCTTTCGTAGATTCCAGCCGAGTATATGTTTAGGGTCCATATCCGCCAAAAGACGGAACTTAGCCTTGACAATCCAAAGACTGACAGTCTTGGATTTAGTGGCGCGTTAATAGCTGTTGAGGGACGACTGAGGTCGGCGCTGCCACAATGAGGGGGACGATCAATGCTTCGGAGGATATTCAAATTTTTGGGTTACACGGCATTGGTGGTTATAACATTGCCAGTGGTCTTATTAGCCCTTCGCCTTGCGATTGGGTCACAACGCTCCGAGGAAATGAAGCCACCTACAAATTTGGAAATCACAGCGGCCGCCGAAGACAAAGAATATCAGCTTTATAGCGCAGCACTTCGGAGGATGGTCACTGCTTTGAAGAATCCTGACAGTTTTGTTTTGGTGAACGCTTTGAAAGTTAAAGACGGAAATCTTTGCATCACTTATCGAGGGACGAATTCGTTCAATGCAATTGTTACTGAGGCAGCGGTAATCGGCAAAGATATGGCAGTTCGGACCGACGCCAAAAGCTGGAAGAAACGATGCGCAGGCAAATCGGGTGAACGGTACACTCACATTGGCTACAATCTTTAGAGCCGCTCCACGCTATCGCGACTCATGATATGCGCGCAGTCGGTCAATCCATGGCCTGTTAGAGCGATACCGAAAGGCCACTCAAGCGTCTTGAAATACATAGCCATTTCAATAGTTTTCGGTCGTCACGCCGGGTGACACCTCGCAGCTCCCCTGCACATGCCCTTCCGAATGGTCGCGATCTGCCGATGGTTTTTTCGCGCCTCTTCGTGTGGACGTTAAGACAACTTCAAGGCTCTTGGCCTGCAACCTCATCAAGACAGATATTTAGGTAGCATCATGGAAGATGATGCCCAAGGTGTGCCTTTGGCCCGAACGTAAACGGCTGACACCATGGCGAAGATTGACGCGGTAAACACCCTTGGTGCCTTGGACCGGCCGATTGTGAACAGCGAAGGCTACGGCGTCACCCTGCCGCAAGGGAACTACCTCTACGCGGCTCTGCATGCGAGGCCGTTGTTCTGTTAAGCAGAACTCGCCACCGGTAAAATCGCGCCCCGGCTCTGATAACAAAACGGCGACCTGGATGGGGAAGGCAACCTCGCCGTATAGGTCCTGGTGCAGGCAGTTGAAATCCCCTTCCCCGTACTGCAGCAGCAACGGTGTGGGTCGTTGCTGACCTAGCGCATGGCAACGGTCCAGGAATTCCGAATGCAATGTTGGAAATCGCTCATCAACATTCAAACGGATGTTCCAGTCATTGGCGACGTGAGCCAGGCGCGGATAGAGGCTCGTGCGGAGTCTACCGATGAGTTGGGGCAGCGGGTACTGGAAATAGCGGTATTCCCCTCGGCCAAAACCATACTTGGCCATGACAATATGAGAGCGAAACAGGTCCGGCTCCTTATAGAGCTGCGCAAGTTGCGCGCATTCTTCGTCGGTTAAGAGGCTTTCTAAAACTGTGCATCCATAAGAATCCAGCTCGCTTTTAAGGCGGGTCCAGTCGTACTTTGAGACCGTAGCTTCTATGGTGTCGTCAGGATTATGCGGCATCGGGTGACCTCTAATTGCGGTCACACCATTTTAGCGCGATCACCGCTTCCCGCCACCCGATTCCTGCCTTCTGGTTACCTTATTTATTTCGTCTACCCCTACTTGATTGATAGACTGATTATGGCCATTATTCGTCACAAGTTGCCAGTTTGTTCTGAATTGGTTACCACATCGTAATGGAGGCATATATGGCGACCGGTATCACAAAACGCGAACAACATTCACCCGACGCCATTTCTGCACGGAATTTCTATGAAGATGATTTACCCTTGCCCTCTGATCGCGAGGAAGCCATTCTTGCTTATCACCACAAAGCCGACGTCATAGACATCGTAAGGCCGGTGCAACGCGACTTTCTGCACCTAAGGGCTAAGGGGGTTTTTGAAGCGAGCACCTTCCCAGACAATGCCTTCGTCCTCGATGATAATTTCTTCGCGCTGCAGGAACTGGCGCAAACTGGCCGCAAGGCTACTCTTTTCTACCTCGACCCGCCCTATGGCACCGGCTTGGATTTTCATTCTCGCGACCTTGAACATGCCTATGACGACCGCATGGGGCAGGCTGCCTACATTGAGTTCATGCGCCGCCGCCTTATCCTGATGAGGGAATGTATGACGGACGACGGGTCCATCTATGTCCACATCGGGCACCAGATGGTTGCTCATCTAAAAATCGTGATGGACGAGATTTTCGGCACCGACAATTTCCGAAATCTAATTACGCGCCGGAAATGCAGCAGCAAGAATTTCACTAGCAAGCAGTTCGCGAACCTCAACGACTTCGTCCTTTTTTACACGAAAGGCAAATCTTATAAATGGAATCAGCCCGGCACAGCGGCCGAGGACGACTGGATTTTGAAAGAATACCCGCGCGTGGATGAATTCGGGCGCCGCTACAAGCTCGTGCCCATCCATGCCCCAGGAACCCGCAACGGGGAAACCGGAATGGCGTGGCGGGACATGTTACCCCCACCTGGCAAGCATTGGCAGTATGTACCCTCAAAGCTGGAGGAGTTGGACAAGATAGGCGACATGTATTGGTCGAGCAATGGCAACCCGCGCCGGAAGGTCTATTGGACGGCCGACAAAAAGCGAACTATCAGCGATTATTGGGAGCAATACCGGGACGCCCACCACCAGAGCATCCAGATTTCGGGTTATCCCACCGAAAAGAACCTCGACATGATTAAGATGATTGTCGGCGCCAGCTCAGACCCCGGCGACCTAGTGATAGACCCCTTCTGCGGGTCCGGCACGACGCTCCAGGCAGCCCGCGACACCGGCCGCCGCTATATTGGCATGGATGCGTCCTTTACCGCTGCCAAAGCCACGCTTCGCCGTATGCGCCATGGGGTTGAGGCCATGGGTGACTATGTGAACAAGAAACGCGGCCGGGACGAGCCCGAGCTGCCTTTTGCTAAAGACGGCGCTTTGAAAGCCAAACAGGAATGCGCCTTCTACGTGGACAGCCGCCTTTATGAGGCCTATGGGCAAGAAATTGACGTTTTGGCAGGCATCTAGCCGTTCAACCAGTCGGCGGTAATACGCTTTGCCGCCAGCTTCAAGGTGATAACCCTCACTCGGCCGTCCCAATCGCCATCCAGCTCGCAGGCCTCTTTCCAGGTGTCGCCATGCATGAGGCCTGGGCCATCGGACAGGAATATCATCTTGAGCTTGGTGGGGGTCACCTTGTCAAAAGCTTTGGCCTTTTCGACCTTGTTGCTGTTCCCCCCCGTGCGGTCGTCGGACTGCGCGCCGCCGCGTGTGGAATCGTAGCGGGCAAAGCCAATCGCCACGACCTCGTTGTCAGCCGCACGACGGACGACAAAATCACACGGAAACGCGCTCTTGAACTCCGGGTATATGGTGGAAAGCTCGATGTCCCGGCCCGCCCCGCGTGGCCCTTCTATAGTAAATAGATCCCTAAAGTGCTCTTCAAACCAATCAAAAAATAGCCCCGTTAGCTCGTATCCGGATTGCCCTCTGGTATCGTACTCACCAATCAACGCTGCCAAGGCGAACCGCGCTTCGGGTGATAGATCACCAAATTGCTCTTTCAGTTTACCGATGGGCTTAAAGGTCATCCCATAAATCTCAATCAGAGATTCCGTGCTTACCTTCTTGATTTTTTTGGTCGCTTCGGTGTCAAGTACCGGGGAAACGCAGCGGCGATACATTTTAAGAAGTGCCATGCGTTCATCCGCATCGCGGTCGGCACGTCGGATGCGGCTCAACACTTCGCCACTGGAAGCGCTTTCCTTAACGAGCTGGCAGAAAACCTCAATCGGTGCTTTGTACTTCTCAAAAAGCACTTCTAGAACTTCTGGAAAACGCAAAGCGCTATCAATTGGTGTGACAATCTTACTGACGTCGGTAATCGTGTCGAGAAACTTTATATCGGACATGAAATGACGATTCCCCTGATTCGGAGGAAGAATTTAGGAACAACCCTAAAGAGTCAAACATATATACAAATGGCTATTCAAAACGCTCGGGTTGTAGATGCGTATGCACCACATGACTCGAAATCGAAACAGGAGATTTCCGCTTGCCAACAGCTGAATGCGAGATTTTTCAAACCCAAACGTTTGACCACAAGGGCACGACCTATGTAGTCACGGCCTTCATCGAACCAACCAGTCCCATGACCATTAAGGTGGACGTCACGCAGCAAGGTGTTCCGGTCGCTATCACTTATCCAGATGGGCTGATGGCGACGCTATCCTATCAGGTTGATTTAATCACAAAATTCGATGTGGAGAACAAAACGGGCGTGGATGCTGTTGATGATTTGATGAAAACGGCCGAGAACGATATCCGCCGCTTCCTATAGCGTATCAAACGAAAGTTTCGTTCTTGATGCCCGCCCTAAGCTCGCAAATAAAATGTCCCGACATGGCTTGGCCGAGCATTTCTCTCAAGGGCATTTTGCTGCTTACTATCTGCAGGTCAGCCAAATCCAACTCGTAAGGAGGAAGAGCCCTAAGTTTCATCCAAAAGCTAATTCGCCTCAGAAATTCATTGTAATAAAGAGGATAGCAACAGTCCTCGGGGATAGTTCTCTGTACTGCAGACCTTCTGAAAAGATATGGCTTATATGTTCTCCCCTCCTTAGAAATAATAACTATATTCTTCGAAACCGCCTTTCCAAATGCCTTTACGCCTATCAGGCGTCCGTATTTTCCAAACCAACAATGCCCTTTTTTATCAATGACTTTTTGAATTTCTTCAACAGGGTCAACGCCATCCATTTTTGAAACACGAATGACTAGAATTTTCTTTGGTTTTTCGATTTTCATGGAATTCTCGGGCTGGGAGGATACCTGCGTAAGCGAGCTACTATGAAATATGGCTTCATTAGTCCACCACATCTTTCTCGACGAAATTCCAATGAAAATGTCCTGCTCGAAAAAGCAGCTTGACACCATCCTTAACTAGATTAGAGATACGCCTATCCTTAAATAGTTAAGGACGGAGAAACGCATGACCCAATCACATACCTATGACGTCAAATCCGTCGGAGAAACTCTCGATGGCATTACCCAGGCTCTGGAGCGTGTTTTGGCGGGCATCTCAGCCCTCCGCACGCAACTGAGGTCTGAAAAACCCCTCGATATGTCTTTCGACCCAAAAGACCCAGCGAATAAATACGAGGTTGGCGGACTTGAAAAACTGACATCGCGAGGCATCGAAATTTGTTACCGCCTCTTCGATGCTGGAAAGACCCGCTATGCGGTAGCCGAACTGATGGACATTAGCTTTGGCGCCGCCAATCATCGCTTTAAAGCGTGGGAGAAGGTTGGAGGTGCCAATCGTACCAAAAACCCCATCAGCTAAGCGCCGTCACCATCCTGGGTCGTGTCGCGCGCACGGCCCAGCATCGCTGACAAGGCGCTTAGGACGAATTTAGCAAGTTGTTGTCCCCACTTACTGCGAGGGAACATGTCAAACGGCTATGACGAAGATGATGATGATTTGGGCAGACCCGGGAATTCAGGCAGATTATCAGGTTGCGCTTGGGGAATTCTTGGTCAGGTTCAATGGGTGGGAAAACATTATCGGTGACGTCCTGGAACGGGCTTTGGGCAAGCTCGGTGGGTCAGACCTGTATCGATCGCAAGGGGCATAACCTTGAAAGCAAGCTCCACGCGTAAGCGTTCGGCGTTATGCAGAAACTTTGCAAATAACTCCAAAGTAACTACCGCAACTTTTCATAGGCCCGTAATTGGGCAATCAAAGACCTGTTAGTTTCAATTCCCCAAGCGACCATGCACATGGTGGCATAACTTTGCACCGTGGCACCGCACTTCCTCATGAGATGAAAAGCCGGGGCGATGTGGGCTTTAGGAATATCGGTCAGGGGTGAGTTTGGGCCGTTCACAAACAGGGCAGCAACCGTCATCAATAAATCAAAATCGGCTTTGTCCAACTTCGCTATTTCCCCTGGATCAGCCATATCGATACCATCGCTCCAAACTTTCATATCAGTAATGCTCGGTTCCTTCACGTTGGTTTTAATTCCCGCCACCGGTCAATCAAAAGCCGGTTGATCCTAAGATTGTCGGCGACGAAATCCATGTCGTTGCAATCCCGAACGCTAGGAACGCATTTCCGCATGGTGATGAATGCAGCGGCGTAAAGCTCGCCAGGGATGTACTCTGTCGGCACGCTAAGATTCAACAGGTCCACCACGACTATGAGGTCGGCATATTCCGCCGCATCAAGCTTCACAAATTCAATCAGATTAACCCTCATAGTTCTGTCCTCATAGGCGAGCGCGGGGTATCCAAAGTATCCAAAGTATCCTTCCATTGGAAATCACGGCAAATGACAGTGACAGTTTTCATATTTATGTAGTTTGCCATATTATGATCAGCACTTATTGCTATTAATTGATACAATCAAATTTTCCAGACGTTCTATTAACTAGAGATACTTTGGATACTTGGGATACCCAATGTGAAGGGGATGATCTGCCCCGGTTGGACGGATGGAGGTGCACCCCCCTGTGCAATTGCCCATCGCCGCCTTGCATCGGCTATTAATTTCGTGAGCATTTGATTATCCATGCGTTTCACATCGTCCACAGTGTGCGCGCCCTTCACGATCAATACGGTTTCGAGGTGATTGCTCATTTTTATCTTGTGGCCGCTCGATTGCATCCCAGCCCGTTCATAGACATGGTTCATGGCACGCCCCTTTGGTGCGTCTTCAATGCCGATGAACTCTCTCAAATCCCGAACGGTAGCCAAATCGCCTTGCCACTCTTCGCGGAACTGGCGCGCGGCTTTGTCCGCGTCACTTTCCATGCTGGACAGTGCCTGTGCTTTGATGGCGTTCATTGGGGCGCACTCCCCCGCTTTGAAACTGCCTATGTCGAGCGTCGCGAGATACCGTTGCACGCTGGCAATGAATTTCGGATCATTGGCCAAGCTATGAAGGCGTTCGAACCATTCTATTGGCTTTCGTTCGTCCGGATTGGCGATAACGATCACACGGCGGTCGTTATTATCGAACGGTAAGGCGTCCAGATGGTTACTGAACATCAGGAAGCGGCAACAATTTTTCTCGATGTATTGCGCGCCATATTTCACATTGATGTTCCGGGTCTCGGTTGTGAGCGCCGATTTAAGCGCCTCGCTCTTTGAGTATCGATCGGATGAATTTCCTTCACGAATTTCGTCAAAGGTTGCGAGCAGCTTTTGTGAAATGCGTTCGTTAAAACCACCGCCAATGACGGCACTCACGTCCACATTCGTGGCAACGTAGCCGGGTAACGCCCGTGTTAGAATGCTGGCAAATGTCCCGCGTCCGATGCCAGTTTGCCGCGCGATCATGAGATAATGGGTATGGGGAAGCTCATTTGGTTTTTGGAAGATATGAGCCAGCCATTGAAGGAAGCGCGCGCACTCCTCGGCGTTCGGCAAGAGATAAGCAACATGATCAAGAAATGGTCTTACCCGTTCTTCCCAGTCTGCGGGCGGTTCCGAAATACGTAAACCGCTCCACATGTTGTAGGCTCGGCTGCCCCCTTGCGAACGGTCAAGCGCACTGCAAATTTCCGGTTCGCCTGGTTGCCATGTCAGCCCGTCTACTGTGATGCGGCCAGGATGGTTCATCCACAATTTCAACACCGGAACGCGCTTGGACACGGGCTTGCCTTCCCGGTCAGTGTCTCCGCTATCAATCAAGACGATTGACGCCGCATAGTCCCGCATTGCGTTTTCATATTTGAGGACGCGCTTGCTGCGTCGGCTCGCGATATATGACCCGCCCACCAAGACCAAATCAGCCAATGCTTCGTCTAGGGTCAGGATGTCGGGCAAGGGCGGAAATTCCAAACCGTCGCCTATATCAATATCACCCTTTTGAGTGCGGGTCGTCATAAACTGGCGATCCTGTCCACACACCTCATTGATTGTTCGGGCTCGATAGTCAGCATGCATCGACCATTTTTTCCGCTGGCATATTGGCGCACGGTTCATCAAGCGTTCGATGCGAAAGGGATTGCATCCTGTCCACCACGCGAGCGCGCCGGCAAGCGCCAGTTCAGCTTGACTGCTATCGAAAGCGCGATGGTCGCCGCCGGGCGGATAACATCGCGCCAATTTGACGGCATTCCCTTCCCAAAGGTCACGGAACGACGCCTTCCCGCCGAACATTACACGCGGCCCGCCAGCGCTCGCACATGCCCGCCTGATCAATTCGTCATCGTCCGACGGCCCATTGTAGCCCGGCCGCGCTGCGTCCTGCCAATGCTCGCGACCAAGCGTAATTTGCTTTGCATTGCCTGATCTGGGGGGAAAGCTATCGATCCAAGTCGTAAGCATCACGTCGCAATCCGGTCCCACTTCCGGCGGTACCCAATCACAGTGGCCGAACGCAACAAAGCGGCCAGAAATGTAGCATTCGAACGAGTGGCCTTCTGTATCGGACCATTTGCGCGCCTTGCCAGAAAATGCTGTCTTATCGGCTACGCGAACGATCCCATGCAGGCCGTTTCCGCTTTGGCTGGTTTCCCACGCCGCAGTTCGAAACCAAAGGTCTTTGATCACCCGAGCGTATTGAAGCCAGTCCCCCGTGGCATGGTCCCGGCAATCGTCCAGATCAATAAAAACGAAAGGATCATGCGGTGTGAAAACAAAACCTATGCCATTGAAGTTGCCATGCGCTAGCGCTGCGCAAGCCGTCGCATAATCGGCCCAAGTCGTGGGGTCGGTCGCGCTAGCGGTGTTTCCGGTCATGGGGTTGAAAGGCAACTTGCGCGGTTTCGGATAACCGGCTTTTTGCACAAGCTTCCACACGATGAATTGCGGATAGGCCCTAAGTGCTTCGGGCACATTGTTTCGTGGCGATAGTTGAGGTACATTCATGTGGCAAATCCATCGCCCGGTTAAACGTCCCACGGCTGGCCGGGCACCTTTTTGGGCGGGTATTTTGGTGGGTATTTTTTTAAGCCTATTATAACATATTGTTTACGTACGTTTTTTCGGCCAATATCGCGGACATAGTCTCCGCCGTCACGCTGCTGCGAGGCTGTTTTCCCACGCCTCCACGTCGCCTAGTCGCCAGCGCGAACATCCGCCGGAGAGCTTCACAGGCTTCGGAAAATTGGTGTCTTCCCGCATTCGCCGCCAAATGGTGGTGCGATGAACGCCGATGCGTTCTGCGAATTGCAGATCGGATAAAAACCGGCTGTTGTGAGTGAGCGATTTAGCAAATTTGGTCATACTGCATCCTACTAGTTGCCTTGGATGCGGATAGACTGAAACACCTTCATACGATTTACAATAAAGAAAGCGGTCCATCTAAGTGACGTAATATCTGGACTGCCTATAAAGCGGTCCAAATAAGCGGCTTTATTAATGGACTACCAGTTTTCTATATCTGCGAACCTTTCGCCGCTCCGTTTCGCTTTGTCTTCAAAATCTTTAAGCTCCTTTATTTCTTCAAATAACTTTGACCTTTTGATTTTCGTTCTGGCCATTATGTTCGATGCAACAGAATCGGAATTCTCACCGCGCCTTGTCCGCTTGACATATTCGATCGCCGCCATACGCAACGCGCCCTTGAAAACCTTCGGCCTTCCCCTCTTGTTTTTTGGTGGATTGAGTTTGATCAGTTGCTCCAAAAGCTCTGCTATGTAGTCACGCTCCAATGGTCCGATATGCTCGTCCGATCGCAACCATTTGACCAAGGGTTCCGCATCCCCGTTCGCGGCCAGATAAACAATCCTATCAAATTCAACTTCGTTCATTCCTGGCCTCTTAAAAAAGCAGCCCAATCTGCCATCATGTGGCGGCGCTTTTCCATCATGTCACCACGTCGATAAGCGGCCTCGACCTTGTTGCCGATTGAATGAGCGAGCGCCATTTCGGCCATTTCCTGCGGATAGTCAGAAATTTCGGCAGCCCAATCGCGAAATGTGCTGCGAATTCCATGTGGAACAGCGGGACGGTTCGAATTGCGATCCAACCATCCTTTGCGGCCGCCCTCCAATTCAACGGCGTGCATTCGGCGCATGACGGCAGACAAGCTCATATCCGACAACGCGCCACCACGTGGCGCGGCAAACACATAGGATGAACCCTCCAAATCAGGCAGCGCTTTCAGAAGCTTTATTGCATCATCCGTGAGTGGTACGCGGTGCTCGCGCTTTGCCTTCATGCGAGCCGCCGGAATCACCCACAGTTGGGCGTCCGAGTCGATTTCGTCCCACGTCATCCCGCGCACTTCTCCTGATCGTGCGGCCGTGAATGCCATAAATTCAAGCGCCCGCGCTGATATCCCCTCCCGTTGGCGCAAGGCCGCAAACCATGCTGACGCTTCTTTCATTCGGATTGCGCCATGATTGACCGCGAACTGCTTTGCTGGTTTTGGCATGACGGCCTCTAGATTACCCTTCCAACGTGCCGGATTGTCGCCACTCCGATGACCGTTCACAGTTGCCCAGCTAAGAACAGCTTCTATTCGACCACGCAGCCGAGATGCCGTTTCTGTTTTGCTCTCCCATATCGGTTTAAGAACGGCTTGAATATCATGGACGGTGATTTCCGAAACTGCCATGCCACCAATCACAGGGGTGGCATATGTCGCCAATGTGCTTTCCCATTGATCGGCGTGTTTTTCGTTACTGAATTCAATCCGCTTTGACGCTAGATATTTTTCTGCCGCCTTCTCAAAAGTTAAACGCTGGCTGATTACGAGCCTTGCTTGTCGGTTGCGTTCGATTGGATTGACGCCGTCGTAAATTTCGCGCTTCGCCTTCCTGGCACGTTCGCGAGCTTCGGCAAGTGAGACTTCTGGGAATGGTCCCAGCCCATGTTCGCGGCGCTTGCCGTCAATTGCAACACGCAGCAACCATGACCGCGCACCGGAGGGCGTGACTTGGAGCAGTAGTCCAGATACTCCGCCAACCGCGTGTTTACCCGGATGCCTGAGCCGGTTCACGGTCAACGCAACTAGCTCTTTTGCTATCTTTGGCAACGTCATTACCCATCTTTGTACCCACCTAAAATAGTGACATTGATGGCAACGAATTGCAACATGTCGCATCGATTAAAATCAACTATCACATTGATATCTATGCCAATCCGAGACTTGTTGCTACGACATGGGACCGAAGAATGGCGGCCGCTCTGTCCGCCATCTTCTTTTTCAACCTTATGATTTTTCATCGTTATTTCCTTCCGTCTGTCCAACCTCTTGGGAGGGTTGGACAATCTCTTGTTTACGATCGGACCTTTCGGGCATGGTATCGACCGCCGTGTCGGCCATGCGTTCTTGGTCTGCTTCTCGGGTGTAGCGCTCGACTTCCTTGAGCGAGAGGTGCCCTGTCACGGACGCGATAAGGTTAACGCTGTTGCCAGCCTCCGCCAGGCGCCGCGCTGCGGCTTTGCGCAATCCATGCGCGGAGCAATGGGTTAGGCCCGCTTCATCGCACCGCTCGCGGACCCAGTTTCCGAAGCCGGCGGCGGTGAAGGCCTTCTTGAATTCCGTCCGCAGGAATGTCTCGGCGCCAGGGTCTGTCATGCCCAACGCCTCAACGAGCGAAGGGTGCATTTTCAGCTTCAACCGCGTGCCCGTCTTTTCCTGTCGCACGGCGATCTTGTTGCCACTGACATCCTTCCAGCCCAGCCGGACGGCATCGCCGCGACGCTGCCCAGTGTAGAGCATCAGCGCCATCGCCAGGCGGGCCTTGGTGCCGATTGGATGGCGGGCCTCATAGGCAGCAATCTCGTTCTCGGTCCATGTGTGGAAGCCGTCAGTTTTCTTCGAGAAACCTTTGACCTTGTCAGTCGGATCGACCTTGATCCATTCGAGGTCGAGCGCCGTGCGCATCAGTATCCGCAGCATACGAAGCCGATTGTTCGCGGCGGCCGGCGTCTTCGACATATTGCCAATCATCTTTTTGACGTGCGCACGGGTGAGATTAGCAACAAGCTTGGGGCCGTGTTCGCGGCGCAACGCCTCGCTTATGCCGCGATAGGTGTTTTGCGTAGATGCGGCGGTGCCGGTGAATTCCGCTGTCTGGTAGTAGGACGCGATCAGCGCCGACATCGAGCGTGCGACTTCGCGGCGCTTGCCGACCTGCGTTTTCGCCACCGCCTCGCCTTTCAGCGCTGCCTGATACTGCCGATCGAATTCGTCGGATGGAAACTCCGCCTTGATATAGGCGGAGTGCATCCCTTTGCGGAACCGGTAGCGCATCTTGCCATGACGATCGCGGGCCGGAGAGACATGCTTCGGCAGCGCCGACCTACTCTTGCGCGCCATCGTCGAAGACCTCGTCCCATTCGTTCGCTGCCGGCCGCACCTTGGCGGCCGAGGGATGTGTAACGACGCGAATGCCGTCTGCTGACGCAATAATTTCGTGGACGATCATGCCAGCCTTGAGCGCGCCCTTCACGGCCCGCTCGACATCAATCTGCTTGAAGCTGGAACGCGGCCCGGCGGTAACGATCGCCGGGCCGCTGGTGGCGGGCGCGCTCATGCGGAGCCCGCCTCGGCTGCCCGCGCGTGGCGGCGGGGCGGGCTGCCGGTCTCTGCATCGATGCAATTATTCATCCTGACGCGCAGCGCTTTCGCTCTTGCGTGGCTACGATCGAGAACGATGCCGATGCTGTCCATGTCCTCGAGGGCGAGCCAATCAGTGTTCGTGACGGCGAGGCGGGCGACGCTGAGTTCGTCTATGATCGACAACAAATCGTCGGTGAAATCAATCATCAGATCGCGGGTGCAAGACGAGGTCAGCGCAAACCCTCCGACCTTTTGATTTTGATCGCCGGGCGCAAGGCCGTCGATGATCGCCGTCCGCATCGCCTCGGCTGCTTTATCGAGCTTTGGGGTATCAGTACGGGTCGCATAGCCAACGTCGAGAGCAACGTGGATCGTCTTTAGTGCCCCATCGGCCATATCTTCGATGGCCCAAGCGGCTTGGAACGCGGCTGACATCTTTCGGCGGGTCTGGGCGAGGTCTTTCGTCAGATCGCCGTCGAGCAGTTCAGACAGGGCGGTGGCCATCGTGTGCAGGCCGATCACTTTGCCTTCGGCAGTCAGCAGCATATCGATGATGTCGCCGGGCTCAGCGCTTGCATTTTCGGGTGTTTCCGGTGTAGAAAGTTCCTGCATTTTGGTGCCCTCCTATGGCTCCAGATTGAAATGGCACCGTCGGTTCTCAGGCCGAGACGGTGCCATTTTTCGTTTCAGAGGATTGCTGCCTAATCATTTTCTCTTTGATAGCCAGCACGACTTCTGCGCTCTGCGACCGCATGTTGCGATTGGCTTCCGCCGCCAGCCAGCCCTTGACGTGCTCGGGCAGCTTGATCTTGAACTGCACATGGTCGTCACTCATACACGCCTCCGTGACGGACAGTTTTTGTCCTTCCGACTTATGGACACAAAATGTCCGTGGCGTCAAGGACACTTTATGTCCATAGTCGAGGCATGAAGACCTCCGACACACAATTTAAGTTGATAATTCCGGGACAGCTGAAAGCTCAGCTCGACGGCGCTGCTACCAGCAGCCGGCGCAGCCTTTCGAGTGAGATCGTCCAACGCCTCCAGGACACGTTCGATTTTCCGCCAATCCTCGACCACGACAGTCCTCGCAGCCCGATAAAGCAAGAAGATTTCGACCTCCTGCGAACCGAGGCCGCAGACGCTAGGCGAGCCCTTGAGGATCTTGTGAGCAAAGGCGAGGTGTGGAAGGATTTGTACCTGCAGCAGAATGACCTGACACGACAATATGCCGGCCTAGCGAAAGCGCTCTGCCACACTATTCTTTCGCACGGCGACAACGTGCCCGCCGACCTGGCCGCTTTCGCAGACGAGCTGCTGCCGTCATTCACCTGGTTGCGCGAGAACGAGCCGCCGCGCGATTTTGAACGACGGTTGGCCGCCGAAAGAGTTGGCGGTACCGGCGAGGCGCCGGAAGACGCGTGAGGAAGCAAAAGGCATGACAGAGGGTAAGCGCGAGCGAATAAAGCTCACCGCAAATTTTTTCAATAGGATCGCCGTGGCGTCGTTCGCGATCAGTGCGATCGCGCCGACGGTTGCGTTCATGTCACGGGAGAGCTTCATGGGAATTTTTCCCGCCAGCGTATTCCTTCTGGTCCTGGGCCTCGGCCTTCACGTCGCGGCGCTGCGCATCATCGCCCAACTCGACGACGAAGCAAAAGCAGCGGGTGATTTAACTTGAAAGAGCCGATATAAGACCGGGAAGGGCCGAATGCGCGTATACCGGGCTTGAGTGCCTGAGGGCCACATACAAGTCAGGAAAATCAACTGGCTACCAAGAAGGTTCGCCACTCGATTTCCCGGTCTGTTCCAGTTGGCTGGCTAACTTTCAGTTAGAGATTTTCCGAGACCGAATAGCCCACCAAAGAGCGATGACGGCAGCTTTCCCGCCGAGCTGGGGTTCATAAGAGCTTTTGCTACGCGCTGGTAAGTCATCTTGCTTTCCATCGATCTAAGCTGGTTGTCGATATCGTTGATCTCCTCGATTTGGCGCAAAAATTCTTCGACCGGCCAATCCATGTCGGGAAACTTGAGGGATTTCGTGGCAGTGATCGCGAAAAACTCCACGCCGTCAGTTTTCGGACTTCGACGAAAAGCCGTATGAGCGACAACGTTCCTGGTTTCAGAGGCCTTGCGCGCCCGAAGGGCGAGATCGTCGAAATTCTTAGCAGCGTCCTTATCGATGAGTAGTGCCGCTACCAATGCGCGCAACGTTTTGACTTTGTCGTCAAAGGTCATATTCCGCGTAACGATCGTTCTAGCTGCGCCGTCCACTTCTAGAACTTCCCCGATTGTCTGATTGATTCCTTGCTCAAGTAGCGCAAAGAAACCCATGAAGGCACCGACGAGCGCAAACGCTCGTAAGTCGGGATCCATCGCCGCCAAGTTTTCTTCTGAAATTCCGTAGGTCATGTTGATGCTGCTCCAGTCCCCATGCTGGCGCGATCATGTCACAGCTTCGGCGCTAGAACCACTGCGGCTCCAATTCAAATCAAATTGGGTGTCAGCCTACCGCTTCACCAGGCGCTGCCCCACGCCGAAATTCGCCCGCATCGCCCTGTTCGCTGCCGAGCCGGGCCGGGTTATCGCGCTCGCGACTTGCTCCTCGAGCACGAACGTGACGTTCCGGCCGCCTTTGCCATCGTCGCGCTCTTCGGTCCGGACATCCGCGCGTGCATTGTTGATGACCGTCACCTTAACATTGCCCTGTGAAGCGCCATGGGGGCGACCCGCGCCGCCCCGGAGGGCGGAAGGTGAAACACGTGCCGCCTGGGCATTGATAACGGAGCCAAGCCCGACCTTTGGAGCGGGGGGAAACGCACCCGTCGTCGCGCCGCCGACAGCGAGAGAAGGTTAAACCCGCCACTCTGGAAAAAGGCTGTCCACGAACATCTGCTGCAGCTTGTCGGCCATGCGGTTGAGAACATTCACTGCCCACGCTGCCGAGCTCTTCCCACGTCACCTTACCGTCTTCAAGCGCCGCCCGCATATCGGTCAGCGCGCCGCTGAGAACGTCCTTTTGGAACTGAACAGCATCGGCCGCTTTCCGGTTTTTCTCGGCGAGCTCCCGAAGCTTCGCGCTGCCCGTCGCAAAGCCGGACGGCACGGTAAGGAAACACCTCCGAAGCTGGCGTGCGCTTACGTTTACCGTTCACCAATCGGGTACTCGCTGTGTGCTGACATCCCGATGAACGGGATGCCCGAGACCTTCTATAGCACCCTACAATGCTCGATCGGGCACTCCCAAACTTTTCAACTTGGCCGAAACCGGGAATCGATGCAGGTTGCCCGCATCTCAAAGGGTGACCGAGGATTTGGAATGGGCGAAAAGCCGCTTGATTTGATCGAGCTATGGTCGCTTTACGGCGATATGTTATGGGAGCCTGGCCACCACAAGAGATGCTGTCAGGGATACATCGCCGAACTCCAGTACATTGCCGACAAACATGGCATTCAGAGCATCGGGAATGATCTGACCAATACAATCCGGGGCGCCCTCCGCCGAAAAGGTAATAAGAACAGTACGATAAACAGGAAGCTGTCCTGTCTCAGCAAGTTGCTTCGCAAGCACTATAACGACGGGCATATTGATAAGCTTCCCGACCTGAGAAAGTACCCTGAGCGAAAGGGTCGAATA
Source organism: Rhizobium sp. TH2 (assembly GCF_024707525.1). NCBI lineage: Bacteria > Pseudomonadati > Pseudomonadota > Alphaproteobacteria > Hyphomicrobiales > Rhizobiaceae > Rhizobium > Rhizobium sp. TH2. The sequence goes on along the minus strand of NZ_CP062231.1, from coordinate 5,465,264 downwards.
CGATTTCTTTCAAAGGAGGAGCAGTCCTCACTGTTTGCCGTCCTCGATGCGATCGATAGGAAGTTCGGTGATCTCTCCCGATTTCTGGTCTCCACCGGATCACGATTTGGCGAAGCTCAAAAACTTCGTTGGCCAGATGTGAATAGTGAAACTGCGACGTTCTGGGAAACCAAGAGCGGCTTTCCTCGCAGCGTGCCACTGACGACGCAGGCGCAAGACGCACTGTCGTCCGCGAGGCTAAGGTGCGGGTCGTTGGCCGGTCCATTTCACGACATAGACTATCAGAATTTTCGATACGCGTGGCGGAAAGCGAAGGAGCGATGCGGGCTCGGAAACGACAAGCAGGTGGTGCCCCACATCCTTCGCCACACCTGTGCTTCCCGGCTCGCCCAATCAGGCATCGACATCCGGCATATTCAGGAGTTTTTAGGCCATCGAACTCTCAGTATGACGGTTAAATACGCACACCTGGCGCCCAAGAACCTTGCCGGCTGTGCGAGTGTTCTGGAGATCTATGAATAGGCCCTCTGAAATCGAACCGCGAGAAATCCAAGGATTATTTCGAGCGGGCGACAGAATATCCCGCGACCTTCTATGGCCAGCTCTCGGCGGCCCGGATGAAAGTCGCGATCAAGCCCGGCCACCGCTATGCTGTAACGGATGCCGACCGGCTGGCCTTCGCGTCGCGGCCAGAGATTATCGGCCTCTCGCTGATCGAGCAGTCGGGGGAAGCCGCCCGGGCACGACGGCTGTATCTCGCACTCGCCGCGACGCTCGAAAATCCGGTCGACATCCAGCAGCTTGCCAGCAAGGCACTTGAAACGCACGGTTCGACACTGGCGCTGGCGATTGGCAAGACAGCACTCAAGCAGGGCCATGATCCGGGGCTCGCCGCCTTCCCGCTCGGTGCGATCCCAGAGACGGCTGATATCTCCGGTGCCGGCAAGGCGCTCGCCTATGCGATCGCCCGGCAGGAGAGCGCCTTCAATCCGCAGGCTGTCTCGCCCGCCAACGCACGCGGGCTGCTGCAATTGCTGCCCTCGACCGCAAAACGTGTCGCGAAGCAATACCAGATGGCCTATGCGGACGAGAAGCTGACCGAGGATCCGGCCTTCAACGCGACGCTTGGCTCGCACTATCTCGGCGAGCAGATCAGCAAATTCGATGGCTCGCTGATCATGACCTTCGCCGCCTATAATGCGGGGCCGAGCCGGGTAACGCAGTGGATCAGGCGTTACGGCGACCCGCGCGGCAAGGATATCGACGTCGCGGTCGATTGGGTGGAGAGCATTCCCTTCACCGAAACGCGCGACTATGTGCAGCGGGTGATGGAGAATTACCAGGTCTACAAGCTGCTGCTGAGCGAGACACCTGATATTGCCGCCGACATGACGGCTGGCCGATAGGGTCCCGCAATTCTCATACCGGCACTTGACCGGGAAGCCGTTCTTGCCTTTGCTGCGCATCCGACCAGCGAACGGACAGAACATGCAGCAAGATGGCTTTACGCCCCTTCACTTCACCAGCGACGATGGGCTGGCACTTTACGGCCGTGACTATGGAAGCGGGAATTCCGGGCGACGGCCGATCGTCTGCCTGGCGGGGCTCTCCCGCAACAGCCGGGATTTTCACCAGCTGGCGACATGGCTTGCAGACCAGGGGCGGCGCGTGATCACCCTCGACTATCGCGGCCGCGGCCTTTCCGCCCGGGATCCGAACCCCGCCAACTACAATATCGGCCGCGAGGCCCAGGACGTGGTCGCCGCATTGCGGACGCTCGGCATCAGCCGTGCGATCTTCATCGGCACGTCGCGTGGCGGCTTGATCCTGCATATTCTGCCTGCTTTCGTGCCCGATATGATCGCGGCATGCATTCTCAACGACGTCGGGCCGGTCATCGAGGTCGCCGGGTTGCGGGTGATCCGCGAATATCTGTCGGCGCGGCTGGAGCCAAAGGACTTTACCGAGGCAGCCCGCGCGCTCAAGGCAACGCACGGCGTGGACTCTCCCGCGCTTGGCGACAATGACTGGAACGACATGGCGGATGCGATCTTCCGGGAGACGGGCGGGCGCATTGTTTCGGATTATGATCCGGCGCTGGTCGAACCGTTGAAGACCATGGACATGGATCAGCACCTGCCCGATCTCTGGCCGCAATATGAAGCACTCGCTTCAATTCCCGTGATGATCGTGCGGGGCGAAAACTCGAAGCTGTTTTCGGCGGATGTGGCCGGTGAGATGGTCGCACGACACGGGCCGCAAATCGAATTGATCATGGCCAGAGGTCAAGGGCATGCGCCGATCCTGCACATTCCTGATGTGCTTGGACCGGTCTCCAATTTTATCGCGTCCCATTAGAGCCCTTCAGGGTTAAATGGAAGCATTCTGCCGGAGCAGGTTTTCGTCAGGACCAAGGCGATGATCGAGGTCGTACCCGTAGGTACGGCCGAGGTCATCGCCACAGGGTCATGGCGGAAAGATGCCCGGCCCTTCGGGTTGGCTGAAGCGGGCCGCCTCTTTGACCGGCCAGCTTGGCCGTATGCTTTGGCTACGACGCGCGCGGGCCGGTCAAACATGCGATTCCGCTTGAGCCAACAGAATGTTTCCATTTAACCCTGAAGGGCTCTAAAGCTGACATTCCAACGCAAAAAGGCCCGGGAGACCCGGGCCTTTCGCATCCGAGAGTGAACTCAGATTAGAAATTGCGCTGGAAGCGCAGCATGCCAGCCTTGGAGTCGTCGCCCTTGTCAGGGTTGAAGTAGATGCCTTCAACCAGGACCGAGAAGCCCGTAGCGACTTCCCAGTTGACATCGCCAACCAGGCGCCAGTCGCCGTTGTCGAACCACTGGATGTCCTTCGCGACGGTCACGGTGTCGGTGACCTTGGCAGACAGGCCGATCAAGGCGCTGAAGCCGTCATAAGCGAAGTAGATGTTCTCGTCGCTGTTCGAATACAGGCCCATCGCGGTGAAGCCGAACATGCCGATGTCGCCACGAACAACCTTCTTGACCGCGAAGGATTCGTCGGACTCGTCATAACCGATCGCTGCGGCAGCCTGGTAGTCGCCGAAGGTGCCGGACACACCAGCCGAGATATCGGGCAGGTACTGGCGGCCACGCTTGCCGGCGAGGCCGTCGCCGTCATGATCTTCCGGCTTGTAGAATTCGTCAGCGTCGTTGTCGAGCGAGACGAAGGCCTTGAAGTTGCCGAAGTCAGCCGTGTAGCTCACATACTGGCGCGAGTCAGGATAGTTCCAGTCAGAGGTGTAGACGCCGCCGTCATCGGTACGGCCGCCGTAGCCCATGAACTTCGCCCACTGGCTGTCGTAGTTGCCGAATTCGAGGCCACCGATGCCGAAGTAGTAGTAGGCACGGAGGTAGCTGTTATTGCCTTCGCCGTAGATGTTCTCGCCGTTGTTCACCGAGTCAGCCTGGATCTGGATCCAGCTGTAGACAGTGCCCCACTCGGAGTCATTGCGAGCGTCGATACGCAGACGAGCGCGGGTGTGGTTGTCGTAGGCATCATCCGTCGATCTGCCGGTGAGAAGACCAGCGCGGTCATACTTTTCAACACCGTTGGTGCCGAAGCGCTTTTCGTAACGCAGCTGGCCGCCGATCTTGAGGCAGGTTTCGGTGCCCGGGATGTAGAAGAAGCCCGTGCCGTAAGCGTCGCAGACGCGTACATATTCCATGGGTTCCGGCTCGGCAGCGACGACAGCGTCGGCAGCCTGTGCGCCGGAGACCACTGCCAGGGCAGCGGCGGAGCCGAGAAGAAGGCTCTTAATGTTCATTTCTGACCTCCAGTCAAAAGTTTAAATCGGATCGGGTCTTTTCGTCGCCGAAGGACAGCACCCTGCCCAATCCTTGGTTCGAAGACGTCGGCACAACCTGTGCTTCGGGTGTAATCATAAAAGAGAGTTCGGGATTCGCAATCTCGAAAGCTCCAAAGGCGCCGCCACAAGGCGATCTTGCATTGTGCTTGTTACAGAAAAGACACAAAAACGACATAGCCGGCTCATTCGGAGTAGAAAACTTAATAAAGCCTTATCAAATCAGAGGCTTGAATCGCGAGGTTGGTGAGACGGACAGCAGCGCACAGCTATGATGCGAAGGGGTAGGGGAGGTTTTTGGACGCAATATTCTCGCCACTCGATGACGAGGTATACCACTAGGCGCCCAGGCCCCCATGGCCCTCGAAGCGTGTTCAAGTCGCCTAGTTACCGCTTCACTAGGCGCTGCCCCACGCCGAAATTCGACCGCAGAGCCTTGTTCGCCGCCGAGCCCGGCCGGCTGATCGCGCTGGCGACTTGCTCCTCGAGGACGAACGTCACGTTCCGACCGCCTTTGCCGTCGTCTCGCTCTTCCGTCCGAACATCGGCACGCGCGTTGTTGATGACAGTGACCTTCACGGCGCCCTGCGAACCGCTGCGCGCTCCTGCGCCGGCGCGAAGGGCGGAAGGTGACACCTGCGGCGCTGCAGTTTGGATAGCCTGGCCAAGCCCGACCCCGCCGGCGCCAGCCGTCCCACCAGTGACCGCACCCACCACGCCGCCTAAAAGCTGCGTCAACCAATTCATGCCGCCCTGCGAAAAAAGGCTGTCGACGAACATCTGCTGCATCTTATCAGCGATGCGATTGAGTGTGTTCATCGCGCGTCGCCGAGATCCTGCCAAGTCAGCTTGCCGTCCATAGGCCGCCGACACCTTGTCGATATCTGCCGCAAGGTGCGGCGTGATATCCTTCTTCGCCTTCTAGGCCGCCGTCAGCAGTTCCTGCTTGGTCTTGGCGAATTCCAGTGCATAGCCGTAAGAAGGCCGAACGCCGTCTCGCAGGCTCAGGGGTTGGCCACCAACAAGTTTTCAGATCGCGGCTTAAAGCACCAGGAAATCCGAAAGCACCGGGTCCGAGAGTGTTGTGCCGAATGTCGCCAGGAGGACAGCCGCCTCGCTTCCGGTGCCGTCTTCATCAAAAAAGAGTTGACGCGTGTCCTGCCTATAAATGACTTGCTCTTCGGTTCCAGTGGCATTGGAATCGCTGTCACGAACGAAGAATTCATTGGAGTTCAGCAACTTGCCGATCCCAAACTCGCTGCCCTTCAGCAAAAGCTTGTCTTCGTTCGCATGCCGGAAGTTATAGATGATGTCGGCGCCCTTGTTGAGCTGGAGCCATATTCGGTCGACAACATTGGTGTTGAAATCGCCGAAGAGCAGGTCGTTACCGGCGTCGCCTCTTATCGTGTTGCCGTTTCCTGCTATTGAGTCGTTACCCTTGCCGCCGTGGATGAATCCAGGAAGCACGTCTTCGAAGAAATGGAAACCCACGGTATCATTGCCGCTGGTTCCAATGAAATTCTCAATGCCCGAAAATGAATCCCCCGCCGCGTCTCCCGCGCCGATCGCCGACGTTCCAAAGGATAGGTTAATGCCTGCAGTGGGTGTGAAGTTCGCATAGCTGACGGTGTCAATGCCGGAGCCACCATCCATGGCATCCGCGCCACTACCGGCACCACCAGGAAGGAATAGGTCATTGCCTGCCTCCCCCAACATTTCGTCGTCGCCGAGTTTCCCATCGAGGCGGTCATTGCCAATACCGCCCAATAGAATGTCATTGCCGTTCAGGCCGGTAAGGAAATCGTTTCCTCCGAGACCATACAGCAGATCGTCGCCGCTCGTGCCGTTGATCTTGTCGCTGCCGTTCGTACCCTTTTTCGTAACCATGGATCGAACCTCCAACCGAAAGGAGAAAGCATCCTATATATTAGAATGCTGTCAACAAATATCAGCTCCTACCGCCGATCAAGCAGACTTCAATTGGCGTTATCTTGAGTGGTGCGGACGTGGGAGACTTAGAGCGTTTTGCCATGGCGACAATTGCGCCACAGATTCATTAAAATGCCGAATATATTAGTCTGTTATAAATTAGATGTTCTTGCTGCGCGGCCTTATAAAGCGCACGATTGCATTGCTTCGTTTCTTTCGAGGACTTCGCGGAGCGCGGGGAGGTTGGCGGACTTCCCCGTTTCTATTTCGGGCACTTGTGGTCGTTGTTCATCTTGTGGCGCTTCGCGAGCGCAATGACTGCTTCAGTCAGTTCCTCTTCAGACCACCCGGCCCTCAGGGCATCGTCGGCAAGAGCGGTTAGTATTGCATCGAGGTCTAAAAACGGGGTGTGGGCTTCCACTGCTTCCCGAAAAAAGTCACGCTCGATTGCAAGTTCGCAGTCTATTGCTCGTTGTGCGTATGGTCCAGGATATCGCGGTGAATTCATAGACATGACGCGCGCCTTTACTATCCTCAATTCTGCCAGACGCTCGCGAACCGTCAACTGCCGGACAGTTGAACTTTAGACAATTTGCGAAGAATCTTCCTGCAGCAGTGGAACGAGTAGCGCACCATTCGATTGGCTCGCGCTGATTGAGTACGGTGTGCGAGTTATGGCCTCGCAGCAGTGGCAAGATGGCGTCGATCGCCATCGCATGCGCTGTCAGTCATATTGACAACAGTAATCTGTTGACAATCTGCAATTCACCTCCTAGGTTTTGAGTATGCCAATTTCTGGAGGCCGGGCGCGGCCTTCACTGGGACTCGGGAGGTGGAATGGCATATCTTGAATTGGACGGCCTTTCGAAGAGCTATGGTTCTCTCAAAGTCGTCAAGAACATCAATCTCACTGTCGACAAGGGCAAGCTCGTGTGTCTTCTCGGGCCTTCGGGCTGCGGCAAGACGACGACGCTCCGACTGATCGCAGGCTTCATTGCCGCGACCGAAGGAGAAATCCGGGTCGGCGGCAAGAGCATTTCGTCGGCGCAATCGACCGTTCCGCCGGAACGGCGCAATATGTCGATGATCTTCCAGAGCTATGCGCTCTGGCCGCATATGACTGTGTTCGGCAATGTCGCCTATGGGCTCGGTCTGCGCGGATTGGCGAAAGCGGCGATCGCGCAGGGCGTCGAGAAGATCCTCTCGGCCACCCAGCTTCTGGCATTGAAGGATCGGTATCCCGGCGAGTTGTCGGGCGGCCAGCAGCAGCGTGTTTCGCTGGCCCGCGCGCTGGTGATCCAGCCCGAAATACTGTTGCTCGACGAGCCGCTTTCCAACCTCGATGCCAATCTGCGCGAGGAGATGCGTTTCGAGATTCGCAGGCTGCATGACGAGTTTCGTTATACCACCGTCTATGTGACCCACGATCAGGCCGAGGCGATGACCACGGCCGACATGATCGTTGTGATGAACGATGGCAACATCGAGCAGGCCGGAACGCCGGAGGATATCTACGAGCGGCCAGCTACCGAGTTCGTTGCCCGCTTCATCGGCGGCACCAACATTCTGAGCGGCAAGGCAACCGATAGCACCACAGTGGCCTGCGAAGGCGGTCTGATCCTGCGCTGCGGCAGTGGTACCGCCATGACTGGCGCCAAGACGGCGGTCTCCGTGCGCCATCACGATATCGAACTTTCATCCGGGCGCCCCGCCTACGACACCAATGTCACGGCGGGCACCGTTACGCGTCAGATCTATCTCGGTTCGCACCGGGACTATCTCGTTTCGATTGCCGGCGGAGAGGTGGTGCGGACTGTCGCACCGGTCAACGTCGCGATCCCGGTTGGCCAGGAGGTTTGGCTGCATTTTCCGCCGGAAAAGTGCCGGGCGCTCGCGAAGTAACAAAGGGAGGAAGTGAATATGTGGAAGAAAACTCTATCCGCCGTGCTTTTCGTATCGGCGCTTGCGGTGTCGACCAACGCCTCGGCCGAGGCGCCGGCGCCGTATCAGATAACACCTGAACTGGAGGCTGCCGCCAAGACCGAAGGCAATGTGGTCTTCTATACCGCAACCGACGTGGCCGTTGCCGAAAAGCTTGCCGAACTGTTCAAGAGCAAATATCCGGAAATCGCCGTGCAAGTGGAGCGCGCCGGATCCGAACGCGTGTTCCAGCGCATCGGCCAAGAGTACTCGACGGGCATCTACAATGCAGACGTGATCGAGACGTCAGACGCGGTGCATTTCGAATATTTCAAGCGCCAGGGATGGCTGGCACCGATGGTGCCGCAGGAAGTCGCCGACAAGTGGCCGGCCGACGAGCGCGATCCCGACGGCAATTTCGCTGTCTATCGCGCCCATCTCGCGGTCATGGCCTATCGCACCGATCTGATGTCCGAGGCCGACGCGCCGAAGACATGGACGGACCTGCTCGATCCCAAGTACAAGGGCAAGATGGTCAAGGCCCATCCCGGCTATAGCGGCACGGTCATGACTTCGACTTTCGTGCTCAGCCAGTTGCTCGGCTGGGACTTTTTCGAAAAGCTCGGCACCCAGGAAATCATGCAGGTGCAGTCTTCCACCGAACCGCCGAAGAAGCTGGCGCAGGGTGAACGGGCGCTTGAAGTCGATGGCAATGAATACAATGTCTTCCGGCTGATCGATGAGGGCAAGCCGATCAAGATCGTCTATCCCGACGAAGGCACGCCGCTGGCTGTCGGAAATGCCGCGGTGCTCAAGCAATCGCCGCATCCCAATGCCGCCAAGCTGTTCTATGCCTTCCTCTTTTCGCTCGAAGCCCAGCAGCTCAACAGCGATTTCGGCGGCCTGCGCTCCTTCCATCCCGATGTGAAGGAAAAAGCAGACCGGACGCCGCTGTCCAAGATCAAGGTCCTGCACTCCGATCCGATCAAGCTCGAACCGGAAATCCCGACGATCAAGGCTAATTATGAAAAGTTTTTCGGGACTTGATGCATCATGACCAGTAACGCTCAGGTACAGGGTCGGCGCCGCGGCATCGACCTTTCATGGCCGACTTTCGCTCTGCTGACCCTCGTCCTGAGCGTTTTGGTTCTCCTGCCACTCTTCTGGCTGACCTATTACAGTTTCCGCAGCGATACCGATGGCTCCGCCACGGTCGAAAACTTCGTCGCATTGGTGGCCGATCCGACCCTGGTTCGGGCCTATGCGCTGGCGATCGGCATGGCGCTCGCCGTCGGCGTGCTGGCCTGCATCATCGCGACGCCGATGGCCTGGCTTGTCGCCCGGACTGATCTGCCCGGGCGCAAGATCGTAAGAATCCTGGTGACGGCGTCCTTCGTCACGCCGCCATTCCTCGGCGCCATCGCCTATGAAATCCTGGCGGCGCCGAATAGCGGCATCGTCAACATTCTCTACCGCAAGATCCTTGGCCTCGATTCCTCGGCCTATCTGGTCAACATCTATACGTTCTCCGGTCTGGTCTTCGCGATTGCCTGTTTCACCTTTCCCTATGTGTTCACGCTTGTGGCCAATGCGCTCGACCGCGTGCCGTCCGATCTCGAGGACGCGTCCGCGATTCTCGGCGGCGGTTCCATGACGACGCTGCGCAAGGTGACCATTCCGCTGGTGCTGCCAGCCATGCTCGCCGGCACGCTGATCGCCATACTTCAGGCGCTGACCATGTTCGGCTCGCCGGCGATCCTCGCACTGCCCGCCGGCTTCCACGTCATCACCACCAAGATTTGGAGCCTGTTCCAGTTCCCGCCCCGGTTGGGACTTGCTGCGGCTGCGGCGCTTCCCCTGCTGATCATCACCATCATGCTGCTGCGCGCGCAGAAGGCCATATTGGGCCGGAAGGGCTATACCGTCCTGGGCGGCAAGAGCGGCACGCCGCGCATCACGAAGCTTGGGCGCTGGAAATGGGCTGCCGTGGCATTTGTCGGCGGCATTCTGAGCCTGACGATCATCTTTCCCTATCTCGCCATCATCAAGACGGCTTTCACCGGCACGGTCGGCGACCCGATCAACTGGGATACGATCACGCTTAGCCATTGGAACTTCGTGTTGTTCGATTTCTCGGCAACGCGGCTGGCGCTATGGAACACGTTCCTGCTCGGCTTCCTGACGGCGACGGCGGTCACCGCGATCGCTCTGGTCGTGTCCTATCTCGTCATCCGGCGGTCGATACCGGGCGCGCGCTTCCTCGGTGTGCTGGCCACGGCACCGGTGGCGGTGCCTGGCATCGTGCTCGGCGTCGGCCTGTTCCTCAGCTATGCCAACCCGACTTTCCAGCTCTATGGCACGATCTGGATCCTGCTGATCGCCTTCATGACGATTGAACTGCCTGCCGGTTACCAGCAGATGTCATCCGCGTTTTCGGGCGTGCATCCGGAACTGGAGGAGGCTGGTCGCGTCATGGGCGCCTCGCGGCTCAGGACGCTGTGGGACATCACGGCGCCGCTGCTCCGGACAAGCGTCGTCGCGGCCTGGTGCTTCGTTTTCGTCGGTACGATCCGCGAATTGTCGGCCACCATCCTGCTGACCACGGCCAATACCAAGCTGGTTTCGGTGATCATCTACGACCTCAACGAAAGCGGCGATCTGGGCGCGATCTGCGTGCTCGGCATCATCCTGCTCGCCGTGTCCTTCCTGGTCGTCTTCCTGGCCAACCGGCTGCCGGTGCTTGGCGGGTCGCAAATGAACTCGCGGGGTTGATCACTTGGCGAGGCCAATAAAGCCGGGGAGTGTCAATTGTCGGCAGTCGCAAACATATATGATTGCTGGTAAGAGAAATCATGGATGCCTGCCAGTAATGGCATGGCGCCTACGCCTTTCCGATGGACCCGTTACAATGGCCCGCTTATGTCAGACCTAACAAACGCACCGCAAAATATCTCGGCGATTGATTTTCTTCGCACCCGCTCCCTTGCCAACGTGGTGCAGGCCGAGATCGAGCGGATGATCATCGACGGCGAACTGAAGCCGAACGAGCGGGTCAACGAGAACGGGCTTTCGCAGCGCCTGGGCGTCAGCCGCGGGCCGATCCGCGAAGCCTGCAGCGCGCTTGCGGCGATGGGATTGATCGAGATCATCCCCAATCGCGGCTTCTTCATCCGGGCGCTAACCAATGACGAGGCGCAGGATCTCTCCGAGGCCCGTGCCGGCGTGTTCGGATGCATGGCGATGATGCTGGCCGAGCGGATCACCGATGCGCAGATCGCCATTCTCCGCGCGCTGCTGCAGCGGATGGACGAAATCGTCGCGATCGGTGACGTCCATGTCTATTATCCGGTCAACCTCGAATTCCACAAACAGCTCACTGTCATGGCCGGCAACAAACGGCTGGAGTTGATCTACCAGAGCTTCGTGCGCGAACTGCATATCCAGCGCTATCGTGCCCTTTCCAGCCACGACGTTCTGCACATTTCAAACGAGGAGCATCGCGCCATCGTCGATGCACTCGAAGCGCGCGATCCGGTAAAAAGCCTGATCGCGGCGCGCACCCATATCCTCAACGGCATCGAGCGGACCCGCAAGGCGGGCCAGCCCACTCCTGCGCCGAGGGCCACCAATACTCCCTCATAAGATGCGAGAAACGAGCGAGAAATATCGCCGTATCGCCTTTGCAAACAAAAAACTGTTGACAATTAACAATCTGATTTGCACAGTCCTCCCAGAGTTTTGAAATGCGTGAGGAGGATTTTCGCATGAACCAACAAACCCCTGTCGATGTCGGGCTGACGAAGTACGTCGCGGAATTCGTGGTCGATGCGAAATACGAGAACTTGTCGGCCGAGGTCATCGAACTCGGCAAGAAGCACATCCTCGATGGCTTTGGCCTAGCTCTGTCCGGTTCGGTTGCCAAGAGCGGCGAACTGGCACGCCGCCACCTCGATGACCTGGGTCTGGCCGATGGTGCCGCCACGGTGATCGGCGCTGGCCGCAAGGTCTCCCCGCGCTTCGCCGCCTTCGTCAACGGCGTCGGCATTCACGCCGACGATTACGACGACACCCAGCTCGCCGTCGCCAAGGACCGGGTCTACGGCCTGCTGACGCATCCGACCGCGCCGGCGCTGCCGGCAGCTTTCGCGATCGCCGAGCTGACCAAGGCATCGGGCAAGGATTTCATGTTGGCCTATCATCTCGGCGTCGAAGTCGAGTGCAAGATCGCCGAGGCGATCAACCCGCGCCATTACCAGACCGGCTTTCATGCTACCGCGACCTGCGGCACATTCGCTGCTGCTTCGGCTGCGGCCAAGCTGATGGGCCTCGACGTGGCCACGACGCTCCGTGCGCTGTCGATCGCGGGCAGCCAGTCGGCCGGCCTGCGCGAGAATTTCGGCACGATGACCAAGCCCTTCCATGCCGGGCGCTCGTCGGAAAGCGGCGTCGCGGCTGCCCAGTTCGCATCCTACGGCTGGACGGCGGCGCCGACGATCCTCGAAGCCCCGCGCGGCTTCTTCTCGGCGGCCGGCGGCGGCTACGACCAGAGCGCCATCCATGGCAAGCTCGGGGCGCCCTGGACCTTCGCCGAGCCGGGCATTTCAATCAAGCCGCATCCGTCGGGCTCGCTCACCCATCCCGGCATGACCGAGATGCTGCGGCTGATCAAGGCGAACAGTATCAAGGCCGAGGATGTCGTCCGCGTACGCGTGGGCACCAATTCCAACATGCCGAACGCGCTGATCCATCATCGTCCCAAGGACGAGCTTCAGGCGAAATTCTCGATGGAATTCTGCATGGCGATCCTGCTGCTCGAGGGTCGCGCGGGTCTCAACGAGTTCACCGATGCGGCAGTCGAGCGCGACGACGTCAAGGCGATGATCGAGAGGGTCGATTTCGTCATCGACGACGAGGCGGAGGCCGCAGGCTACCACCTGATGACGACTCTGATCGACATCACGCTGACGGATGGCCGCAAGATCTCCGGCCGCGCCGATTTCGGCAAGGGCAGCCCGGCTTTCCCGATGAGCTATGACGAGGTCGCCGGCAAGTTCCGCGAGAATGCCGAATTCGCCGGCATGGCAGCCGCCAAGGCCAACGAGATCATCGAACTCGTGCGCGTCCTCGATACTCTCAAGACGGTCGATGACCTGTCGTCGCGACTGATCTCCATCGGCTGACGCAGAAAGCATCGTGATGCTCGATCGAGGGGAACACGGCGGTGGCGCAAGGCTGAAAGCCTTGGTAGATGCCGTTGCCCGGATTGGGCTCACCCTCGCCATCGGTATCGCCGGCGCGTTCCTTGCGCGATCGCTGGCGATACCGCTTCCCTATCTGCTCGGTCCACTACTGGCTTGCGGTATCGCCGCGATGGCAGGCGCGCCGCTGCGTGCCGTGCCTTATGGTCGCGAAATCGGCCAGGTCGTGGTCGGCCTCGCGATTGGCCTGCGCTTCATCCCCGCCGTTGTCCTGACTGTCGCCAAGCTGCTGCCCTTCATGGCACTGGCGATCGTGCTGATGATCTTCGTGTCGATGCTCGCGGCGATCATCCTCAGGCGGCTGGCCGGCATCGACAGCCGGACCGCTTTCTTCGCGACCGCCGCGGCAGGCGTCGTGGAGATGGCCGTGGTCGCGCATCAGAAGAAAGCCGATGGCGATATCGTGGCGGTCGTTCATCTCATCCGGGTTACGGCAATCGTGACGACCGTGCCTTTCCTGGTCACGATCTTCGGCGCAGATGGGGGCATTCAACCGGTCTTGGTGCCACTCGCGGGTGAGATCTGGCCATTGCTGGCGCTATTCCTCGCCTCGACGGCTGCAGCCTTCTGGGTGCGCAGGCTGCGACTGCCCAACACTTGGCTTCTGGTTCCCGCCATCATCGCGGCCGTTGTCGCAGGGCTCGACCTCGGCCCGTTCTCCATTCCACCACTTGCGCTCACCATCGCGCAGATCGTGATCGGATGCTGGCTCGGCTGCCGCTTCAGGCGATCACTGCTTGGGCGCCTGTCGCAGGTGACGGTCTCGGCGCTGGTCGTCACCGCCTTCCTGCTCGCGGCGGCGGCGGGTCTTGCCACCTTGCTGTCCTACGCGACGGGGCTGCCTTTCGTGACCAGCCTTCTCGCACTCGCACCCGCGGGCGTCACCGAAATGGTGCTCACGGCCACGGCCATGCATCTCGATTCCACGATTGTCACCGCCTTCCAGATCACCCGCATCGCCGTGGTGATGACGACCATCCTATTCGCACTCCGCATTTTTGAAGCTCTCTCGCGCCGCCTTGGCGCTTCGTCTGATTGAAAGGACTGAACCATGTCACATCATCTCGTGATCGGCATATTGAACGGTGACGATATCGGCCACGAGATCGTGCCCGCTGCCGTCGAGGTCACCCGTGCCGCAGCCGCCAAGACGGGGCTCAGAATCGACTGGCGGCCGATGCCGATCGGCCGCACCGCGCTCGACACGCATGGATCGACCTTTCCCGAGGGCACGATGGAGACGCTGGCCAGGATGGATGGCTTCATCCTCGGGCCGATCGGCCATCAGGCCTATCCGAAAGTGCCGGGTGCCATCAATCCGCACCCGATCATGCGCAAGGGCTTCAACCTGTATGCCAATGTGCGGCCGACGAAGTCCTTCCCCGGCCTCGGCGCGATCTATGACGATATCGACCTGGTCATCGTGCGCGAAAACAACGAAGGCTTCCAGCCCGACCGCAATGTCGTCGCCGGCTCCGGCGAGTTCCGCCCCACGGAGGATGTGACGATTTCGGTGCGGGTGATCACGCGGGCCGGGTCGTCACGGGTGGCGCGCGCCGCCTTCGAGATCGCCCAGCAGCGCAAGAAGCGACTGACGCTGGTGCACAAGAACACGGTGTTCAAACTCGGTTGCGGCATGTTCGTCGAGGAATGCCACCGGGTCGCCAAGGAGTTCCCGGATGTCACCGTCGACGAAGTGATCGTCGATACGATGGCGATGCGCCTGATCCGCGATCCGCAGAGCTTCGACGTCATTGTTACCACCAACATGTTCGGCGATATCCTCACCGACGAGGCCGCCGGCCTGGTCGGCGGGCTCGGCATGGCGCCGGGGCTTTGCATAGGCGAGGGTAATCTGGCGATGGCGCAGGCGACCCATGGCTCGGCGCCCGATATTGCCGGCAAAGGCATCGCCAATCCCTTCGCGATGATCGAGTCGGCGCGGATGATGATTGAGTGGCTGGGCCATAACAGGAAGATTCCAGAGGCGGTGCGAGCGGCGAAGATGATGCAGGACGCGATTGCCACGGCGCTTGCCAACCCCGCGACGCGGACGCAGGACATCAAAGGCACGGCGGGTACGGCTGAGATGACGGCGGGGATTATCAGGGCGATCGGGTGATACCACCCCGAACGCCATCCTCGGGCTTGTCCCGAGGATCTGGTGAGCCCTCGCTATATCCCTGATAACAATCGGAAATATCTTCCGTCCCAGATCCTCGGGACAAGCCCGAGGATGACGGAGGAGAGGTTTGCGGACAGCGACACTGGCCGCTTGCGCGGCCGGTGAAACAGCAGTCACTCAAGCCGCCGCCACAGGTTCCTGACCACTGAAGAAATCCCAGAACGCATCATAGATCAGGTCGGCCCGCTGTTCGGCGGGATAGTGGCCGGTCGGCACGTCCCAGCCACGCAGGTCGGGCGCCCATGTGCTCCAGGCTTCGAGTGGCTTGAAATGGCGGCCGCAATGGCTGTTGCTGCCCCACAGAACCAGAACCGGGCAGGCGATCATGCGTTTTGCGTTGTAGTCGGCGGTATCCATCGCCAGATCGACGCCGACGGTGGCGCGATAGTCCTCGCAGACCGCATGAATCTGCTCCGGCGTCGTGCAGCGCTTGTATTCGGCCATCGCCTCGGGGCTGAAAATCTCCAGCCCGACGCCCTTCTTGTTGAGCTTGTAATCGATGTAATAGCTGAGGTCCGCCGTCAGCAGTTTCTCCGGAAACGGTGCCTTCTGCGCCATGAAAAACCAGTGATAGGCCTCGATGCCCCAACCGAGCGTCACATTGGTCAGCGCGTGGTGCGTCGGCACGATATCGAGTGCTGCCACGCGCTCGATACGATCCGGAAAATCGAGCGCCATGCGAAAGGCGACGCGCGCGCCACGATCATGTCCGGCGACCTGGAAGCGATCGAAGCCGAAATGCGTCATCACTTCCGCATTGTCCTGGCCCATCGACCGGAACGAATAGCCCGAATGATCCTCGCCGCCATCGGGCTTGGAGCTGTCGCCGTAGCCGCGCAGGTCGGGCATGATCAAGGTAAAACTCTTCGCCAGCGCCGGCGCGATCTTGTGCCAGCTGACATGGGTCAGCGGATTGCCGTGCAGCAGAAGCAACGGCGGCCCTTCGCCGCCGATCGCGACATTGATCTCGGCGCCCGAGGTCTTCACCCGCTCGTAGCGGAAGCCTTCCATGAGTTGACCTTTCTCCCAGGAGAAGGGCGGCCGTGAAGATTTGGTCTGTGTGACGGGTTGCGACATTGCACTCTCCTCCGTGATCCTCGCTTATGAGGATAGACTCATCCTCATTTTGGTAAATTGTCAACAGTTTATAATTGACAATTCCTCCGAAATTGGGCATCCGAGTGATGCGCGTGAATTTGGGAGGTCGCCATCGTGAGAGAATATAGTATCGCCGCCATTCCCGGTGATGGCATCGGCAAGGAAGTCATCGCTGCGGGGCTCGAGGTTTTGAGCGCCTGCGCAACCCGCGATGGCCAGTTCTCGCTCAAGGTCGAGAATTTCCCCTGGGGCTCGGATTTCTACAAGGCCAACGGCGTGCTGATGCCGGAAGGCGGTATCGACCAACTCAAGAAATTCGACGCCATTTATTTCGGCGCGGTCGGGGCGCCAGATGTGCCGGATCACCTGACTCTCTGGGGCCTGCGCCTCGCCATCTGCCAGCCCTTCGACCAGTATGCCAATGTCCGCCCGACCCGCATCCTGCCCGGCATCAAGAGCCCGCTTGCCGGCGTGACGGCCGAGGATCTCGACTGGGTGATCGTGCGCGAAAATTCCGAAGGCGAATATGCCGGACAGGGCGGCCGCTCACATCGCGGCCTGCCGGAGGAAGTGGCGACCGAAGTCTCCATCTTCACCCGCGCCGGCGTCAGCCGCATCATGCGCTTCGCGTTTGAACTGGCACAGAAGCGGCCGCGCAAGCTACTGACCGTGGTGACCAAGTCGAATGCCCAGCGGCATGGCATGGTTCTGTGGGACGAGATCGCCCGCGAGGTCGCTGCCGATTTCCCCGATGTCACCTGGGACAAGATGCTGGTCGATGCGATGACCGTGCGGATGACGCTTCATCCGCGCTCGCTCGACACGATCGTCGCCACCAACCTGCATGCCGACATCCTCTCGGACCTAGCCGCTGCCCTCTCGGGCTCGATCGGCATCGCGCCGACGGCCAATCTCAATCCCGAGGGGCGCTTTCCCTCGATGTTCGAGCCGATCCATGGTTCGGCCTTCGATATCACTGGCAAGGGCATCGCCAATCCGGTCGGCACATTCTGGTCGGCGGTGATGATGTTCGAGCATCTCGGCGAACCGGCAGCGGCAGCAAGGTTGATGCGAGCCATCGAGCGGGTGACGGCAGACACCAAGCTGCACACACCGGATCTCAAGGGCACGGCGACCACCGCTGACGTGACCGAAGCCGTTATCGCTGCAATCCTCGGCGACAACACCTGAAGGAGTGGACATGTCCTCAAATCACCTGAAGATCGCCGTCATTCCCGGCGACGGCATCGGCAAGGAAGTGGTGCCAGAGGGACTGCGCGTGCTGAAAGCAGCCGCCGGCCGCTTCGAGATCGACCTGGCCTTCGATCATTTCGATTTCGCCTCCTGCGACTACTATGCCGCCCATGGCAAGATGATGCCGGACGACTGGAAGACCAGGATCGGCGGTCATGACGCGATCTTCTTCGGCGCCGTGGGTTGGCCGGATACCGTGCCGGATCACATCTCGCTCTGGGGTTCGCTCCTGCAGTTCCGCCGCGAGTTCGACCAGTACGTGAATCTCAGGCCCGTGCGGCTGATGCCCGGCGTGCCGTCGCCGCTGGCGGGCCGTAAGCCGGGCGACATCGATTTCTTCGTCGTGCGGGAAAATACCGAGGGCGAATATTCCTCGATCGGCGGCAAGATGTATCCCGGCACCGAACGCGAGATCGTCATCCAGGAAACGGTGATGAGCCGGATCGGCGTCGACCGCATCCTGCGCTATGCCTTCGATCTGGCACAGAGCCGGGGCAAGAAGCACCTGACATCGGCGACCAAGTCGAATGGCATATCGATCACCATGCCCTATTGGGACGAGCGGGTCGAGGAAATGGGCAAGGCCTATCCCGATGTGCGCTGGGACAAGTATCACATCGATATTCTCTGCGCCCACTTCGTGCTCAATCCGGATCGATTCGACGTCGTCGTCGCCTCCAATCTGTTCGGCGATATCCTCTCCGATCTCGGCCCGGCCTGTACCGGCACAATCGGCATCGCGCCTTCGGGCAATATCAATCCGGAGCGCACGTTCCCGTCGCTGTTCGAGCCTGTGCATGGTTCGGCGCCGGATATTGCCGGCAAGGGGGTCGCTAATCCGATCGGCCAGGTCTGGGCCGGCGCGATGATGCTCGATCATCTCGGCCATCCCGAGGCCGCCGCGGCAATCGTCTCGGCTATCCAGACCGTGCTGGCCGATCCCATTACCCGGACCCGCGATCTCGGCGGCACCGCCAGCACGATTGAATGCGGCAAGGCTATCGAAGCGGCGCTGAAGAATCCGTCCAACCAGACGAGGGCAGCATGAGCACCGAACTCCCCGTTATCGCGCTCACGCCGGGCGACTGCACCGGCATCGGCCCGGAACAGACGGCCCGCATTCTGAGCGATGGCCGACTGAAGAAC
This sequence comes from Rhizobium sp. TH2, assembly GCF_024707525.1. NCBI lineage: Bacteria > Pseudomonadati > Pseudomonadota > Alphaproteobacteria > Hyphomicrobiales > Rhizobiaceae > Rhizobium > Rhizobium sp. TH2. The sequence continues at coordinate 5,446,645 of NZ_CP062231.1, read as the reverse complement.
GACGCGCGGATCGTCATGGTCGGCGATGCCAGGGTGATGGAACTCGGCATGCGGCAGGCCGGCGTTTCCTTCGCGCTCAGGCCCTATGCGCGGCCCTCGGCCGTGGATTGGTCGGACGCCTCCGTCCCGATCATCGATATCGGCAATACCGATCCCTCGCTCTACCCGCCGGGCAGGAACAGCGCCGAATCCGGTCGGGTGACAGGCGAGACCCTGGCGCGCGCCATCGCTTTCGCCAAATCAGGCGAGGTCGAGGGGGTTTCCTTCGCGCCGCTCAACAAGCGCGCCATGTATGACGGCGGCTGGAAGTTTCCCGACGAGCACAAGATGTTCGCCCACCTGCTCGGCCATCAGGGCTATTTCAGCGAGATGAACGTGCTCGACAATCAATGGATGTCGCGCGTCACCTCGCATGTCTCGCTCCGACAGGCGGTGGAGCAGGTAACGGGGCCGGCGATCGAGAGCGCCATCGAACTTGCCACGACCATGATGCGCAAGGCCGGTATCGAGGCGCCGCGTCTGGCGGTCGCGGCACTCAATCCGCATGGCGGCGAGAACGGCCTGTTCGGCATGGAAGAAATCGAGATCATCCGGCCGGCGGTTCAGGCCATGGCTGCGAAGGGCTATGATTGCCAGGGGCCGTTTCCATCAGACACTGTCTATCTGAAGGCCTTTGCTGGTGAGTTCGACGGCGTGCTGGCGATGTATCACGACCAGGGCCAGATCGCGACCAAGATGAAGGGTTTCAATCGCGGCGTTACAGTAACCGCCGGGCTGGAAACCGTATTCACGACGCCTGCGCACGGCACCGCCTTCGACATCGTCGGACAGGGCATCGCCAATACAGGCGCGATCGAGAATGCCATCAAGCTGGCCAGCCGGTTGATCCGGTTCAAGCGTCTCGCGAACTAGAAGCCAATCGCCTGCCATCCTCCCAAGGCGACGGCGGCGATTGCGCCGCCGAGGGCGAGCACGATCAACACCGGAAACTTCGGAACGAAGTAGAGGATCATTGTCGCAAGGCAGGCGATCGACAGGCCGAGCAGGCCGCCATTGGTGACCCTGAACAGCGTGATCACGCCGGCCATGATCAGGCCGATTCCAACAGGCGCCAGCCCCTCGCGCATCGCGCGATGCCACCTCTTTTCGCGATGCGCGTTGGTCCAGCGGAACACCGCGTAGCAGAGCAGCGACGACGGCACGAACAGCGCAAGCGATGCGACCAGTGCGCCGAGCCAGCCCGCAACATGCCAGCCGATGACGGTCGCCAACATCATTCCAGGTCCAGGCGCGGCCCTGGAAACGGCAAACAAGTGGATGAAGTCCTCGGTGCTGAGCCAGTTATGGACGGAGACCGTCTCGTTCTGAATGCCGGCGATAATGGCGCCGCCGCCGCCGATCGAGGTCAGCGAGAACGGCACGAAGACGAGGATGAGGCCGGTGAGGATGCCATCGCGCATATCAGGTGCGCCTCCAGACCATCGCCACGCTGATCGGCGCCATGACCAACGCCACGGGAATCAGCGGCCATTGCAGCACGCCGGCCAGCAGCGCGGTGACCGCGATGATGATGATGGACGGCGGAAAACGCGTGGCGCGCCGGATACCGTGAACGCACATCAGCAAGAGCAGGCCGATTGCCGCGAAGGCGATGCCATCAGAGATCACCGGCAGCAACGGATAGCCGGCTAACAAATCGAAGAGCTGATAGAGACCGATGACCGCGAAGAACGGGCCGACGAGAAAACCCGCGACGCCGACGATCGCACCGCGCGGGCCACACAACTGCTCGCCCATGCAGATGACCAGATTGACCACATTGGCGCCGGGCAACATCTGCGAGATCGCCAGGCTGCTGGCAAAGGTGTCCTCGTCGATCCACTGCTTGCGCAGCACGAATTCCTGATAGAGCCAGCCCGACAGCCCGCCGCCGAAGCTGAGGACACCGATCTTGAAGCAGAGGAGGAACAGCTCGGCCAGGCTTGGCGGCGTGGTCGGCGGGGCGGGTTCTGACAAAGACATCGGCAATGTCCACGGATGCTGAATGCGTAGGAAATGCGTCGGCTATTAGGGCAGATATGCGCCCCCGTTGATATGCAATGTCTGGCCGTTGGTGAAGCGCGCGTCACTGCCGGCGAGATAGCGAACGGCCGCCGCGACTTCTTCGGCCGTTCCCCGCCGTCCGACCAGCGTGCGCGTGGTCTGGTGATGGGTGGGCTCAGCTCCGCCGGTGTGCGCGCGATTGGTCTCGATCATGCCCGGCGCCACAATGTTGACGGTGATGCCGCGGGGCCCGAGTTCATGCGCCAACGCCTTGGTCAACCCATCCAGACCGGCCTTGGCGGAAATGACATGGGCGCGATTGGGTGCGCCGGTATAGGCGGTCAGCCCGCCGATATTGATGATCGAGCCATGTCCGCTGGCCAGAAGATGCGGGATCGCCGCCCGGATCATCAGGAAGGCACCATCGAGTGTCACGCCCATGACATCGCGCCAGTCGGTATAGGACAGCGTTTCGACGGGTGCCTCGCGGCGAATGGCGGCATTGTTGACGAGAATGTCGAGCCGGCCGAGCGCCTTGACCGTCTGGTCCACCAGCCGCGCCGCATCGTCCTCGCGCGAGACGTCGCCAAGCACCACGGTGGCCCGGCATCCCAGGGCCTCGACTTCGCGTGCCACGGCGTCCGCTGCCCCCTGGTCGGACCGCGCGATGATGGCGATATCAGCGCCGGCGCCCGCCAGCGCCAGCGCGATGGCGCGGCCGATATTGCGGGCTGCGCCGGTTACCAGGGCGACCTGCCCCTTGAGATCCTGTCTGTCTGCCATGTCGCTGCTCACTGTCTTGCCGGTGAAAGATCGACCCTGCCGCCATCGGCGATCCGGTCCAACGCGGTCTTGAGGGATTGGATGGCACCTTCCGAGAAGCCACCAAAACGGAGATTGGCTTCGAATTTGGCCAGCAGTTCCGTGTCCGGCAAGGGCTCATGGGCACCGCCGCGCATATGGGGCTGATGGAATTCATGCACCGTGCCGTCCTTCAACATGGCTTTGATATGACCAGTGAAGTTGCGCGGATAGGGATCGTTCAGATCGATGACGTATGAGACCTTGGCGGCCAGCGCCCGAACGGCGGGGTCCTTCACCCGTTCGTCGGTGAACTGGCCGAGACCCGCCTGCCCGTCGATGAAGCCAACGGCGACGCAATAGGGTGTCGAGAATTTACCCGCATAACCGTTCGGCGGCCGGTGTTTTTCCGCGAGCGGTTCCCATAGCCGGTGAACAGTGCCCTCGCCGACATTACAGCTGATCGAGACGATGTCGTCAGCCTTGACGCCGGTCGCGGCCAGCTTCATCGCGCAATCGATGAATGGCTGGGTCATGGTTCCGCAGGCATAGGGTTTGAAAGCCAGCGTCTCGAGAATCCATTCCGAGCCCAGGCCATCTATGAGCTTGGAGAAGTCCGGCGTCTTGGAAGGGGCAAACGCCTTATACATGCCGTTGGTGCCGTCGAATACAGTGAGGGGACCGGTGAAGCCGCCCTCCGCCAGCAGCGCCGCGCGGAGACCCGCCTGCGCGGCGGCGCCGGCATGCAGCCGCTTGGTCGAGCTGCCGTCGGAGAGATATTCGATGATGCCGGAGGCGAGGCTGCCCGATATGCCGAGTGCACGGCCGATCGTCTCCGAGTCGAGACCGAGAGCTGCGCCGACGGCGGCAGCGGCGGCCGGTGCGCCGAAGATGGCGGTCGGATGAAAGCTTGCCTTGTGGGTCGCCTGCGGCGCCACCAGGCTCATGCGGCACATGAGTTCCGTGCCGACGGCGATGCCGCGCATGACGGCGTCTCCGCCAAGGCCACGCTTCTCGGCGATCGCCATGACTGCCGAGACGATGACAGCACCGGCATGGATCGGTCCGCCCTCGAACGTGTCGTCGAAATCCTCGCCGTGAGCGGCGGTTCCGTTGACCACGGCTGCATCATAGAGGCCGAGCGTCCGGCCGTGTCCGAAGGCGGTGCAAGGGCCATCATCGACAGCACTCGCCAGTGCTGCCTGCACGTAGTCGGTGTCGCGGGCGGCGATTGCCAAAGCGATGATGTCGAACACCAGCCGGCGGCAGATGGCAGAGGCCGCCTTCGAGGGCTGGGCATCGGCGGCAAAGGCTGCCAGCTTGGACGCAACCGGTGCGGATGCGGGTACCAGGATATTCATGAATGGGCTTCCTCTAACTTACTTTTGCGGACCTCGAGGATCTCCCGCCGCAGCGAGAAGATCACGAAGATCAGGGCGAGGGACAGAAGGATGACGGCAATCGGATCCTCCAGGAACACCATCAGGTCGCCACCCGAGAGCACCAGCGAACGCCGGTAGCTCGATTCGACGAGATGGCCGAGCACGACGCCGAGGATCATCGGCAGAACAGGGAACTTGGTCAGCCGCATGAAGTAGCCAAGCAGACCGAGACCGAGCGCAAGGCCGAGATCGAACGTGCTGTTGTTGAGCGTGTAGAGGCCCGACAGGATCAGCGCGAAGATGAAGCCGGCGCGATAGGGACGCGGACGGTTCACCAGCCAGATGCAGGCGGGCAGGATGATCATGCCGATGCCGATCTGGGCGATGATGGCGATGAACGAGCCGACATAGATGCTGTCGATGACCTGGGCGCTCTGCTCGAACAGACGCGGGCCGGGGATCAATCCGTGCATCAGCAATCCGCCCAGCAGCACGGCCGTCGAGTTCGAGCTTGGAATGCCGAAGCTCAGCAGCGGAATGAGTGCCGTGCTGGCCACGGTGTTGTTGGCGGCCTCGGGTGCGGCGACGCCCTCTTCCGAGCCCTTGCCGAATTTCTCCGGTTCCTTCGACCAGCGCTTGGCTTCGTTATAGGACATGAAGGCGGCGATGGAACCGCCGCCACCCGGCGTCAGTCCCTCGAACAGGCCCAGCAGACAGCCGATGAATTGCGAGCGCTTGAGCCTGTTCATCAGATCGAGGCTGGGCAGCTTTATACGGATGCTGGCATTGAGCTTCATCACCGATGTCGAACCGGACTGGCTCATCAGTTCGGTCAACGCGAACAGGCCGACCATGACCAGCACCGGCTCGATGCCGCCGAGAAGATCCGGTGCATTGAAGGTGAAGCGCGTCACGCCCGAAATCGGGTCGGTGCCGACCGTGGAAATCATCAGGCCGATGACCGCCGATGCAAGCCCCTTGACGAGCGAGCCGCCGCTCGTCGAAGCGATGACGCTGAGGCCGAGAATGCCGAGACCGAAATAGGAGGCCGGGGTGAAGAGCAGCGCCAGCCATGACAGCGGCTCGGTGAGAAGGACCAGCATGGCGAGGCCGAACAGGCTGCCGACAACGCCCGACATCAGCGAGATTCCGAGCGCCTCGCCAGCGCGGCCCTGGCGGTTCATCTCATAGCCGTCGATGACGGTGGCGGCGGAAGAATTGGTGCCCGGCGTCCGGATCAGAATCGCGGGAATAGAGCCGCCATATTCGGCGCCGATATAGACGCAGGCAAGCAGCGCAATCGCCATTGCCGGGTCCATCGTATAGGTGAAGGGCAGCACCAGCGCCATGGTGATCGACGCCGAAATGCCCGGCAGCGCGCCGCCGAGAATGCCCCAGGTGAGGCCGATGATGGCGACGAGGACGAGCGGTGTCCCCGTCAGCAGATGCATGATGTCCCAGAAGGTGGCCATCAGAAAAGTCCTTGAAAGATCGAGCCCATGGGCTGATGAACACCGAGAAGCTTGACGAAGATCGCCCAGTAGAACACGCCGCCACCGAGCGCGGCGGCAGGGATCGCCCAGGTTCTCGCCGCGCCCTCATAAAGTGCAACGGCCGCAATCATCAGCGCGGTTGCCAGGATGTAGCCGACGAAGGGAAGCAGAAAGATATAGGCCGCGCCGATCAGCAGGAAACCGATGCCGCGCGGCAGGCTCGCCTGTTCCTCGTCATCGTCGGAGGCGGCCGCATTTGCCGGAGCCGCAGCCCGGGCTATGAGCAGCGTGCGAGCGATCAGGATGACGCCGAGTATGGCGAGCACGACCGCCAGTGCGCGCGGCAGGCCGCCAGCTCCAACTTCATCGGAAAGCGTGCTATCGGCGATGTAGGTGGACCAGGCGTAGTAAGTGCCTGAAATGCCGAGCAGGGCAACGCCGCTCAAAAGGTCTTTGGTCATGAGGTATCCTCGGGGTGAGGTCGTCTGACCGGGGCCGGCGAACCGGCCCCGGATCATAATCACTTGACGGCGCCGGTGGACTTCAGGAAGTTTTCGGTCTTGGTCGCGAAATCATTGACGAAGCCGGGATAATCCTTGTGGCCGATCAGCTGCGGCACCAGCACCTCGGCGGTGTAGGCCTTCTTGTAGTCCGGATCGGCGAGCAGGTTTTTGATCGCCTCATCCCAGATCGCGGCGGTTTCATCCGAAAGACCCCTGGGGCCGGCGAGGCCACGGAACTTGGTCAGGACAACGTCGTAGCCCAGTTCCTTGACGGTCGGCACGTCGGGCTTCTCGGCGATGCGCTCGGGATTGAACGTGGCGAGTAGCGTGATCGTCCCGGCGTCGAGCTGCGAGCGCAGTTCCTGGATTTCGCCGATGCCGATGTCGAGCGTGCCGTTGAGCACGTTCAGCATCATGTCGCCGCCGCCCTCATGGGTGACGATCGCGGGCGTCACGCCGGCTGCGGCCTTGAGCTGTTCGGCGGCCTGGCGTTCGAGCGAAGCCGGGTTGGCAGCACCCCACTTGCCACGCTCGTTCTTGGCGTGCTCGATGACATCCTTGAGGCTCTTGAAGGGGCCGTCAGTGCGGGTGAAGATCACTTCGCTATCGACGAAGATGTTCACCAACGGCTGCATGTCCTTGAAGGTGCTGGGCGGCGAGCTCATCAACGAAGTGTAGATGTAGGTCGGCGTGGTTGCGTAGAAGGTGCTGCCGTCGGGTTCCGCCGCGGCGACGCGCGCCATGGCCTTGGCGCCACTGCCGCCCTGGACGTTCTCGACGACGAAAGTGGCGTCGATGTATTTGCCCAGATGCTTGGTCATCTCGCGCAGGAACACATCGCTGCCGCCGCCCGGGCTCGAATGCGTGACGAGCGTCACGACTTTCACCGGGTATTTCAGTGGTTCCGCCTGCGCGACCTGGCTGGTGAGGAAGGCCGTGGCTGCAAGGCCGAGCGCGGCCTTGCCGATCATTCCGAGTATGCTCATTTCTCTCTCCCATTTGAAATGCCGTTTCTCCCAAACGGCTTGGTATTTTCGGTTACTCCGCGGCCGCCGCCTTGGCCGCATGGCCTTCAGGCGAGGTGCCGCTGATCAGTGAAATGACGCGAGCGACATCCGCGTCCTTGTCGATGCCGCGCACCAGCGCCAGCAATTCATCCTGCTTTGCCGCATCGATGACGCCCTCGGCGCACATGCGGAACTTGCCATCCAGGCCCTCGTCGCTGATCGGGTTGGATGGCCCGCCGCGATAGCGTTCGTCAGCCCATTGCACGAGCGTGCGTCCGTCCCTGGTGATGACTTCGATGCGCGAGCGGATCTTGTCGTAGCCCTGGGCGTCGATCTCAAGATCGTTGATCACGTCGGTGCGCGCCTGCAGATCCTGCATTGCCTCGCCGGCAACGAAGGCATCCTCGAACTCGTGATGGCTGGCGCGGCGGCACAGCACGATCATCGCGAGAAGCGCCGGCATCGAGAACTTGGCCTGCAGATGGTTCCTGGCGATCGGATAGCGGATCGGCTCGATAATGTTCTTGCCGGCGAAGAAGCGGATGCGCTCGACCTGTTCGGGCTTGAGATCGTGATCGAGGACCAGCTTCAGCATTGCATCCATGGACTGGTGCGTAAGGATACCCGATGGATACGGCTTCACGCTCACGCCGGGCGAGACGATGGTCAGCGGTGCGCCGAACCCGGCCTCCGCCTTGGCGGCGTCAAAACCTTCGCCCATGACGCTGAAGAACCCCCAGGTGCCATCGAGTGCCGCCGGATCGGCCTCGAAGCCCTTTGACGCGAGGATCGCGGCGGTGATGCCGTTCTCGCAGGCGCGGCCAACATGCAGCGGCTTGGTCATGGTGCCGAAATTGACGCGGATGCCCGACGCGAAACTCGCAGCCAGTCCCAGGGCATGCGCAAGCTTGTCGCCAGTCAGGCCCATGAGCTTGGCGGCTGCCGCGGCAGCACCGAACGTGCCGACAGTGCCGCTCGTATGGTGGCCACGGCGATAGTGGCGCGGTTTCATCCATTCGGAAATCTTGCACTCGACCTCGAAGCCGACCTGGAAGGCCAGCATCACATCGCGACCGTCCTTGTTGCCGAGCTCGCTGGCAACGATGAGCGCTGCCGTCAGCGGCGGGACCGAGGGATGGGTCAGAAGGCCATAGACATGGTCCGGATCGTGCGAGACCTGGGTGTCGTCCCAATCATGGGCGTGGCCCGATGTGCCCCATACCCGCCCGGCCAGCGCCGCCGGCACCTTTTTGGCGCCGCCGCCGGGCAGCGGCGCATCGCCCCGGCCGCCCTGGTTGAATGCATCTTCGATCAGGATGCGGACGGACTGTTCCTGGCTGCCGGCCAGATAGAGCCCAACCGTGTCGACCATGCAGCGGCGGCCGATGACAAGCGCCTCTTCCGGCAAGTCGGCATAGGTCGTGCGCTCGATGAAACGTATGGCCTGCGCGGTGATGTCGGAATTGATCTGCACGCGTTCATTCTCCTTGATTTACTTGAGGTCCGTCGTCGTCGCCATCAGCCGTTCCTTGGCTGCCTCGACATGTCTTGTATGGGCGGCAAGCGCCCGGGCGGCATCGCGCGCGGCGATCGCATCGACCATGGCGTGGTGCTCGAGGTGCGATGCATGCATGGAATCGCCCAGCATCAGGCTGCGGGCGCGATAGAGGCGCAACTGCTTGACCAGCGTGAGATATTGCTGCGCCAGCGTCGGATTTTCGGTGCTTTCGACGATGAATTCGTGGAAGGCGAAATTGATCTTCACATAGGCTTCGAAATCATCCGCGGCGACGGCGACATCCATGTCGGCAACAAAAGCCTTGAGCCGGGCGATGCCCTCATCCGTGATCCGCTCCGCCAGCAGCTTGCCCACGAGGCCGAACAGCACGGCGCGGACATCATAGACGTCACAGGCCTGCTGGGCGGTCAGCGTGCGGACGAAGACGCCCCGGTTGGGAACCTGTTCGACGAGTCCCGAGGAATCGAGCGAACGCAGCGCCTCGCGAACCGGGCCACGGCTGATGCCGAAGCGCAGTGCGAGTTCCTTTTCGTTGATGTGGTCGCCGGGCTTGAATTCGCCACCCAGTATGACGCGCTCGATCTCCTGCTCCAGCAGCATCGGCAGCGAATTCGACCTCAGAAAATCGAAGGCGGTGATTGTCATGGGCTCCTCCATGACGCGATGTGTAATATGCAGAATGCAGATTGTCAACAATCTGCAAAACTAAAAATTTGCTGATCACGGCAGAAATTGTCTGCCAAGACCGATGTCATCGACATTGCTCGACAACTTACAGGCGGTTCTAAATCGACCCGGACTCCCGAGCTATGCCGAATTCGGCATCGCGGCTTCGCTGGATGCGCCATTGGCATATGCCGCGGACAGCCTGCGATAATAGCTCGATCGCATGGCGAGGATGGTGATCACCACGCCGAGAACGCCCGAGAGGGTGAACACCAGCGCGATGCCGCGTGCTGGGCCGGTTCCGAACCAGCCACCTATCGCATCGGCACCTGCCCCGTCGGTCATGAAGGGGATGACGACGAACTGGGTGAGCGGGCCGATGAGGAAAGCGGTCAGGGGCGAGGCTGCCTGTTCCACCGATTGCGCGAAGCCGAAGACGCGGCCCTGGCGCTCGAGCGGCACCACCTTTTGCAGCACCGTCTGCTCGGCCGCCTCGGCATAAGGGCCGAGCAGCATCCAGACGAAACAGCCGCCTGCGAGGAGCCAGATGGACGATTGAATAGTGAAGACGCAGCAGACCGCCCAGACGATGAGATTGACCAGCAGCAGCGTGCGCAGCGGGTTCCTGCCCAGCCCGGTTTTCGATATGACGATGCCGCTGACGATGAAGGCGGTCGAGATAACGCCGAAGAGCAGTCCCCAGTTCTGAACCGAAACCAGCGACAGGCCATAGGCATCGAGCAGCGCCATGAAGATGCCGCCGAGAAAATTGTTGAACGTGGCAAAAAAGATGAGCGCGAAGAGACCCGGCACGGCGGCTACCACCGCGATTGTCCCCTTGATGTCGACGCGCTTGGGCGCGGCCGGCTGATCCGGCGCTGCCTCCACGCGCTTCTCGTCGATCCGGACGAAGGCCAGATGCGCGAAGGCCAGCACTGTGAAGACCAGTGCCAGCGCGAGCGTCGCGATCATGCCGCCCCAGGCGACGAGGAAACCGCTGATCACCGAGGTGGTGAGGAAACCAATGCCGGTCACCATGCCGACAAGACCATTGGCCTTGTCTCGGCCGTCCTCGGGAATGAGCACGGTGACCAGTGTCGGAAGTGCGATGGAACGGATGTTGCCGGCGATGACGCCGAGCATCACCAGGAGCACGAGCACCCAGAGATGCAGGCCATAGGGATTGGTGAAGACCGTTTCCGGCGACAACAATACCAAGGCCAAAGACAACACATAGAAGCCTGCTGAAACCACGCTCGAAGCGAGCATGGTCGCCTTCTTGGAATTATGATCGACGATACTGCCGAACCAGAAGCCGAAGGCCGCGGTGAACACCAGATAGACGCCGGCGATCATGCCGGTCGCGAACACCGAATGCGTCTCGATATAAACCCAGAATGTCAGCGCGAACCACACCGTGAAGTTCGTGATGTTGGCGACCAGGTTGTTGGCGAGGAGATGATGGAACGTGTTCATCGGCGCGTCTCTGGTTTTCCGAGGCCGCGAAGCTAAGGCGTCAAGGGCCGCCTTTCAATCCATTTTCCGAGACCGCTAAATTCACGACGGACGGCGGACCTGGCTGTCGGATACACGGTCGCCGGCAAGATCCGATAGTTTCGCCGCGCCGCGGCGCTCCCTCTTCCTGGTGCGCCGTCTGATCCAGACATCCGAAAGCACCCGGTAGTAATGGTTCGGCACGACGATCTGCAGCAGGACGACCATGGCGAATCGGGGGGAATAGGCGCCTCTCGAGGCCGCCTTGAAGTAGAGGCCAAGCGCACGGAGCGGCGCGGTCTGCATCAGGCTCTTGGCCTGATGCCAGCCCTTATAGCCATGATAGGCGCGCGCCGGGATATCCGGGCGCAGGTCTTCCAGCCATTGCAGGTCGCCGAGCGGCTGCCTGATGTCAGAAAGCCGATCGTGGTCGAGATCGTCCGACCAGACGACACCCGGTGCATCGGCCATGATGAACGGATAACCCGCGAGATGGAGCCGCACGGCGAAATCCGTATCGTCGCCGAACTTGGCGTCATTCCGGTAGCGGATCAGTTTCGCGGTTTCGCGGGACAGGCAGACGCCGCTGGTCTGGACGAAGCCCCGGTCGCACATGAGGTACGTCGCCATGTCCTCGCCCGGCGATATGGCGCGCGGAGGCTTGATGAAATTGCCATGTATGCCGCGCGTCGCGATGATCGGGCAGTAGGCGACCGAACCAGGCGCATTGCGCAGAATGGCACGCATGGTCACCAGATGGTGCGGGAGAAACACATCATCCGAATCGAGGAAGGCGACATAGGTGCCGGTGGCCCGATCGATGCCGGCATTGCGCGCGGCACTCGCGCCCTGGTTCGATTGCCTGTGATAGCGGATGCGAGGATCGGAGAATGTATCAACAATGCTCTTGATGTCTTCAACCGAGCCGTCGTCGATCACAAGGACTTCGACATCTGCGAAATCCTGGCGAAGAACGGACTCCACGGCTCTCTTCAGCAGCGAAGTCCTGTTGTAGACCGGGATGATCACAGAGAATTCGGGCTTCGTCATGCGACGGCTCGCTCTAAAATCTTCAAATATCTTTTCCGGGACCAGTTGCAAAAGAAGGCTCCTAGCGTCCGAACTTCGCGACGAAGCTGTTTACCACCGTCCGGTAGAACGATCTAGGCAGGAACGCCCTCAGCATCTGCCGGGCGGTCACGCGCGTGGAAACACCGCCATACATCCAGCCATTGAAGAGATCGCGCATCGCCACGAAAGGCTTCACCGGCCCCATATGATAGGCAAGCACAGTCGCGCGATAGCCGATCCTGGCCTTCTGGGTCAGCATCGGTTCGGCGCGGGTCAGCCAGTTGAGAGAGGTCTCGTAGCCCTTGACGTAGGACGTGCGGCCCGTCTCGGTATCGTCGAACCAGATGGTCAGCGGTTCGTTGAGCATCCTGAAGACGGCGCCCGCCCGCTGCAGCCGGATGCAGAAATCGAGGTCCTGGCCGCGTCTCAGGCCGGGGTCGAACTTCACCCGCTTGGCTAGCGGCGCCGGCACGACAAGCGTCGAGGTCTGTATGAGCTGGTTTGCGCAGAAGAGATATTCGCCGACGTCCTCGCCATCGGTGATCGGACGATCAGGCCTGATCCAGTATTTGTCCACGCCCCGGTCTACATTCATCGAGGAATAGAGGACCGCGTTGTCTGGCAGCGGAAATTCGCTTGCATAGCGCGCGAGCTTGTCGGGCATGAAGAGATCGTCGGAATCAAGGAAGGCGATGTACTGGCCGGTCGCGTGCTCGATGCCGTTGTTCCTTGCCGCACCGCCACCACCATTCTCCTGGCGGATCAGGCGGATGCGTTGATCGCCGATGCCTGATATCGCCGCCTCGATATCGTCCTTCGAACCATCGTCGACGACGACGATCTCGAAATCCTGGCAGGTCTGGTCGAGCACCGACTGCAATGTCCGGCCGATCAGATGCGCGCGATTGTAGACCGGCACGACGATGGTGAAGAGGGGTGAAGTCATCGCGATTATTTCCTTATGCGAGATATCGAGGCTGGCCATGTCCATTCAGGCCTGCCTCAGGCCGACGAGGCCCCACATTGCCAGGCACCATTTCCGATTGATCAACCAGCTGAAGCCGAGATAGGCGGTGGCGCCGATCGCCAGGCCTACCGCCAGGCGCGGTAGCGTGGCCGAAAGCGTATGCACGCTTGCAAGCGCGATGACGCAGGCGAGGAGGGTGACCAGAAGCGGCGTCGCCCACTGTTCGGTATAGGCCCAGATGCCAGCGCCGGTGACGGGCTTCACCACGAACCACCAGACACCAAAGGTGAAGCCGATATAGAAGAGCGTCAGCGCGCAGGCGACGCCAGCCGGACCCCAGAGCGAGCCCAGGAGCACGGTAGGAATGATGAGAACGGTAACCGTCAGGCTCTGCGCCAGCGCCAGCCGCGAGCGGCCGGTTCCGTAAAGCAGGCTTCCGACCGGGTTTCCAAGCGCCCTGAACATGCCCCACACGGCCATCAGACCGAGCAGATCCGCGGACGCGCTCCAGGCCGGGCCGAACACCACTTCGACTACTTCGTGGCGAAAGGTGGCGATGGCGCCATAGATCGGGAAATTGATCGACGACGTCATGCGGATCGTCGAGAGATAGACCCTGCGGAGCAGCCCCGGATCGCCCTGCGCCTGCGCGATCAGCGGCGTTCCGACCCGCGTGACGATCGGGTTGGTTGCGAACATGACCTTCAGGCAGAGTTCGCGCGGCACGGTGTAGAAGCCGAGCGCGGTGCTGCCCAGCAGCCGGCCAACGAGAATGACATCCGCCTGCACCGTCGCGGTGTTGGCGAGGCTGGTGCCGAGAAGATAAAGGCCGGATTTAAGATGCGGCTTGGCCTGGGAAAAGCTCAGCCGCAGCCCCGGCCACCAGCCATCCCTAGCAAACAGCCAGTAAAGAAGGCTGTTTCCCCCCGCCAAAACGAGCACGCCCGCGACGAGCGAATAGACGCCGAAGCCGTTATAGGCCGCGACAACCGTCACGGCCGTACTCGCCAACGCGGCGGCTATCTCGACAATGGCGACTGGCCGGAACGCCAGCCGTTTTTCCGCCAGAACCTTGATCTGCTGGCCGAGTGCCAGCAGAAGGAACGACAGGCTGGCAATGGCGAGAGGCTCGGCAAGACCCGGGTCGCCATAGAAGCCCGAAATCCACGGGCTCGCGGCCCAGATCGCGCCGGACAGCAGGGCGCCTACCAGGACATTCAACCAGTAGAGCGTGGACAGCACCTCGCGCGAGATTTCTCGCGCATGGATGATCGAATTGGACACGCCGAGATCGGCAAACAACTGGATGAAGGCCGTCACGGTGAGCAGCATCGCCATCAAGCCCAGATCCTGCGGCGAGATCAGCCGGGCAAGTACGATGAGCTGCAGGGTCTGGAGGATAACACGCCCGACGGTGACCGCCGTCGTCCATCTTACCGCTGAGTAAGCCTGGTTTTTCATGGTCATGGCCGCACCCCCGCATAACCGTAAGCACGGACGATATTGGCGATCTGCTGGTCGTTGCCTGCCGTGGCGAAGCGGTTGCTGTTCTGGAGTGCCACGTCTTGTGAGCCCCGCCACTCGTGAAAACGCTGCTTGCGCCCGACCTTGCGAATCCTGGCGCCACCGAGGCGGACCATCCAGTTCAGCCAGACATCGTCGGTGCTGGGGCAAAGCTCCATGAGACGCGTACGGTTCGCGACATCCTCGTGGAACACGCCGGGCGGATAAAACACGCCGCCGACGCCGGTGAAGAAGAGATCCGGCGCCGGTTCGGTCTCGGTGATCTCGAAGGTCCAGCTGTCATAGGGGGCGAGGTCCGGCCCCGCGAAAGCCATGCGGTGGGCGCGGTAGCACAGCACCTCCCGCTCGCCCGGCCTGTAGGCCGCGCAGAATGTCCTGAGCCAGTGGCGGGGATAATAGACATCGTCGTCGGCGGTGACGATGAAGGCATCGCCATAATCCGCGAGCGTGGGAATGATCTTCTTGTAAGAGCGCAGGTCGTCGGTGGCCCTGATCGTCAGCCCATGTTTTTCCAGCCGCCTGACATTGGCGGGCAGCTTGTCCATGTCGGCATGCGCGACCCATAACACCACGACATCGGCCGCCGTGTCCTGGGCCAGAATCGACTTGATCGTCAGATGCAGGACATCGAACCGCTTGGGATAGGACGTCAGCGAAACCACCAGCCGCTGCGGCAGCGAGTGCTTGGCACCGGGCTTCAGGAACGCCATCCGCCAAGTCGTCCAGGCGGCGAGGCCCCTGAGATAGGCCGGCCTGACGAACTCCTTGGCTTCGTCTTTCAGGGTTCTAGGCATTTGCATCTTTCAGTCCCTCAACGAATGTCTTTCGAGCCAGCCGCGCCATCAGAAGCGCCATCACCAGTTGCCCGATGGCGATGCCGAGAAGCGAGTAGACCGGCGGCAGCAAGGCGAGCGCGATCAACGCGCCCACGATCGAAAACGCGCAGGAGATGACGCTGACTTTCGACAATTGCTTGAAGTGCCGGGCTGCCTGCAGCAGCGCGCTGTTCGGCCCCTGCCAGACCTGGAACAGGCTGATGACCAGGAACAGCAGCACCGCGATCTCGACCTCGCCCAAGGAATAGGCCGGCTTGATGATCACCGACGGAATGAATGTGATGACGGCATAGGCAAGTGCGGCGGTGACGACCCAGATCGCCAGCAGCGCGTGGAGAAAGCGCCGGCTTGTCGCGGCGGCCTTGGCGGTATCGCCATTCGCGATCGCGCGGCCGAGAATCGGGATTTCGAGCTGGGAAAGCGACGACACCGAGAGAAGCACCGGTCTGACGAACAGTGCGGCCGCTCCCATCGGCGCGAAGGCTGCCGGTCCGGCAAGCAGCGTGACGAGATAGGAATGGAAATTGGCGGTGGATTCTGTGGTCACGACGCCGAGTAGTGTCCAGCGGGACTGGCCGCTCCATATCTCCCGATATGAAACCAGGCCCGACAACCGCCACGATCCAAACTGCTTGACCAGAAAATCGCCGCCAAGGCAAAGACCACCGAGCAGGGTGGCGATGACGAAAGCGAGGGCGACCGTCTCTATCGTGAGTTTTCCACTCCATGCCATGGCGGCAACTGTTATCACCAGCGACACCGCATAGACGATATCAGATACGCCCGATGAGGCCGGCCGCAGCATGGCATAATTGTGCGCCCGGCCGAACCAACGGATCATGGCGAGCACGGCGAAGATCGAGAACAGAGTGGTCCAGCGGCCATCCGAGATCAGGGAGCCGACGAGGTAGACGCCGAGGCCGAACACGAGCGCGAAAAGGGCGTTGGTGGTGAAGAACATTGTGCGCCGATCACGATCCGGATCGGCATGGCTGCTGATTTCGACCGTATAGGGCGTCGATACCAGGGCGTTGGACAATCCAAAGCCGAATTGCACGACGATCATCAGGAAGGCGAAGGAGCCGAATTCGGCAGGCGTCAACGTTGCGAGCAGCATGAGTTGCACGACGAAATGCGCCGCCGAAACCGATGACGGCGCGACGACGGCGAGGGCATAGCGCTGCAAGGCGGCAAACCGTCCCGGTTGCGAGATCCCGGCCATCGCGTCCGCGCCCGTGGCGGCGCCGCTGTTCAGATCAAGTGCCATTGGCGCGCTCCGCCGGCAGCGTCAGAACGCCGCCTTCCCTCAGTTTTCGCGCCACGAGCTGCGAGCCTTGCGCGGTCAGGTGGCCGTAATCCCACTGGATCGGAACGTCGCCGGCGATGGTCTGGCAGGAGGCACTCTCAGTGGCGCATAGCATACGATAGATCGACACGTAGTCCGCTTGGGAGGCTAGCAAGGCGGCGCCAAGGTGACGGTCCGTCTTCTCCTGGTCCGGCAGCCGTGCGTTGACGAGCAACGAGGGATCGCGGCCGCTTGAGACCTGCGCCAGTAGCCTCGGCAAGGGCATTGCGTATTCGGCGATCGGACCGAGCACCACGACCTGGCCCGCCTTTCCCGCAAGCGCCTTGAGCGTGCGCTCGACATCCGGAATATCGCTGTCGATCCATCGGGCCGACAGGATGATCACATCCGGCCTGGCAGATTGCAAGAACGGGCCAAGCGCCATTTCCATCAGGTCGATGCAGGTCTTTTCCCCGCGCGTGCCGAGGACAGGCTTGCAGCCGGTCGACGTCGCCTGCATGACGTTGGCGCTCGGAAATTCGGTCTTCAGCCCGTACCACAGATCGGCGGCATGGCTGTCGCCGACAACAAGAATGTTCGGCTTGCCAGATACCGGTTGAAGGCATTCGCTCGCGTTGAAATCCGAGAGACGGTTCTGATGGCCGAAGAGGAAGCAGCGGCCTTTGCGATACACATCGGCATCGTCATAGGTGAGGAAACTCGCCAGCCTGTTGGCCTCGCTGCTCGAGGTCGGAAGCGGGGCGAACGATATGAGTGCCGCAATCAAGACGAGCGCCGCGCCGGCGATGCCGGTTCCGGCAAACAGCGCGGGTCGGGTCGCAAGAAACCGCTTCTCGCGGAAAGGCCGCTCGACGAAGCGCCAGGAGACATAGGCGGCCGCGACGCTTGCCGCGACAAGCGCCCATGCCTCGGCGGTGCCGATCGGCACGCCGCGTGCCATGCGATAGAAGACCAGGATCGGCCAATGCACCAGATAGAGCGAATAGGAGATCTGACCGATCCAGACCAGCGGGCCAGCGGAAAGCCCAGTCGTCACCGCGCTTCCGCCCTGGCTGCCGACCGCGATCAGGGTCATGGCCGCAAGGCAGGGAGCCAGCGCGTAAAAGCCGGGAAACGCCATCTGTGGATAGAATCGCAAGGCGCTTGCAGCGATGAGCAGCAGCGCACCAGCGGCGGCTACGTTCCGCATCCAGGCCGACAAGCGGGGGACGGTCACGAAGACCAGCGACGCGCCGGCCAGCAGTTCCCATGCCCTTGTGAGCGGAAAATAATAGGCGAAATCGCGGTCGTATCGCGTCAGCACGACGCACAGAGCGAAGCTGGTCACAGCAAGCAGAAGCGTCGTCCAGCGCGCCGCGGCGCGGCTCCGCCCGCCAAAAGCGGCCAGCAGCAGCGGGAAGAACAGGTAGAACTGTTCCTCCACGCCGAGCGACCACATGTGGACCAGCGGCTGGGTGCCGGCATCGGCTGCGAAATAGCCGGCCGAGGTCAGGAGATAGAGATTGGCGACGGACAGGATGGAGGCGGCGGCCGTCATGCCCGATGTCATCAGTTCCGTGGGAAAGAGCACGAAGGGCGCTATCGCGAGCGTCACGGCAATCGTGAACAGCAGCGCCGGCACGATGCGACGGACACGGCGTTCGTAGAAGCTGAGGATGCTGAATGCGCCGCGCTCGAGGTCGGCGCTGATCTGGCGCGTGATCAGGTAGCCGGAGATGACGAAGAAAATGTCGACGCCGATGAACCCGCCGCGCAGCGGGCTGACGCCGGCATGGAAGATGACCACAACAGCCACGGCCAGCGCGCGCAGCCCATCGATATCGGCGCGATAGCCGTCGGCATGGGCCACTCCGTGCCCGGCCTTCGCCACGCCCATGGGCACAGGATTGGCCAGTGCCGGAGCCAGCCGGGCAGTCTGTTCGTTGCCGTAGAGCGTCATTCGGCGCCCTCCCGCGAACCGGTTTCGCCGAGCGCTATGCACAGGACTGCGCAGGTCGTCACGACGAGATTCATCGTCGAGTTTCTGTTGCAATGCGAAAAGATGCTGTATGAACGGCTGATCGAACGCGCAAGGCTACCGCTATTCGCGATGCCGCAAGCCATTGAAAAACAATTCCTATCAGCAGGATGAAACATGAAAATCCTAGAAACTGGAGGACCGAGGGACGATGAACGCACTGCGCCCGGAGACAGCCAGGCGCGGGTGCTGATCGCGATCCCCACCTTCCGCCGGCCGGATGGACTTCGTCGTCTTCTGACGGCAATTGCCACGATGGAGACTGCTGCCGACATCAAGATCCTCGTCGCCGACAACGAAGGCGCCGACGGAGCGGGCACGGCGGTCGTGAAGGAACTCGCCGCCGCCTATCGTTTCCCGATCGAGGTGATCGCCGTGCCGGAGCGCGGCCTGTCGAGCGTTCGAAACGCGATGATCGCTTATGCCCGCAGGGATGTTACGCTCGACTACGTCGCAATGATCGACGACGATGAATGGCCGACCGAACGCTGGATCGACGATCTCGTCGCGATGCAGAGGCAGACCGGTGCCGGAACCGTCGGCGGCCCCAACCTGCCGGTCTTCGCGCCCGGTGCGCCCGACTGGGCCGCGCACTGCCCGCTGTTCGTGTCCGACGACATGCCCGACGGCCCCGTCGAGATCGTCTGGGGCACCTGCAATCTGCTGCTGCATAAATCCGCTTTCGCGCATTCCGATTCCAATCTTTTCGATCCGGCCTTCAATCAATCCGGCGGCGAGGACGTCGATGCCTTCATGAGGTTGAAGGCTTCCGGTCATCGCTTTGCATGGTCGAGATCCGCCGTTGTCTGGGACGATGTTCCCGCAGGCCGCGCCACCTTGGGATGGATTACAAGACGGGCCTTCCGCATCGGCAATTCGAACATGCTCGTTCAACTTCGCTGGAAATACGGAAGGCATGGACGCCTGCTCGCACTTCCCTCTACGTTGGCTGCAATCGCCGCCAATCTCGGCCTTCTCGCCGTGTTCTGCTTCTCGCCAAGCAAACGCGTCACCTATTACTGCCGCTTGGTCCGATCGCTTGGAAAACTCGCGTTCCTGACCGGGTTGCGCAGCTTCGAATACAAGTGAGCCCACGCCGTCCACGTCACTCCCGATAATAGGATGCATAACGGGCGTGATAGAATTCGGACGAGCCGAACTGGCGATAAAGCTTCATCTTCTGGGCATCGACCTTGTTGAGGATGACCCCGGCGCAACGCTTGGCGATGGTCGGATTGTGCTGCATCGTCCGCTTGACAAGACCACGTGCGGTCTTGCCCCATTCGACGACCAGCAGGTAAGTGTCGACGAGAGCCGCCACTGCACGGGCGTCCACGACCGGCACGATCGGCGGCAGGTCGAGGATCACATAGTCGAATTCGCTCGCCGCCAGCGTCAGAAGGCGCGCCATGGCGCCCGAGGTCAGCATTTCGGCGGAGTGCGGTATGCGGCGGCGGATGACCGCAGGCAGGAAAGCCATGCCGGTCTCGGCATCGAACAGCAGCAGTTCGGACAGCGGAGCGCCTTGCAGCGCCTCCAATATCCCCCGCTCGGCGTGGCGCCCCAATTGCCGCGTGGCGCCGGGATTGCGCAGATCGGCATCGATCAGGAGCACGCGCGAGCCTTGCGCCAACAGTTCGCCGAGATTGACCGAGATCGAGGACTTGCCCTCGCCCGGCAGCGCCGAGACGATGCCGACGACCTTTCCCTTGCCGCCCGGCGTCGAGACGTCGATTGCCATCTTGGCGCTGCGCAAGGTTTCGGCAAAGGCGGAGAGCGGATGCTCCAGCACGTAACTCGATACGCTGTTCGCCTTCACCACCGATTGCGGCGGCAGGTCGAACACGTTGGGCGTCGCAAGCGGCACGGCGTTGGCCAGCGGCACCGATCCCAGGAATTCCAGTCCCAGGGTCTCGGAGACTTGATCGCCGGTGCGATAGAAGCGGTCCCTGAACTCCCTCAGGCCGGCCACGCCCGCACCAAGCAGCATGCCGGCAAGGCAGGCCACGGCCAGCACCAGCGGCTTCTTCGGCGAACTGGGTTTTTCGGCGATTGCCGGATTGGTGATGATGCGGGCTTCAGTGACCGGGAACGATTGTTGCTGGATGGATTCCTGATAGCGCTGCAGGAAGGTCTGGTAGAGGTTCTTGTAGGTTTCGGACTCGCGTTGCAGCTCGCGCAACTGAACCTGCGCATCGTTTGCGGTCGCGCTCACGCCCATGGCGGCGGCGACCTGCTGTTCGATGGATTTCTGGTGGGAGAGAGCCACCTGATTGGTGCTTTGATAGCTCTGCGCGATGCGGCTCAGTTCCTCGAACATCAAGCGCTTGTATTCACCCATCGCCGAGCGCAGCCGCGCGGCCTGGACGTGATTGGCACCAAGCCGGCCTGCAATGTCGGCCTGTTTGCGTGATGCATCGAGAAATTTTGTCCTGAGTTCCGATATCACGTCGCTTTCGATGGATTCGGTGACAGCCGCGTCCAGGTCGCCGCTGTCGAGGATCGATTTGATCCGGTTAAACTTGGCCTCGGCATTGGCGGACTCTGCGCGCGCCGCCATCAGCTGGGTGTTCAACTGTGCAAGCTGCTGATCGGTGATCAGCATGCCATCGGTCGCAATGAGACCCTTCTCCGCGCGGAATTTTTGCACGGCTGTGTCAGCTTCTAGTGATTTCTGGCGAAGCTCGGCAATGCGATCATTGAGCCAGCCGCTGGCGCGCCTGGTCGCCTCGTATTTCGAATCAAGCTGGTCGGCCAGATAGGCTTCCGCATAGGCCTTCGCGATGGATGCAGAGAGCGCGGGATCCGGCGAGGTATAGCTTATTTCCAGGACATAGGAGCGGCCCACGCGCGTGACGCCGAGGCCGGCCAGGAGCTGCTCGACGATGCCCCGCTGTATCTGCGTGTCGGTCGCCGCCGGAGGTTCCGAACCGAACCAGACGCGCGGATCGATCACCGACCGGACGGTCTGGATGGCACCACTCAACATGCCGGGTTTGCCGTTCACGAACATGTCGTTGTTCTCAAGGTCGAGATTCTTGCTGACCGCAAGGGCGATCTTTTCGGATTTCAGCAGTTCGACCTGGCTGAGGACCTGTCCTTCGTCTTCCAGAACACCGGTAACCGCCGTCATCTGGTCGACGATCTTCTGGTTGCCCTCGTCGATCAGGATGCCGGATGTGGATGTGAAGCGCGGTGTCGCCGTCAACAGGAACAGGCCGCCGACCAGGATCGCCGCCAGGGCAAAACCGGCCACGACCCGCCACTGGCGACGGACGATCGCAAGCAATTGCTCGAGGTCGATCGGATTGGTGATTTCGCTCGCCAATCCGTCGCGAAGCTCCCGGAACTCGGTTGAAGTTTGTAGCATCCGAAGGACTTCCTTTCCCTGGTGGTCCATGGCCGTACCTGTTTTGTCGGTCCCGGCTCGGATGCCGGACGATGAAACCATCATCCCGGCATCCATATCGCGGGCAGCCGCCCGCCCCGTCGCCCCGTCAATTCGTCAGCTTGTTCACCGACGTTCGTGTCGTCATCGCATTGGCCGGCACATTTGCGGCGGTGTTCGAAACCCCATTGATCAGGTTGAGGAACTTCGCCAGTTCGGCCGTGTCGGAGTTGGAGACATAGATGACGTCCTTGTCCTGCATCCTGAACTTCTGGGTCGCGAAGAAGATCGACGGGTCGCGCATGTTCGCGTGGAACACCGTCGGCACCTGATCGCCTGTGAATTTCGACACATCGACACCGGCTCTTGCCAAGATGTCACGATCCACCTCGCGGTAGAGGAAGACCTGGGCTGGATCGGCACGGCTGTCGAGAAGACCGCCCGCCTTGCCCAGTGCTTCGCCGAGCGTGAGGTTGGAGTCTTCGAAATCGATCCTGCCATTGAGGCCGGAGGCGCCGAATGCCAGATAGGTGCGGCGCTCGCGATTGACGTAGATCGTATCGCCCGGGCGGATATAGATATTCTCCTTGGGATCATCGACCAGCGACTGGAACAGCACGGTCGCCCGCTTGTTGCCCCGCTCGATCGAGACATAGGTCTCGTAACCCGGCGCATTGATGCCGCCGGCACGGGCAACGAGATCGAGCACCTTCTCGCCCGCCGGATTGAGATCGAGTTGCGCGGGTTCGTTGACATCGCCGAGGATCGAAACCATGTTCGAGCGGCTGGTTACCGTCGTCACGACCACCTGCGGTTCGATCGCCCGGTTGGCCAGCTTCTTCTCGATCTCCACCTCGACTTCGGCTGCACGCCTACCCGCGACCTTGATCGCGCCGGCATAGGGCACACGCATCAGGCCGCGCGCATCCACGGTCTGGTTCGGCAGGTTCACGTAGTTGCCGGGACGGCTGCCAGCGTCATCGGGGATGAACAGGCCGCCGGACTGGGCCTCGAAGATCGACACCTGGATCGTGTCGCCGATGCCGAGCGCCAGATCGGGCGCATAGCTCTTGCGGGAGCCGAAGCCCTTGGCAAACGAGGTCAGCACGACCTCTTCGAACATCGGGACGATATCCTTGGTGAGATTGACGAGTGCATAGTCCACGCCCTGCCGCTTCTGCGGGGTCTCGACCTTGACGGTAGCCTGGGACAGAATCGATTGATGGGAGGGGCCCGAACGCGGCAAAGTGCAAGAACACAGGGTCACGCTCAGGACAGCCACGGCTGCTCGGTTCAAGGTCTTCCTTGCATCCATTCAATAGTCCTCATACGCCTTTACTGATATTTCGCCGGCTCTGGACGGGCCGGTTGGCCCATCCACGACGGCGTTCAGGTGGCCCAGCAGAGGGGCCACCTAGACCTTGCTGCTCGTCCGCGCGAATAGCAGGATGAGAGCAAGCGGCGTGGTGGTGAGATATCGCCAGCCGAGTTTGCGCGGCTCGGTCAACAGCCGGTGCACCCATTCGAGGCCAGATTTCTGCATCCATTCGGGTGCCCGGGCATAGGCACCGGTCACATAGTTGAAGCAGCCGCCGCAGGTGATCAGCCAGGCGCTGGTCAACCGGTCCCGGTTCCTGACGCAGAAGGCCTGTTCCTTCGGCTTGCCGAGACCAACCCATATGACGTTGGCACCGGAGGCATTGATCTCATCGCAAATTGCAGCCTCATCCTCGAGGGAGAAATATCCGTGCCGGCGTCCGACGATATCGAGCGCGGGATACATCTGCTGCATCTTGTCGGCGCATTCCTTGTTGACCTCCTCGGAGGCTCCGAGGAGGAAGAACTTCACGCCGTCCGTATGGGCGGTCCGTGCAACATCGTGGAAAAGGTCCGTCGTGGCGCTTCTCTCGGGGATGGGCGAATTGGTCAGCAGTCGCGAGGCGATCACCAGCGGTTCGCCGTCGGCATGGATGATGTCCGCCCGGTTCATGTCCTCGAGATAGCTGCGATTCATGATGGCCATCGCCAGCGCATGGCCATTCGCGTCAAACAGCAGTTTTGGAGGTGATTGGCTGTCACGAGTGTTGATTTCATCGGCAATCGCCTGAACCAACCCTTGCCTCGAAAGGCGTGCGGTTTTTATGCCGCCAACTTTGACATATTCCAGCAGAGACATTTTTAGGGTCCTTTGGACTGGTCTATCAGACATGATTTTGATGGAGGCCGCCGCGCGGGCGTCTACCTGCGCTCCTAGAAGCCGGTTCCCTTGAACATCTCATTCCTGAGCGTGCCAAAGGCGATCTTGATATCGAGCAGCAGCGAAAAGTTGTTCACGTAGTGGATGTCGCAGGCGATACGTGCCTTCGACTTGGAGGGCGAGATCGTCGGTCCCCTGAGACCCCGCATCTGGGCCAGGCCTGTTATGCCGGGCCGCATCTTGTGACGGTCGTGATAGACCGGAACCAGTTCCTCATATTGAACGCCGGCAGCCTTCATGCCGATAGCGTGGCATCGTGGTCCAACAAGCGACATGTCGCCCCTCAGCACGTTCAGCAGCTGGGGAAGCTCATCGAAGTTGGATTTCCGGAGAAAAGCCCCGAATGGCGTGATTCGGGGGTCATTCGGCACCGTTTGCTGGATACCTGTGGGATCACCGAGATCACTACGCATCGAACGAAACTTGTAGACCTTGATCTTCTTGCCGCTCATGCCCCAGCGCAGCTGGGTGAACAGCACCGGACCGCGGCTTTCAATCTTGATCAGAGCCGCGATCAGGAGAAAAAGCGGCAGCAGAATTATCAGCGACGATCCCGATATCAGGACGTCCATGCCCCGTTTTGCGATCAGCTGGGAAGCCCTGATTTTCTCCCCGGTTGTAGACGTTATCCCCCGGCGATCGAGCCGTAAATCCGCTTTTCGCCGACCGGGTTCAATGAATCCTGTTGTCCTCATTTCGCCACCCCATCTCGATGTTGCGATGCGGCATCCTATAACGCAGTTGCGAGAGTGTCGACCAAATTTAACCAAAAATTAGCTCAAGCCAATATTTGCAAAACTATCAACATATTGATTTTTAACGTAAATTTTCTTGTCGAAAATCGTTGTTTCGAGCGTTGAGCGCCTTGGCTCTAATGTATAGAGCTCTAAACTTCTGGGCATTTTCGTGTCGAAAAAGTACGACAAAATAGAAATCCGGGGTTTTGCGGGAAAGTTTCTTGAACTTGGGCAAGAAGTAACTAGGTCTCGGCAGGGCACGGCCGAACCGGCATGCCCCGGAAGCAACTATTTCAAGCGATTAAATCGAGGGTTGTGGGATGAGGGTGTTTTGGACACCACGAATTCTGTAATGAACTTTGCCGGACGGGCCTTTTGATGACCTGCGATTGTCTCCCCAGAGAGCAATCAGGCGGCTAGTCTCTCGAAATTCATGCGGATATGATCGATGTAATAGGATCCCGGCGATTTGGCGCTGACCAGCGCCTTGACGATTTTCGGGGGCACGCCGGAGAAAATCCGGATCGCACCATTCTTGAATTCGATTCGCAGACGATTGCGTTCCCGGTCATAGGCCAGGAATTTTATGATTCTCGATCTGACTGCCAGTTCCGTCATGCCGCCGCTCCTTGCTCCGACCGGACAATAGGACAGGATTGTAAATATACCGGAAAGCGGGAGCGGTCCGTGCCCCGAGATACAGGGCACGGACGTATGAATCTGTCATTTATTGGAGCAGGTTTCGTGCTTCAGAGAATGAAGTCCGCGCCACTTTCCTGCATCGTGCCCATCGAGACATCCGAGAGATAGATCTGCATGTCGGACGCCTTGTCGCCAGTGAGATCGATATCGACGAGCACGCCGTCGCCTGACGTCGTAAGCCGCACCTCTCCCGCTTGGCCAGTGAACGCCCCGTCATGCAGATATGTCAGTACACCGTCGAGGGTGGAAGACAGATCGATCCGGTCGCCACGCGTGAAATCGGTGACGACATCGTGAGAGGCCACCGTCGAGTCGGCCTGGGAGAGGAAACGGAACGTATCGGTTCCGGCGCCTCCCGTCAGCCGATCCGCGCCGGCACCTCCGATCAGGAAGTCCTTGCCGTCGCCCCCGACGATGATGTCGGCACCGCCGCCGCCATTCAGCATATTGCTGCCGGCATTGCCCGTGAGGGTATTTGCCAGATCGTTGCCCGTGGCATTGAGGCTCCAGGTGGTCGTGAGGATGAGATTCTCCACATTCGCCGCGAGGCTGTAGGAGACAGAAGCGAAAACGGTATCGACACCACGGTTCCACCACTCCGTGATCACATCGCTAGTATTATCGACGTAGTAGGTGTCGTTACCCGTATCGCCGCTCATCGTGTCGGCGCCCGTGCCGCCATCGAGCACGTTGTCGCCTATATTGCCGCCCACGTTGTTCGACAGCCAGTTGCCCGTAGCATTGATATTGGCACTGCCGGTGAGCGTCAGGTTCTCCACATGGGTGAGAAGGGCATAGCTGGCGGATGAATAGACGGTATCGGTTCCGGCGTTGGACCAATCACTGACGATATCGCCGGCATTGTCGACGTAGTAGGTGTCGTTGCCGGTGCCGCCCGCCATCGTGTCAGTGCCACCCAAGCCATTGAGAATGTTGGCGCCTGTATTTCCGGTCAGGCCGTTTGCGAGATCGTTGCCCGTGGCGTTAAGGCTCCAGCTACCCGTCAGCGTCAGATTCTCGACATTGGCCACAAGCGTGAGCGATACCGAGGAATGGACGCTATCGATTCCCTCTCCGACGTTCTCCATGATGGCATCTCCGGCATTATCGACCCGGTAGGTATCGTTACCAGCGCCGCCTGTGAGCCGGTCCGCATCCGTTCCGCCATCCAGCACGTTGTCGCCGGAATTGCCTGACATGACGTTCGCGGCCCAGTTGCCGGTGGCATTGATGTTGGCGCTTCCCGTCAGAGTCAGGTTCTCGACATTCGAAGAAAGGGCATGGCTGACGGACGCATAGACATGATCGGTTCCATTGCCCGACCATTCGGTGACGACATCGCCTGCATTATCGACGAAATACGTGTCGTTGCCGGCGGCGCCGATCATCGTATCGGCGCCCGAGGCACCATTGAGGACGTTGCTGCCGGCGTTCCCGGTCAGGATGTTGGCAAGTTCGTTGCCGGTGCCGTTGATGTCTCCGGTGCCGGTGAGGATCAGGTTTTCGACATTGGCCGACAGGATATGCGTGACGGAGGCGTTGACCGTGTCCAGTCCCTCGCCCGACCATTCGGTGACGATGTCGCCGGTATTGTCGACCTGATAGGTATCGTCGCCGAGACCGCCGATCATGGTGTCGGCGCCAGCGCGCCCATCCAGGATGTTGTTACCGCTGTTGCCGGTCAGTGTGTTATCCAGCCCGTTGCCGGTGCCGTTGATATGAAGCGCGCCCGTCAGCACCAGCGAGACGGCGATGTGATCGAGCGTGGTTGTCACGCCTGAAGTGACGGTCGAGGGTATCGAGCCGTCGTTAAGCTGGTAGGCGCGGATGTAATCGATCTTTAGATCGGCGCCGCTGAAATCCTCGTCCGGATCGCCGGGCAGGACGCCGCCGATCGCCAGGTTGGTGACCATGTGCATCGGCTGGTGCATGTCGGGCGGCGTCGCGGTGCGGAAGACTTCGGCGCCATCGACATACCAGACCAGTTCTTCCGGCGTCCAAAGCACGCCATAGGTATGCATGCCCGCAGACACGTCGCCGACCCAGGAGGTGAAGCCGGTTTTCGTATGCTCGCCCGTGCTGTTGGAATGGGCGGTCATGAAGACGGTGGAGCTATCGCCGCCAAGCGCTTCGAAGACATCGAGCTCCGGAGGCCAGGAGCCATCGGCCGGCAGCATCCAGAAGGCCGGCCAGGTACCCTGGCCCTGCGGCAGTTCGCATTTGATCTCGAAATACCCGTAGGTCTGCGCAAAGCTGTCGCGGGACGACAGCATGCCCGACGTGTAATCATGGCCGGTTGCCGCCTGGACGTCCGCGCTTGCCGTGTCAGCGTGAATGTTGAGTATTCCGCCATCGATGGAGAATGGATTGACGCCCAATCCGAGATAGGCCTCGTCCATGTAGACCTGCAATTCTTCATTGGAGGCGAGTGTGCGCCCGTCCGCGCCGTCCCAGAAGGACGTCCGCCACGTTCCGCCGGCCGATTGCAGGCTCAGGCTGTTGAACTCGTCGCTGAAGGTGAGATCGAGCTTTGTCGTATCCAGCGCATATTGAAAATCATCCGCGCTGAAATCGGCGATCGAACGATTGCGGAAGGTCAGCGTCTCGCCGGAATTGAGCTGGATGACGGCATCGGAGCCCGATTGCGACATCTGGTCGAGGACCTCGGAGAAGTTGGTGAAGCCATAGCTGCCCAGTTGGACGGCGTCGCCTGCACCGGCACCCGATTCGAAATCCGTGATGACATCCGAACCGGAATTCTGACGGACGATGAAAAGGTCGCTGCCCGCGCCACCCGACAGCGTATCATCGCCGCCGGCGCCAAAGATCTGCTGGCTGCCGTCACCACCGGCAATAATGTTGGCAAGGCCGTTGCCGATCCCGATCGTATCGGCGCCGAGCACCTGGAGATTCTCAAGATTGCTACCAAGCGTATAGCTCTGCCAGGTGATGACCGAATCACTGCCTTCAGCCGTATTCTCGATAACGGTGTTGAGCGGCGACATGACATAATAAGTGTCGTTGCCGGCGCCGCCGATCAGTGTCGACGTGCCGTGGAAGCCTCCCAGCACATCGTCGAATTCCGTTCCGGTCAGGGTCTGGTCCGCCTGATCCGCCCACAGGGTGATACCTTGCTCAGCCATTCTCTTCTCCTTGTTGCGGAGTCGGGATAGCAATAAAAAGTGTTAAGAAGCGTAACCACAACGTGCAAAATCTTATGATTTACTTATATAAGAAATAGGGAGATTCGCGCGCCGGCCGATCAAGTTGCCGATCGGGCGGCACGGGCGAACGCCGGAATAAAACAACATTTGTGCCATATCCGGACCTTGGACGCAGGCATGAAAGCATTGTGTCCAAAAGGCCCCGCGCATTTACCAACAAACAAACAAAGGGCGCCGGAACATGGTAAATCAATTGCTAATGTCCGCTCTTTCGCTTTAGTACACGGCGGGACATATTGAGCTTGGGGGCAAGCGTCTTGGATATCTATTTTCAGATCTGGTTGATCGGCGGATTGTTCTTTTTGTTCGCTGGCACCATTGCAACATGGCTGAGCGGCGGCAGCTCGAAGGTCGTGTGGTATCACGCCGCAATCGCCTATATTTTGTGGCCGATATCGATCATCGTCGTCGTGGTCTGGGTGCTCTGGGCACGCATGCAAGGTGGCCGAAAATAGGCTTTTTGGCCATATTTTGGACCTTTCGTCACATTTCTCTCCGATTCAGCGTCATTTCACTCGCATCTGCACCGCAACGCAACAGCGTTGCAGTGCAGTGCAAAAACTGGTTTAAATGTCCGTCGAACGGCGAACGGACACGAATGATGATTGAGCCTCTTCCACCAGTTTCC
This sequence comes from Rhizobium sp. TH2, assembly GCF_024707525.1. Lineage (NCBI taxonomy): Bacteria > Pseudomonadati > Pseudomonadota > Alphaproteobacteria > Hyphomicrobiales > Rhizobiaceae > Rhizobium > Rhizobium sp. TH2. The sequence goes on along the minus strand of NZ_CP062231.1, from coordinate 5,417,080 downwards.
GCAACGAAGGGCCATATCCAGGGCCTCAATGGCCTCAGGTGCCTGAGCATCCTGATCGTGATTATCGGTCACTTTTTCCTCGGCGAATATTCCGGAATATCGTCGCTGGGCGTCTATATTTTCTTCGTCATTTCAGGATTCCTGATCACCCGATTGCTGCTTGCCGAAGCGAAGGAAACCGGCGACGTGCGAATCGGCGCGTTCTATTGGCGGCGCTTGCTGCGGCTGTTTCCGGTGCTGATCGTCTATATGATCGTCGTCGTCCTGTTCGCCAGGATGCATTCGATCCCGTCGCCGTTGATCGAAATCGCCTCGGTCTTTCTCTATTTCGTCAACTACCTAAAGTCGTATTACGAACTTGCCGGGACACAGCATGTCCTGCCCATCGGCGTGCTCTGGTCGCTGTCCGTCGAAGAGCATTTCTACCTTATCGCGCCGCTGTTCATCGCCTTCGTCAGGGCGAGCCCGGGGAAGGTGCTGGCCTTCGCGATCGTCATGATCGTGGCACCGTTGCTCATCCGCATCGGCTACGTCATCCAGTGGCCGGAATGGTCCAACACGAACCGGATCTACATGGCATCCGAGACGCGATTCGATTCGATCGCTTACGGCGTATTCCTCGCGGCAATCTGCGAATTGAGCCCCGAGGGCCGCCTCCGAAAAGCCATATCGAGCCCGCAGGCGCTTATCGCGGGCGTCGCGCTGCTGGTCCTCTCGACCGTCATCCGGGACGATTTCTTCAGGGATACGCTCCGCTACAGCCTGCGTGGCATCGGCGCCCTCCTCATCGTGGCACCGATCGTCTTTTCGCCACGGCTGGGATTGCTCCAGAACATCGCGAATTCCCCACCGGCGGAATGGATTGGAAAGCTCAGCTACTCGCTCTACATCTGGCACGGCGCGGCATGGTTCTTCCTCTCCAACACAGGGATGACGAAGACCGTGCTCACATCGTTCGCCGAACTCGGCGTGACGTTCGTCCTCGCCGTCGCGTCCTATTATCTCGTGGAGATGCCGGTGCTGAAATGGCGCAACAAGGCGTCCACACGCCGGAAGGGCGTGGTCACGAGCTCGGTCGCCGCTTGAAGGGCTCTAAGAGGCGCTGCGATAGGAATTGAGCATCTCGAAATAGAGCTTCTTCGGACGCAGATCGCCATCGAAGGGCAGCCCTCGTGACAGGCTGCCGTCGGACCATTTGTAGCTGTCATATTGCGATAGCCAGGAATAGCGGTCGGAAATGCCCCATGTGAGACATCCGAGCACCGCGGGTTTCGAAAACGCAACATCGAGATAGCGGCGGCCGAGTGCCGCAATATCCGCGTCCCGCTGGGCGGGGTCGGCGGGCCCTTCGACATCGGCGATATCGAATTCGGTGATCAGGATTTTCAGGCCGAGATCGCTGACCTCGTCGAGGAAGCGCGACATGACCTCGTCGGTGTAATCCAGGCGATATGCCTTGAGGTGGGACTGTATCCCCAGCGCGTGGACGGGAATGCCCTTCTTGAGGAGCTTTTCGAGTAGTTTGAGCACCGATGACCTGCGCTGCTCCGCCCACCAGACATCCGCCTCCAGATTGATCTCGTTATAGAAGAGCAGCGCATCCGGATCGGCGGCATGGGCGACCTGGAAGGCGGTCTCGATATAGCCGGAGCCGAAAGCCTTGTACCAGGGCGAACTGATGCGGAGATCCTCCTCGCCACCCTCATCGATGTGGATGACCTCGTTGATGACGTCCCAGGAATGCATCCTGCCCTTGAAGTGACCGACCGTCTTTTCGATGTAGTCGGTCAGCAGCTTGTCGTCGCGTCCTTCCGCGAGCTTCGCCAGCAGCCATTCGGGGTTCGCCTCGTGCCAGAGCAGGGTGTGGCCCCGCATGCGCTGGCCATTCTTCTCCGCGAAGGCCAGAAGCCGCTCGGTCGGCGCGAAGTTGAGCCGTCCCTGCTTCGGTTCGATCGCCTTGCGCTTGGTCTCACCCTCGGCGACGAGCATGTTGGCCTGGTCGATGACCAGTTGGGCAAACGGCTTGTCCTTGGCGAGAGTGCCGGTCGAAACCGCCGTGCCGTAGATCAGCTTGCGGTCGGTCGCTACCTGCCGCAGCGTTCCTTCATCGGCGAGTGATGGACGTGTGAGGCCAAGAAGAGGCATGGCTGCGCCGGCGGCGAGGAATGAGCGTCGCGTGATGTTCATGTCGTTTTCCTTTGGCAGCTATTGTCGCAGCAATTGCTGCGGCTTTGCCGGCGGCCAATGGGTGGCGGCCAGCCATTCGTAGTCCCTAGACTTCGCGGACATGTGCCTGGAGTGAATGATCGTGATCGCTATGACGACAAACACCCAGCTCTGCTTGTCGGGCGAGAAGAACTGGCTCTCGGTGAAGTTCTGCAGCATGCCGAACAGCCACATCGAGAACAGCATCGCGTTCAGTTTCAGGTCCGAAGTCAGCGGATTGGCGAAGCGGTAATAGGGTACGATCATCAGAGCGATGATGGCGAGCGTCAGCCCCACAATACCAGTGGTGAGAAGCACCTCGATATAGCCGCTATGGGAATGGCCGATCTGGGTGACGAATTCGCTCACCGCGCTCTCGTAGATCGGCGATGAATATCCGATGGCCCAGAATGAGCCGTAGCCCGAGCCGAAAAACGGATGCGTCTGAATAAAGGGCATCACGGACTCCCAGATGCCGATGCGGCCGGAGAGGTTCTCGGGATCGGAGAAGAAGGCCAGCACCACGTCCCATTCGGCCCATGTCATCACGGCGATCCAGAACCCTATACATGCCATCGCGACATTGAAGAAGGGGCGCAGGCCGTAAAGCATGATGGCCCGGTAGCCGAGGCCCGACATCAGCACGATCAGGAACCAGCCTATCGATGTCTTGGACTTGGTGAAGATCAGGAACACTGCCGCAAGGGCGAAGAACAGGAAATCCAGCGGTTTCCGTCTGCTGATCGCATGATGGAAGAAGAAGAGCGAAGCGTGGATCATCACCGCGCCGGCGATATTCTTGTGGGGGATCACACCGCGCCAGGCCCCTACCAGCGACGTATCGATCTCATCGGCCGGATGGACGGCGAACGAGAAGATCGGAATTCTCGACAGCAGCACCGCGATATAGGACGCCATGATGACGCCGGCCAGGAATATGTACACCGCCCGTATGGTCTTGGCGGCGCCCAGGTTCTGGATGCACCAACCGACGGCCAGAAGGATGATGTACATGCCGATGGCGCGGCGAATGGAAATGCCCGGTTGAATGGCGTAGATCGCGCTGAACAGGCACCAGAGACACGCCACATTGTAAGCCGTCGAAATCGGGATGATCGATCTCGGCCGCATGAAGATGAAGGTCGCGCCCCCCACGACGAAGAATGTCATGAAATAGGTGAGCTGGCGGATCATATCACCGCCGGCACCCTCGATCACGGCGAGGCCGAGCGTCTCGCGGCTGAGCGACGATGCGGCGGCCTCATAGCGCACCTCCACCACGATGAAGGTCAGGAGCAGGCAGAGTGCCGCCGTGAAGAACAGATCAGCCCCTAGTTCAAGCCCTAGAAACGTCCGTCTGCGGACAAGAGGTAAGCCCGGTGTATATCGCTCTGCATAGGCCAATGGCATAACCTTGGTTTTCGTTTGGGCGATAGGCACGTCTGCCCTGTTTATAAGCTGAATGGAAATTACCGGGCAACCCCGAAGTCCGGCCCTATTGCCGCAGGCCCCGGCAATCTCCACTCAGAAACGATCATCCCTCAGGGGTGAACGAGCGATCTGATATCGGCCTCGACCAGGCTCCTGATCTCCGGACGATCGAGCGCGAAGGCGACATTGGCCATGATGAACCCATCCTTGGCGCCGGTGTCGTAGGTCTTGCCCCGGTAGTGATAGGCCGTGAAATCCTGCTTCTGCAGCAGCTTCAAGAGGCCGTCCGTGAGCTGGATCTCATTGCCGGCGCCACGTTCCTGGGTTTCGAGAATGCTGAAAATTTCCGGCTGCAGGATATAGCGGCCGTTGATGAAGAAGTTCGACGGTGCCGTTCCCTGAGGCGGCTTCTCCACCATGCCGGTGATCCGGAAACCATCGGCGATATCCTCGCCGCGCCCGACGATACCGTAGCGATGCGCCAGTTCGGGGGCGCATTCCTCCACGGCGATGACATTGCCGCCGCTCTGGGCATGAAGCTCGACCATGCCCGCCAGGCAGGCCTTTTCCGATTTCATGATCATGTCGGGCAGCAGCACCGCAAAGGGCTCGTTGCCGACGATGTCACGCGCGCACCACACGGCGTGACCAAGGCCCAGAGGCTCCTGCTGCCGGGTGAAGCTTGTCGTACCCGCCTTTGGCAGAATGGCTTCGAGTGCCGTCAGCTCGACCGTCTTGTTTCGTGAGCGGAGCGTGGATTCGAGTTCGAACTGGATATCGAAATAGTCCTCGATCGCGGATTTGCCGCGGCCGGTGACAAACACGAAATGCTCGATCCCGGCCTCGATCGCCTCATCGACGACATATTGGAGGACGGGCTTGTCCACCACCGTCATCATTTCCTTGGGAATCGCCTTGGTGGCGGGAAGAAACCTGGTGCCCAAGCCAGCAACGGGAAAAATGGCAACTCTTACTTTGTCGGAACGCATGTGCTTCTCCAGAGTGTCAGCGTTTATCGCGACGCTTCGAGGTGCGCTCCTCCCGGCTCTCAATCGAGCACAGCCGGTCCGACCGAGTCAAGACTGGCGACCGGACGCCGGCACTAGCGTCAGGCGACGCACGTTTCAGCGAACGGATTTCAGGCGGCACATCCCGCGGCGTTTTTTCGCGCGAATTTCCATCCGGCCAGCGAAGTGCTGGCCGGCGCGTCATCATGTATCTGTTGATCGTTACTCAGCCGCCAAGGACTGGCTGAGAGTGGGCTCGGTCTCGGTGCGCCGCCCGATGGACCAGTATTCGAAGCCGTCGTTCTTGACGTCGTCCACCGAATAGAGATTGCGGAAATCGATGAGCAGCGGCGACCGCATGACCTGGCGGAGCCTGGGCAGGTTCATCTCCTTGAACTCGGTCCACTCGGTCACTGTCACGACAGCGTCGGCACCGGTCGCGGCGTCATAGGCGTCCTTGCAGAACTCGACGTCGGTAAGGATTTTCCCGGCGTTGGTCATCGCCTGGGGATCATAGGCCCTGATATGCGCGCCGAAATCCTGTAGCGCCTGGACCAGCGGAATGGCAGGCGAATCGCGCATGTCATCCGTGTCGGCCTTGAAGGCGAGGCCGAGAATGGCAATGGTCTTGCCGCGAACGACACCATTGCAGGCATCCAGCACCCGCAGCGCCATTGCGCGCTTGCGATTCTCGTTGACCTGGATGACAGCCTCGACGGTGCGCAGTTGTACGCGATAGTCCCGCGCGGTCTTGGAAATCGCCAGAGTGTCCTTCGGGAAGCACGAGCCGCCGTAACCGGGTCCGGCATTGAGGAACTTGCGGCCGATGCGGCTATCGAGCCCGATGCCGTTCGCGACATCGCGGATATCGCCGCCGACGGCTTCGCAGAGATCGGCGACCTCATTGATGAAGGTGATCTTCATCGCCAGGAAGGCGTTGGAGGCATATTTGAGCAGTTCGGCCGAGCGGCGCGAGGTTTGCAGGACGGGGACGCCCTTGAAGCCATCGACGCCATAGACCCTGGAAATCACGGCCTTCGCCCAATCGTCCTCGCTGCCGATGACGATCCGGTCCGGCTTCAGGAAGTCGTCGATCGCGACACCTTCGCGCAGGAATTCGGGATTGGAGACGACCGAGAAGCGGAAATTGCCGCCGGTGGTCCTGAGAATCCGCTCGACTTCGTCGCCGGTGCCGACGGGAACCGTCGACTTGTCGACCACGACGAGGTCGCCACTTGCCTTTTCGGCTATGGCATGGGCCACGGCATAGACATATTTCATGTCGGCATGGCCGTCGGTCACGCGCGGCGGCGTGCCGACAGCGATAAAGGCCGCATCGGTGCCCTCGAGGGCGAGGCCGAGATCTTCCGTGAAGTCGAGGCGGCCGGCCGCCACATTGGATTTCACCAGGTCCTCGAGACCGGGTTCGTAGATCGGGATCGCGCCGCCCTTCAGCGCTGTGACTTTTCTTTCGTCGTTGTCGACGCACACCACCTGGTGGCCGAGTTCCGCAAAGCATGTGCCGGCGACGAGGCCGACATAGCCGGAACCAATGATAGCTACCTTCATTTTTTTCTCCTTATGCAGTCTTCGGTACGCTTGGGATCGACCGAGACGCAATAATTTGACGGAAATACTCGATGGTGTTCCCCAGGCCCTCTTGGAGCGGGACCTTTGGCTCCCAGCCCAGATATTCCCTTGCCCGGGAAACATCTGGACATCTCTGCATCGGATCGTCCTCAGGCAATGGCCGGAAGTCGATCCGAGATTTCGAAGCAATCATGGCGAGCACGGTCTCTGCAAGTTTGCGTACCGTGATCTCGACAGGATTGCCGATATTGATGGGAAAGGTGACATGGTCGGGCGCATTCATCAACCCGATAATGCCTTCGACCAGATCGTCGCGATAACAGAAGGACCGCGTCTGGCTGCCATCGCCGTAGATGGTAATGTCTTTTCCCGTGAGCGCCTGGATGATGAAATTGGAGACGACACGGCCGTCTTCCGGGTTCATTCCGGGCCCGTAGGTGTTGAAGATCCGGACGATTCGCGTGTTCACGCCATGAAACCGGTGGAAATCCGAGACCAGCGTCTCGGCGCCGCGCTTGCCCTCATCGTAGCAGGAACGGACGCCCATCGTATTGACGTTTCCCCAGTAATTCTCTTTCTGTGGATGGACGAGCGGGTCGCCGTAAATCTCCGACGTCGAGGCCTGCAGGAGTTTGGCGCCACGGCGCCTGGCAAGCTCCAGCATGTTCAAGGTGCCGATCACGCTGGTCTTGAACGTATAGACCGGATCGCGTTGATAATGCTGCGGCGAAGCAGGGCATGCGAGATTGTAGATCTCGTCAAAATTGCCATCGAATGCATCGATGACCGAATGCTCGACGAATTCGAATCTCGGATTGGCCAGCAATCCGGCAATATTCTGGCGGGCACCCGTGTGGAGATTGTCGAGGCAGGTGACGTGATTGCCCATGTCCAGCAGGCGTTCGCACAGATGCGCACCCAGAAATCCCGCTCCGCCGGTCACCAGAATTCGCGTCAAACAATCACCCTCTCGCACATTCCGTGGCACTGATAGACCGGCAAATAAGACACGGTCATGACCATCGCTCACATCCCTGGTCCCACATTGGCCATCAAGCACGCGATATGCAAGTTCCGGGACCGGGTCGCGGCAAGCAAATTCAGCTCCTCAGCCCCGGCGCCTCGTGGCCGCTGCGGGCGACGTATTCAGTATAGCCGCCGTCGTAGCGATGAATGCCCTCGGGCGTCAGTTCGAGAACCCGGTTCGAAAGCTCGGCGAGGAAGTGCCGGTCGTGGCTGACGAACAGCATCGTGCCCTCGAAATCGCCGAGCGCCTTGATCAGCATTTCCTTGGTGTCGAGGTCGAGATGGTTGGTCGGCTCGTCGAGCACCAGCAGGTTCGGCGGATCAAACAGCATGCGGGCCATGACCAGCCGGGCCTTCTCGCCACCCGAAAGCACGCGGCATTTCTTTTCCTGGTCGTCGCCGGAAAAGCCGAAGCAACCGGCGAGGGCGCGAAGCGGGCCTTGCCCCGCCTGCGGGAAGGAATCTTCCAGCCACTGGAACACCGTGCGGTCGCCGTCCAGCAGGTCCATGGAATGCTGGGCGAAATAGCCCATCTTGACGGATGCGCCGAGCGACACATTGCCCTGGTCCGGTTCGGTCGAACCGGTAACCAGCTTGAGCAGCGTGGATTTGCCGGCGCCATTGACGCCCATGATGCACCAGCGTTCGCGCCGGCGGATCATGAAATCGAGACCCTCATAGATGACCTTCGAGCCATATTGCTTGTGCACGCCCCTGAGGTTCACGACGTCTTCGCCGGAACGCGGCGCCGGGCGGAATTCGAAGGCGACGACCTGCCGGCGCTTCGGCGGCTCGACGCGCTCGATCTTGTCGAGCTTCTTGACGCGGCTCTGCACCTGGGCGGCATGCGATGCACGCGCCTTGAAGCGCTCGATGAACTTGATCTCCTTGGCGAGCATCGCCTGCTGGCGTTCGAACTGCGCCTGCTGCTGCTTTTCGCCTTCGGCGCGCTGGCGCTCGTAGAATTCATAGTCGCCGGAGTAAGTGGTGAGCGAACCTCCATCGATCTCGATGATCTTGTTCACAATGCGGTTCATGAACTCGCGATCATGCGAGGTCATCAGCAGCGCGCCCTCGTAACCCTTGAGGAAATCCTCGAGCCAGATCAGGCTTTCGAGATCGAGATGGTTCGACGGTTCGTCGAGCAGCATGGCATCGGGCCGCATGAGCAGGATGCGAGCGAGTGCCACGCGCATCTTCCAGCCGCCGGAGAGCTTGCCGACATCGCCATCCATCATTTCCTGGCTGAAGGAGAGACCCGCCAGAACTTCCCGTGCCCGGCCATCCAACGCGTAGCCGTCGAGCTCCTCATAGCGCGATTGCACCTCGCCATAGCGCTCGATGATCGCATCCATATTGTCCATCTGGTCGGGGTCGGACATCGCCGCCTCGAGTTCGCGAAGCTCGGCCGCGACCACGCTCACAGGACCGGCGCCCTCCATGACCTCGGCCACCGCGCTGCGGCCCGACATCTCGCCGACATCCTGATTGAAATAGCCGATCGTGATGTTCTTCTCGACCGAGACCTGGCCCTCGTCGGGCTGTTCCTCGCCGGTGATCATGCGGAACAGCGTCGTCTTGCCCGAGCCGTTGGCGCCGACAAGGCCGATCTTCTCGCCGCGGTTCAAGGCCGCCGAGGCCTCGATATAGAGAATACGGTGCGAGTTCTGCTTGGAGATGTTTTCGATGCGAATCATGCGGGGGCGGTCCGGACGGGAGGAATGTTTCGGCCGGGCTTATGGCATGTTGCGATGCAAAATGGGAGTCGGGAATGAATGCGCCGGAGAACGTTGTTGGGCTAACGCAATTCGGCCCCGGAAGGCATTCCAGGGCCGGCAAATCTGGCGATGTGTGACCTGCGCCTACATGCTGGCCTGATAGGCCGAGAAGATGAGATAGAGCGCGATAATAATTGAGGAAAGGGTAAGGGATGCCCCCCAGGGCTTCCGGTTCTCGACGGGATAGGTCATGTCCATGATGGTCTCCTTCCTGCGCGGCCTCCTTGACCGCTCGAACGGGTTGGCATGAGGAAAACGGCTCGCCGCGCCAAAACGTTCCCTCAACAGCCGTACCGTTGGGGACCTCATGCGCCTTGTGAATATTTTACTGCTTGGATATATCGGGCAAGCCGCTGTTATCCCGGCGCTTCCGGGTCACGGACAGTTCCGCCGACTTCAATGGGTAGTAAAAATTTACTGAAACACGTTCCGGATTGCCGGAATTTGTGTCATCATGCTTGGAACGACAAGACTGGATTAGACGGGATGGTCACGATCAAGGAAATCGCCAAGGCCGTCGGCGTATCGCCGGCCACGGTGTCGCGAGTGCTGAACTACGATCCGGCGCTGTCGATTTCCCCCGTCAAGCGGCAGGCGATCATCGAGACCGCGGAGGCGCTGAATTACGAGACGCCGCGCAACCGCAACAAGGCCAACGGCCAGGCCGCGCCGAGCATGCTCACCCGGCTGGCGATCATCCATTTCCTCGAACCCTCAGACGAAATCGCCGATCCCTACTATGTCGGCGTTCGGCTCGGCATCGAGAACCGCTGCCGCGAACTCAAGTCCGAGATCGTCAAAGTCTTCCATTCCGATGCACTGCCCGAAGCTTCGCTGCTGTCGGGCGTCTCGGGCGTCATCGTCATCGGCAAGCATTCCGATAGTGAGATCGCCTGGTTCCGCGAACATGCCCAGCATGTGGTGATGGCCGATTTCGACCCGAAGATCGATACGTTGGACAGCGTCTTTTCGGATGTCGGCGTGGCGACGGTGAAGATCCTGGAAGGCTTGAAAGCCAGCGGCTACAAGCGGATCGGCTTCATCGGCAGCCACGAACATCTGAACGGCGAGACGCTCCATTTCGGCGAGCGGCGCTGCGCCGCCTATATCGAATGGCAAAAGGCCAATAACAGTTTCGATCCGGAGCTGCTGGCGCTCGGCAGCAACGTCAACGGCCAGAACCTTCGGCTCGAAACCGGGTACCGGCTGGCCCAGGGCCTGCTTGATCTGGACAGGCGACCCGACGTGATCATCACCGCCAACGACAATATGGCCATAGGCACCTATCGCGCGGCGCAGGAACGCGGGCTCTCCATTCCGAGCGATATCTCGATCATTTCCTTCAACGACATTCCCGTCGCGCAGTTCCTCACCCCGCCGCTCACCACCGTGAAAATCCATGGCGAGCATATCGGCGAAACGGCGGTCGATCTGCTGCTCGAACGGCTCTCAGGCCGCGATTATGGCAAGCAGGTGCGTATTGCTACCGAACTGGTCTGGCGCGGAAGTTGCCGCAAGCCGCTGGAATCATAATACTTTTGCCAGCCTCTTCGCAGGCGCAATAAATATTTACTAAATTTTCCTTGCTCGTTGCCTGATTTTCGGTAAAACTTCCCCTACGAGACAGGAGAGGAGAACCTGTTTCGAACCATTCCGAGGGAGGAAACAATGGCTAACAGGACGATTCTATCGCGCTTTGCAGCGGCGGCACTCGCCGGAGCGAGCATCTTCGCGGCATCCGCCGCATTCGCCGGCGAAGTGACCATCTGGTGCTGGGACCCGAACTTCAACGTCGCGATCATGAAGGAAGCCGGCGCCCGCTATACCGCCAAGCATCCCGGAACCACGTTCAACGTCGTCGATTTCGCCAAGACCGATGTCGAGCAGAAGCTGCAGACCGCGTTGTCGTCAGGCACCACCGACGCGCTGCCGGATATCGTCCTGATCGAGGATTACGGCGCGCAGAAATACCTGCAGTCCTTCCCCGGCGCCTTTGCCGAAATGTCCGGCAAGATCGACTATTCCGGCTTCGCACCCTACAAGGTGCAACTGATGACGGTGGACGGCAAGGTCTATGGCATGCCCTTCGATTCTGGCGTGACCGGCCTCTACTACCGCAAGGACTATCTCGAACAGGCCGGCTTCAAGCCTGAGGACATGCAGAACATTACTTGGGACCGGTTCATCGAGATCGGCAAGGCGATCGAAGCCAAGACCGGCAAGAAGATGATGGGCCTCGACGTCAATGACGCCGGTTTCATCCGCATCCTGATGCAGTCGGCCGGCGGCTGGTATTTCGATAAGGACGGCAATCTGTCGATCGAAGGCAACCCGGCGCTGAAGGCGGCGCTCGAAACCGAGCAGAAGATCCTGCAGGCCGGCATCTACAAGCCTGCGGCCGGATGGACCGAATGGGTTTCGGCCTTCACATCGGGTGACGCTGCCACGGTGACGACAGGCGTCTGGATCACCGGAACCGTCAAGGCGCAGGCCGACCAGTCCGGCAAGTGGGGCGTGGCACCGATTCCGAAGCTGAACATCGAGGGCGCATCGCATGCCTCGAACCTCGGCGGTTCGAGCTGGTATGTGATGGAAAGCTCGGCCGAGAAGGACGAGGCGATCGACTTCCTCAACGAGGTCTATGCCAAGGACTCCGACTTCTACCAGAAGATCCTGGTCGATCAGGGCGCCGTCGGCTCGCTGCTTTCGGCCCGCTCCGGCCCGGCCTATTCAAAGTCGGATGAATTCTTCGGCGGCGAACCGGTGTGGCAGAACTTCTCCGATTGGCTGGCCAAGGTTCCATCGGTCAACTACGGCATCTTCACCAATGAAGTGGATACCGCAGTCACCGCGCACCTGCCCGACCTCGCCAAGGGTGCCAATGTGGACGAGGTGCTGAAGAAGATTCAGAGCCAGGCCGAAGGCCAGATCCAGTAAAAACGAATCCTCCGGACAGGCGGTTGGCTGCCTGTCCACTCCCTGGGGCGCCATGCGGCTTTCCAAGCCGCATGCGCTTCGGCGACCCTATTCCCCTCATGGGCAGAGAGACGGCCATGGCCACGGCACGCACAGGCGGATTGAAGCGATATTATGACGTCAACGGCTGGCTGTTCATCGCCCCGTCGATCCTGCTGATTGGGATCTTTCTGATCTATCCGATCTTCCGTTCGCTCTACCTGTCCGCATTCACCGGCAAGGGCATGATGCTGAAGTTCGGCGGTTTCGCCAACATCGTCAGGCTGTGGAACGACCCCGTCTTCCTCCACGCGCTTTCCAACACGATCATTTTTTTCGTGGTGCAGGTGCCGATCATGATTGTGCTGGCACTGTTGCTTGCCTCGGTGCTCAACAATGACCGGCTGAAATTCATCGGCTTCTTCCGCACCGCGATCTTCCTGCCCTGCGTCGCTTCGCTGGTCGCCTATTCCGTGCTGTTCAAGAGCATGTTTGCCGCTGACGGCGTGGTCAATTCGGCGCTGATGGCCATCGGCCTCGCGTCGGGACCTATCGGCTGGCTCACCGAGCCCTTCTGGGCCAAAGTGCTGGTCATCCTCGCCATCACATGGCGCTGGACGGGTTACAACATGATCTTCTATCTCGCGGCGCTGCAGAATATCGACAGGTCGATCTACGAGGCGGCGCGGATCGACGGCGTTCCCGCCTGGGCGCGGTTCATCTACATCACGATCCCGATGCTGAAGCCGGTGATCCTGTTCACCACCATCATCTCGACCATCGGCACGATCCAGCTGTTCGACGAGGTCTATAACCTGACCGAGGGCCGCGGCAGTCCGGCCAATTCGACGCTGACACTGTCGCTCTACATCTACAATGTCACCTTCCGCTACATGCCGAGCTACGGCTACGCGGCGACCATGTCCTATGTCATCGTGCTGATGGTGGCGCTCCTGTCCTTCCTCCAGTTCTATGCCGCGAGGGACCGGTCATGATCAGTTCGCGCACGCTATCCACGGCCGGCCAGTACCTCTTTCTCAGCGTAATGGCCTTCCTGTCGATCTTCCCGTTCATCTGGATGATGATCAGCTCGACCAATACGTCGGTGCAGATCATGGGCGGCAAGGTGAGCCTGGGGTCGGCATTTGCGACCAATGTCACGAACTTCTTCACGCTGGTGGATGTGCCGCTGGTGTTCTGGAACTCGGCCAAGGTCGCGATCCTGGCTACCGTGCTGACCATCGTCGTCTCCTCCTTCGCCGGCTATGGCTTCGAGATGTTCAAGTCGAAATGGCGCGACCGGATCTATTCACTGATCCTGATCACGCTGATGGTGCCCTTTGCGGCGCTGATGATCCCGCTCTTCATGATGATGGGGCGTGCCGGCCTGATCAATACGCATATCGCGATCATGCTGCCATCGATCGCCTCGGCCTTCATCATCTTCTATTTCCGCCAATCGACCAAGGCGTTCCCCACCGAGTTGCGAGACGCGGCCAAGGTCGATGGGCTCAAGGAATGGCAGATCTTCCTCTATATCTACGTGCCGGTGATGCGCTCGACCTATGCGGCGGCCTTCGTCATCGTCTTCATGACCAACTGGAACAACTATCTCTGGCCGCTGATCGTGCTGCAATCGAACGAGACCAAGACGATCACGCTCGTCGTCTCGTCGCTCGCCTCGGCCTATTACCCGGATTTCGGCGTGGTGATGATCGGCACCATCCTGGCCACGCTTCCCACGCTCGCCATCTTCTTCGCCATGCAGCGCCAGTTCGTGCAGGGCATGCTCGGTTCAGTCAAATAGGATTTCGAAATGCGCATTTATGAGAGTTTCAACGGCAACTGGGTGTTCGGCGAGGGCTTCGAGCCCCCGCGCGCGCAAGCGTTGCAGGCCGGCGAGACCGTGCGCCTGCCGCATTCGGCCGTGGAACTGCCCTACAACTACTTCGACGAGACGAGTTACCAGAAGGCGTTCACCTACCAGAAGGTCATCGCCTGGCGGCCGGAATTCGAGGGCCGCGAAGTCTCCGTGGTCTTCGATGGCGCGATGGCCGACAGCGTCGTCTACCTCAACGGCGCCGAAATCATCGCCCACAGGGACGGCTATACGCCGTTCGAGGCACGGCTGACACCGCATCTCAAGCAGGGCGACAACCTGCTGACCGTGAAGATCGACGGTTCCGAAAATCCCGCGATCCCGCCCTTTGGCGGCCAGATCGACTATCTCTGCTATGCGGGGATTTATCGCGATGCCTGGCTCAAGGTGGTCAGCCCGGTTTCGATCGGCAACGTCAAGATCGAGACACCGGATGCGCTGGCCGAGCGAAAGACCGTCACTGCAAGGGTCTTTATCCGCAATCCCGAGAAGAAATCCTTCGCCGGCAAACTATCGGCAATCATCCGTGCCAAGGGTGGTACCGAAGTGGCGTCCGGATCGGTCGAAGTGAATGGCAATGAAGCCACGCTCTCATTCTCCGATCTCGGCGGCATCGAGCTCTGGGATATTTCCAACCCCGCACTCTATGTCCTGTCGCTGAAGCTCGAAACCGAACACGGCACCGACTTCCTCGCCCAGCGCTTCGGTTTCCGCACCGCCGAATTCACGCCGGATGGCTTCCTGCTCAACGGCAAGCCGCTCAAGTTGCGCGGGCTGAACCGCCACCAGTCCTGGCCGCATACCGGCTATGCCATGGGCCGGCGCGCGCAGGAGAAGGATGCCGACATCCTCAAATACGAGCTCGCCTGCAACATCGTGCGCACCTCGCACTATCCGCAGTCGAAATGGTTTCTCGACCGCTGCGACGAGATCGGGCTGCTGGTGTTCGAGGAAATCCCTGGCTGGCAGCATATCGGCGACAAGGAATGGCAGCAGGAATCGATCGAGAATGTCCGCCGGATGATCGAGCGCGACTGGAACCATCCATCTATCATCATCTGGGGCGTGCGGATCAACGAGAGCCAGGACAGCCACGATTTCTACGCCGAGACCAACCGGCTTGCGCGCGAGCTCGACGCGACCCGCCAGACCGGCGGCGTGCGCTTCATCACCAATTCGGAATTCCTCGAAGACGTCTATACGATGAACGACTTCGTGCTCGGCAACGAGGAACTGCCCGGCAATAACCGGGGCCGCGTCGCGCTGCGCGACCGGGTGGAAACGACGGGCATCACGCGACCGATCCCCTATATGATCACCGAATATAACGGCCACATGTACCCGACCAAGCGCTTCGACCAGGAGCAGCGGCAGGCCGAGCATGTGACGCGCCACATGCTGATCCTTGATGCCGCCGCCGGCGACAGCAACATTTCCGGCTCTACCGGCTGGTGCTACGCTGACTACAATACCCACAAGGACTTCGGCTCGGGCGACCGGATCTGCTATCACGGCGTGCTCGATATGTACCGGATCCCGAAATTCGCCGCCGCCGCCTATGCCAGCCAGGGCGAGCCGGAGTATGGCGTCGTGCTGCAGCCGGTGACCTACTGGGCGCGCGGCGAGCGCAATATCGGCGGCATACTGCCGCTCATCATCCTCACAAACTGCGACTATGTCGAAGTGAAGTTCGGCGATTTCCCGCCCAAGCGCGTCGATCCGGACCGCGAGACCTACAAGCATCTGCCGCATGCGCCTGTCGTGCTCGACCATCGCAACATCACGCCCGACGAAATCGGCCGCTGGGGCCATGTCTGGCGCCAGGGCGTAATCACGGGCTTCGTCAATGGCAAGGCTGTCAAGTCGATCACGCTGGCCGCCGATCCGGTGCCCACCACGCTTGACGTCAAGGCTGACGACCTGGCACTCCGCGCCGGCGAGCGGGATGCGACCCGCGTGGTGATCCGGGCACTGGACCAGAACGGCAATCTCCTGCCCTTCTTCGAAGAGCCGGTCAGCCTGACGCTTGAAGGCCCCGGCCGCATCATCGGCCCGGCCGATCACACGCTGAAGGGCGGCGCCACCGGTCTTTGGATCGAGGCGGGCGACGCGGCGGGCACGCTGACGCTGACGGCGGAGAGCCGGCGCTTCGATACGCAGACCATCCAGATATCCGTGACCTGAGGAAGAACCAGATGGCCGAGGTCCGACTGACCGACATACGCAAGAGTTTCGGGGCGCTTGAAATCATCAAGGGCGTCAATCTCTCGATCGAGGATGGGGAATTCACCGTCTTCGTCGGACCGTCCGGCTGCGGCAAGTCCACGCTGCTCCGGATGATCGCCGGGCTCGAAGACATCACCTCGGGCACGCTGGAGATCGGCGGAAAGGTGATGAACGACGTCGATCCGTCCAAGCGCGGCATCGCGATGGTGTTCCAATCCTACGCGCTTTATCCGCATATGACGGTGCGCGAGAATATGGGCTTTGCACTGCGCTTTGCGGGTCAGGCCAAGGAGGAAATCGACCGGCGCGTCGATGATGCAGCGCGCATCCTCGAACTCGGGCCGCTGATGGATCGCAAGCCGAAGGCGCTCTCGGGCGGGCAACGCCAGCGGGTCGCGATCGGCCGGGCGATCGTGCGCAATCCGGATGTCTTCCTGTTCGATGAGCCGCTGTCGAACCTCGACGCGGAACTGCGCGTCCACATGCGCGTCGAGATCGCAAAACTTCACAAGGAACTCAAGACCACGATCGTCTATGTGACCCACGACCAGGTCGAGGCGATGACGCTGGCCAACAAGATCGTGGTGCTGCGTGCGGGCGAAGTAGAGCAGGTCGGCGCGCCGCTCGATCTCTACGACGACCCGGCAAACATGTTCGTGGCGGGCTTCATCGGCTCGCCGCGGATGAATTTCCTTAAAGGCCGGGTTGTGTCGGTCGAGGCCGGGAACGTCACCATGTCTCTCGTGAACCAGCCGGACGTGCGGCTTACGCTGCCTATCGCCGCCGCATCGGTAAAGACGGGCGACGACGTCAGCCTTGGCATACGGCCCGAGAACTTTGCCGCACCCGGCCAGGGCGACGCCGATCTGACCGTGGAAGTGGACGTGGCCGAGCACCTCGGCAACACGTCCTACGTCTACGCCCATGTTTCCAAGGAAGAACGCATCATCATCGAGCGGGAAGATTCCCGCGACGCGACCAACAAGGATTCACTGACGATCGGGCTGGTCGCGGCCAATACCTTTCTTTTCGACCACGCGGGCCACCGCGTGAAGTAAGCGGGCCTCGCCCGCGCCACGACATATTGAAGGAGACTGATATGAACGGCACAAAACCGGTCAACTGGGGAATTATTGGCCCCGGCACCATCGCTCGCACCTTCGCCGGCGGGCTCGCCCATTCCAGGACAGGCAAGCTGGCGGCGATCGCGACCCGCGACCCGGGCAAGCCCGGCCTTGCGGAGAATTTCCCCGGCGCCCGTATCGTCGAGGGCTATCAGACCCTGCTCGACGATCCCGAGATCGAGGCTGTCTACATCGCGACGCCTCACGTCGGACATGCCGAATGGGCAATCAAGGCGGTGCGTGCCGGCAAGCATGTGCTGGTCGAAAAGCCGATTGCACTCTCGTCCTACGAGGCCGAGGCGATCTACCACGAAGCGCGCAGGGCGAACGTCTTTTCAGGCGAGGCCTTCATGTATCGGCTGCATCCGCAGACTGCGAGGATCGTCGATCTGGTCAAGAGTGGCGTGATTGGCGACGTCAGGCTGATCCGTTCGAGCTTCGGCTTCAACATGGGTACGGTGAGGCCGGAGCACCGCCTGTTCGCCAACGCGCTGGCCGGTGGCGGCATCCTCGATGTCGGCGGCTATCCAGTTTCCATGGCGCGGCTGATTGCCGGTGCTGTCGAGAGCAAGCCCTTCGCGGAACCGGTCTCGGTGTCAGGCGCCGGCCATCTTGGCGAGACGGGTGTCGATGAATGGGCCTCGGCACTTCTGAAATTCGCCAGCGGTATCGTCGCCGAAGTCTCCTGTTCGATCATGGCCAACCAGGACAATACGCTCCGGATCGTCGGCTCGAAAGGCCGGCTGGAGGTCAAGGATTTCTGGTTTGCCTCAGGCCATGAAGGTGGTACCGGGTTGATCGAGATCACGCTCAACGATGGCACGCGCCAGACGGTCGAGGTCACGGAAGAGGGTTGGCTCTATTCCTTCGAGGCCGATGCGGCGGGTGAGGCCATTCGATCTGGAAAATTGGAATTCGAAACACCGGGTATGAGCCACGCCGACTCCGTGGGCAATCTCCGTGTCCTCGACCAGTGGCGTGCTGCGATTGGCCTCTCCTACGATGCCGAGAGGCCGGAGAACCGGAGGCTCAACATATCAGGTGGCAAGGTCACGGCTGGTTCAAACCTGCCCAAGCGGTCGATCCCCGGCCTTTCCAAGCAGGCTTCAGTCGTTGCGCTCGGCTTCGAGTTCTTCCCGAATTTTGCCAATGCGTCGCTGACCATGGATGCGTTCTACGAGGCGGGCGGAAACCTGTTCGACACGGCCTGGATCTACGGACGCGGCCTGACCGAGAGCGTGTTCGGAGACTGGCTTACCAGCCGCGCCGCGCCCCGCGAGGAGATCGTTCTGATCGGCAAGGGCGCCCATTCGCCGCTGGTCTATCCCGACCAGATCGGCAAGCAGCTCAGCGAGTCGCTTGAGCGGCTTAAGACCGACTATGTCGATATCTATTTCATGCACCGCGACAACGAAGAGGTTCCAGTCGGCGAATTCGTCGATGCCATGGATGCCGAGGTGAAGGCCGGCCGTATAAGGGGGCCTTTCGGCGGATCCAACTGGTCGCGCGATCGCCTGCAAGCGGCGATGGATTATGCGACCGCGAACGGCAAGATGCCGCCCGGCGCCATGTCTAACAACTTCTCCCTCGCCGAAATGCTCGATCCGATCTGGGACGGCTGCGTGGCTGCCTCCGACGACGAATGGAAGGTCTGGCTGAACGAGAGGCAGTTCCCCAACTTCGCCTGGTCGAGCCAGGGCCGTGGCTTCTTCACCGACCGCGCGGGACAAGACAAAACGGATGACGAGGAATTGGTACGTGTCTGGTACAGCGACAAGAACTTCGGCCGCCGCGACCGCGCGATCGAACTGGCGGCAAAGCTCGGCCGCAAACCGATCCATGTCGCTCTCGCCTATGTGCTGGCCCAGCCGTTCCCGGTCATCCCGCTGATCGGCCCGCGCAATGTCGCCGAACTGGAAGACAGCCTCTCGGCGCTCGACATCCGGCTGACGCCGGAACAGGTGAAGTGGCTGGAAGGGTAAGACGTTACGGCAGCGGGGCGCGCGTCGCGTCCCGCAGGCCGGACCATTTCACCACCAGCCTGGCAATCGCCGGCCCCGCGATAAGGATCACCAGGAAACGCGCCAGCTGCATCGCCATGACGAAGGGTATGTCGACATTCGACGAGGCCGAGATGATGGCGACGGAATCGGCGCCGCCGGGGCTTGTCGCCAGATAGGCCGTCAGCGGGTCGATGCCGGCGAACTTCACCAGCACCACGGCGAAGAGACCGCAGATGGCGATCAAAGCAAGGATCGAGCCCAGCACGCGCGGTAGGGCACGTGCCGCATGCGCCAGGATCGGCCAGGTGAAACGCAGGCCAATCGTCCAGCCGACCAGCGCATAGGAAGCTGCCAGCAGCCACGGTGGCAGCTCGATCTTCATCACGCCGGTATTCTGCAGCACGATACCCAGAATCATCGGCAGGAGAAAAATGCCCGCCGCGATCTTGAACCAGCGCGTCACAAAAAAACTCACCACAATCAGCAGGATCGTCGCGGCGAGCGCGAGCCAGTCCACCGGCGGAAACCAGACCATGGCCGGCAGCGGCGTGCCGGAATGGCCGACCCAGATCCGCGCGATCGTGGACGCGACCACCGAAACGCAAACTACGCGCAGATACTGCATGAAGGCCACGAGCCGCATGTCGGCGCCGAAGGAATCCGCCATGATCGTCATTGCGGACGCGGCGCCCGGGAAGGAACCCCAGATCGCGGTGGTGCCCGGCAGGACCTGCAGCTTGGCGAGCACCCAGCCGAGCGAACAGGCCGCCACGATGACCGAGACGACGCCGGCGAGGAAAAGCGGCCAGTCCCTTGCGAGTTCGCCGAGGATCGAGAGTGGAATGGTCGTCGCGATCATGCAACCGATCACGCCCTGGGCCATCAACCCAATGGCAGGAGGCACGACCACCTGCTTTTCGAAGCCGGCGAACAAAATGGCTGCCAGCATCGGTCCGAGCAAAAGAGCAGCAGGCAGGTGCACGCTTTCGAGCACATAGACGATGGGCGCGGAGACGAAAAGCAGTGCGCCCCAGCGAATTGCCTGCACGCCTGCGCCACCCATCACGCTCATAGCGGCGAAGGTCCGGTCGATGATGCGGGCATGGTCAATCCGTGGGATGTTGCGGGCAGGTCGTCACGTGGTGCAGATGTGTGATCAACCGACCAAATAGACCCATCCCGCCCGGCGGGCAACCCTATTTCAGCCGCTCGATCAGCGCCATCGCGGCGGCGGGATTAAGCTCCTTGTGGCCGCTGATGACATAGAGATAGACGTCGCGGGGCTCGGCTTTGGCGTCCTTGTCCGACACGCTTTTCAGATCGGAAGGCACCTTGCCGGAAGCGTAGGTTTTCGCGCGTTTGGCCCAGGCATCGAGTTCTCCATCGGAGTAACCCTTCTTGTGTTTTTCCTCGGTGCCCATGATCCGGAGGTAGACGAAATCGGTGCTGACATCGGCGATCTGCGGGAACTTGGAATCACCAGCGGTGACGAAGGCGACCTTGTGTTTGCGGGCGAGCTCGACGAAATCCGGGGCGGCGAAACTGTCGTTGCGGACTTCCACGACGTGGCGCAATTTCCGGCCCTCGACGGACTCGGGCAGGAACGTCAGGAACGCCTCGAAATCCTCCGGCTCGAATTTCTTGGTTTCCATGAACTGCCAGTTGAGCGGGCCGAGCTTGTCCTTGAGTTCCAAAATGCCGCTGGCCAGGAAGCGCTCGACGGACTCTTTGCCCAGCGCGAGCTCCTTGCGATTGGTGGCGAAGCGCGGGCCTTTCAACGAAAAGACAAAGCCATCCGGCGTCTCGTCATGCCATTTGCGAAAGCTCTCGGGCTTCTGCGAGCCATAATAGGTGCCGTTGACCTCGATCGAGGTCAGTTGCTGGCTGGCATATTCGAGTTCGCGCTTCTGCGACAGTTTTTCGGGATAGAAGGTGCCGCGCCAGGGCTCGAAGGTCCAGCCGCCGATACCGACATAGATTTTTCCGCTTTTGCCTTCAGCCATTTGGCTATCCTCCAATGTGCTCGACAGACTAGCCAGAGAACACGGATTGGCAACCCGAAACTGTCAGCGTCGGACATGGGCCAAAACAAATCGGACCGCGTGGTCACCCACCGGCCGGATAACGATTGGGATCGCTGGAAGCGCGTGCGACTATTCGGAATAGGAAAGATAGAGGCTCTCAATTGCCGAGCCCGACATGCTTTCGTCATCGGTCGCGGAGCGTTGGATCGACCAGAGTGCCTCGGCGAGCGAACTGCTCAACACCGTCTGGCTGCCGGTAATCGCATCGTCCCGGCGGGCGAAGGACTGGTCGTCATTCTGCTCGGACAGCACCGGCTTGCGGTCGTAGACCGGGCTCCGCGGTGTCTTCTCGTAGCTGTGCAGGCTTGGAGATATTTGCATGGTCTTGGCTAATTGTGGATACGGTTAAGACTTTCTTAACACGCGAACCTTGTGCGAAGCTGCCAAGAAGACGGGAAATTGACGCCAAAAGCCTGCAATGCTCGGAGCTTGAGCGTGCGAATCAGATTGATGCATCTTGCGTGCCGGCAACTTGCGGTCCAACATGCGCGAAGCCGCTCAACTCATGCCGGACATGCGATGCTGATTTCCCTCGGCCATTCCTGCCAGACCCGCTTCATCATCGACATCATGGGTGGTGAGAGCCAAAGGCGCATGCCCTTCGATTTCAACATCACCACGCGCCAGGCGCTGGTCAACGCACTTCAAACGAACGGTGCGTCGCTGCGGCAATGCCCGGAGAGGGCGGCGACATTCGTTACGCAGGCGGAAGGGCGCCAAGGCGTCGAGATCGAGGGCCTTTATTTCTGGCATGATTATCCGCTCGCCGAGGACAAGCTGGCACTGAGATGCGATTGGCGCGACGACATTGACCGGGTGAACGAGAAATATGCGGCACTCTGGCAGCGCTTCGCAGCGCATGCGCGGTCGGATGAGGCAAAGACATTCTTCCTGTCCAATACCCAGCACAATCTCGATCAGTTCGCCGCTGAGCCCGCCGATTTCGCCGGCAGGTTCGGGCTCGGTCTGGCTGCCTTCGAAGAGATTTCCGCGGCCCTGGATGCGTTCGGCGCCCGGAACTACAGGCTGCTGTTTCTCAGCCGCACGATCCGCGAGGTCGAGGAAACAGCCGAGGTGAACGACCGCCGGCTGGATCACAGATTTTCGGGAAAGCTCTCGCTGCGGCCTGACCCGGCGATCCTATCGCGTCTCTTTGCGAATATTGATGGACTCTGCCTCGCCGGAGCATGCGGAAGCTATGACGGCTCCGGCAAGCTCGTGAAAGCGATATCCGACAGGGCCGCGATCATCTACCGGTTGGAGAACGGCACTGCTGTTCCCCACGGGACGCTCTTTGCAGCGGGAGGCGAACTGGCCGCAGCTTTCGAAGGGCGAGACCAGGTATTCCAGGCCAGCAATCGCGGCCGGGGACTGCAATTCTCCAACGGCGTCGAATGGCTGCGGGATTAATTAGCCGCCGAAACGCATCAGTAATTGACCACGCGATTGTCATTAGGATCGGCCCAGCGTGTGTTCGGCACGGTGGAGAACCAGCCGGGCCGGGCCGGATCGCGGTCATACATATAGCCGCCCAGCGACTTGTAGAGATCGGCGTATTTGCCGAGCTTATCGCGATCGAGTTCCACGCCGAGGCCGGGGCCGGTGGGCACGGCGATCTTGCCGCCTTCATATTTCATCGGCCCGCCGACGATGACGTCGTCGGTCAACTGGTGATAGTGGGCATCGGCCGTGAAGACGAGATTGGGCAGGACGGCGCCGAGATGCAGCATGGTCGCAAGCTGAATGCCGAGTTCGCCCGAGGAATGTACCGCGATGCCGAGCTGGAATGTCTCGCACACTCCGGCGGCCTTGATGCAAGGCCGAATGCCTCCCCAGAAGGTGGTGTCGAGCAGGATCACATCCACGGCCGGATTGAGCACATTGGTCGCGAGCTGCTCGAAATTGATCACGATCGTATTGGTCGCGAGCGGCATCGAGGTGTTTTCACGCACGCGGCGCATGCCGTTCAGGCCCCAGGTCGGATCCTCGTAATAATCGTTGTTGAGGTCCTCGATGCCCTTGGCGAAGCGTATGGCTTCCTCGACCGAAAAGGCGGCATTGGGGTCGTATCGGACTGTGTCGCTGCCCACCGCCTTGGCCAGCGCACGAAACACCTCAAGCTCGTAGTCGGGCGGAAAGACTCCGCTCTTGAGCTTATGCGCCGTGAAACCGTGCGTACGCTTGAGGTCGAGCGCCTGTTCGATCAGTTGGTCGGCGGTACGGATCTCGCCCTTGCCGCTATCCTGATTGGGCAGGCGAAAGAAGAGATAGCTGGCAAAGCCCACCGCATCGCGCATCTTGCCGCCGAGGAGGTCATAGGCCGGCACGCCGAGGAACTTGCCCATGATGTCGATGCAGGCGAATTCGATCGCCGCATGCATCTGGGTTCGGTTGTTATAGAGGCTGGCGGTCGGATTGCAGATCTTGAACCGCAGCTGTTCGAGCTCGAACGGGTCGTGCCCGACGAGATAGAATTTCAACGCCTTGAATGCCGCCTCGGCGCTTTCGCCGCCGCCGCCCATCTCGCCCAGACCTATGATGCCGACATCCGTTTCGACTTCGACGATGGTGCGGACGAAGCGGCCCCAATGCGCGCCGTTCGAATGCCTGAGCGGCGCTTCGAGTGGAACGGTGATCGTCGTGGCGCGGATGTCGGTGATTTTCGGCCGCTGCATAGGTGGATTCCTTGAGGAGCTAATTGTTCTGATGTGGGCGAGCGAGCGCTATTCGGGAAGCACGATGCCGAGCTTAGCCATGGTGCCGCCATCGATCTTCATATCCGCACCGGTGATAAAGCGAGCCTTGTCGCTGGCGAGGAAGGCGACAAGTTCGGCCACTTCCTCGGCCCTTCCGACCCGGCCGAGCGGGTGGCCCTTGCCCCACGCCGCGATCATGTCGTCCTGGGTCATGTCGCCCTTGTGGAGGTCGGCGGACCACCGCAGCATCGGCGTGTCGATCGAGGCGGGGCAGACGGCATTGACGGTGATGTTTTCGCCGGCATGATCGAGCGACATCGCCCGCACCAGCGCATTGATGGCGCCCTTGCTCGCGGTATAAGCCGCGACGCCGGCCTGGGACGCATAGGCCTGGACCGAGGAGATCGCCACGATGGCGCCGCCGCCACGCCTGCGCATTTCCGGAATAGCATATTTGGAGGCAAGATAGATGCCCTTCAGGTTCACGTCGAGCACATCGTCCCAGACATCCTCCGGCGTATCGACCACCGTGCCATAGCGCTGGATGCCCGCGCAGCAGGCGAGGATATCGACGCCGCCATGCGCTGCGACAGCCTCGGCGACAGCGGCCTGCATTGCCTTCGAATCTCGCACGTCTCCCACGAAGCCGGTCGTCCGGCCGCCGATCTCGGCCACCGCCTTATCAACTGACGCCTGGTCATTGGAGATGATGAGGACGGATCCTCCGCCCTTGGCAAACCGTTCGGCACAGGCCCGGCCCATGCCGAAGCTGCCGCCGGTGACGACGATGCTCTTGCCTTCGAACTCCATGTATCGCTCCTCCGCCTTACGAATTAGAATTTAAGCCATGCCAGTGTTTCAATAGCCGAATTTCGGCTCCGGCTTTCCCCTTGTATTCACGTCAACAGCAAGCACGCTGCCCTCAAGCGGATTGGCAGCAAGATGCTTTTCCGACATGGTGAAGCGTGCCGACGTGACATAAAGCGTCGATAGACCGGCGCCGCCAAACGTGCAACTCGTCGGCCAGGAAACCGGAAGTTCAACCAGGTTGCGCAGCGAGCCCCTGGCATCAAAACAGGCGACGGAGCTGCCACCGACCACGCGGCAATTCCAGAGATTGTCGTCGACGTCCAGACAGGAGCCATCCGGCAGGCCTCGCTCGAAACCGTCGACAATCGTTTTGCGGTCGCCGATCGTTCTCGAGGACGGATCATAGGCGAAGGAATAGATCTCGTTGGCCAGCGTATCGGCCGTCAGAAACCTGTTGTCGCTCGTCCAGGCCATTGTGTTGGTGATGCCGTATTCGTTCATTGTGAGCTGTGTGATGCTGCCTGAAGGATCGATCCGATAGTAGGCGCCGGAATTGCGATCCATGTCTTTCGGCGAGCCATCGGCGTTGAGATTGTTCTGCATGGTGGACACCCAGAACGAACCATCAGGCGCCACACGCCCCTCGTTCAGGCGATTGCCTGGTAGATCAGGCTCGGGAACCACGAAGGTTTCGAAAGGCCCATCCGGCCGCCAGAAGCACACCTCCCGACATAGTCCGACGATGAATCCGCCGTCCTTGCGCATGCCAATCGAGGTGGGGAAATCCGGCATCGGCCATATGTCATGCCGCCCGGCCGCGACCTCCAGCCTATGGATGCGCTTGCCGCCGTTATCGACCCAATAGAGTGCGCTTTCCTCCCCGGACCAGAGGATGCTCTCGCCCACGAGATCCCGCGCTTCCAACAGAATATTCGGCTGCATTTCTCTCTCCTCCGATGAGAGCCGGCGGCTGGCAATCACGAAATCCTGGCACCGCAATGGCATAGATTTCAAAATACTCTTGACTTGTATGGTAGTAGGTTAGTACGGTCAAGCCAGAACAATGTGTCTGGGAGGACAGCTTATGCTGGCAGCGCGATCGGCTCGCGTGGTGGCTTTGGGAGAAACGGTGGGCCCGCAGGTCTACCGTATCCTACGCGAGCAGATCATCCAGGCCGAGCTTCTGCCGGGCGAACGGCTCTCCGAGTCCGACGTCGCCAAAGTGCTTTCCGTGAGCCGCCAGCCGGTGCGCGAGGCCTTCATCAAGCTCTCGGAGGAGGGCCTCGTTCACGTCCTGCCTCAGCGCGGCACAATCGTGACCAAGATCTCAGTCGCATCTGTCATGAACGTGCGTTTCGTGCGCGAGGCGATCGAAGCGGATATCGTCCGGCTCGTTGCCGACCGGCATGAGACAGATACGATCACCGAGCTTCGCCGCCAGATCGCCGAGCAGAAGAAGGTGCCGCATGATGACCGCTCGGCGTTCCTGAGGCTCGACGAGCTCTTTCACCACACGCTCGCCGCCGCGGCTGGCAACGCCTATGCCTGGAGCGTGATCGAAAGCGTCAAGGCGCAGATGGACCGCGTCCGCTTTCTCAGCGTCGACGACATGCAGATCAACCGGCTCATCGACCAGCACGAGCGGATCGTCGATGCCATTGCAGCCGGCGACAAGACTGCCGCCGAGGAGGCTCTGCGCCAGCACCTGCGCGAGATCCTCAACTCATTGCCCGAAATTGCCCGCGCCCGGGCGGAACTGTTCGACGGAGCAGGCTGATCAAACATCAGTTCTATTTTAACCAGGGAGGAAAGCATGTTTAGGAAATTAATCGCCGGCACGGCGCTCGGATTGTCGATGATGGCATCAGGCGCGCAAGCCGAAGGACTGAACCTCACGTTCATCAGCCACTCATCGGCATCCAACACATTCTGGCAATCGGTGAAAAAGGGGTTCGACGACGGCTGCGCCCGAGTCGAGGCGACCTGCCAGTTGATCCTGACGCAGCAGGAAGGCTCGGTCGAGCAGGCCATCGCCAACCTGCAGGCGGCGATCGCCACTAAACCCGATGCCATCTTCGTCGCGATCGTCGACGACAAGGCCTATGACGCGGTGATCAAGGAAGCCACCGATGCGGGCATCCTCGTGCTCGCCGTCAATGTCGATGACAGCGAGGGCGCCAAGGGCAATGCCCGCAAGGCATTCATCGGCCAGGGCTTCATCGCAGCGGGCTATTCGCTCGCCAAGGCGCAGGCCGAGAACTTCCCCAAGGAGGGGCCGCTCAACCTGCTCGTCGGCGTCAATGCGCCTGGACAGACCTGGTCCGAACAGCGCGCCGGTGGCGTGATGAAATATCTCGAGGAATACAAGGCCGAACACAAGGATCGCGAGATCACGATTACACGCATCGATTCGGCGACGGATCTGGCGCTGACGGCGGACCGTATCGGC
The DNA here is from genome assembly GCF_024707525.1 of Rhizobium sp. TH2. NCBI lineage: Bacteria > Pseudomonadati > Pseudomonadota > Alphaproteobacteria > Hyphomicrobiales > Rhizobiaceae > Rhizobium > Rhizobium sp. TH2. Next base: position 5,389,817 of record NZ_CP062231.1, on the reverse strand, counting down.
GCCTATCTCAACGCCAATCCCAACACGACGGCCTATTTCGATACCGGATACTGGCATGCAGGCGTTGCCAAGGTGCTTAAGGATCGCGGCGTCGAGCCAGGCAAGGTGCTGCTCGGTGGCTTCGACCTGGTGCCGGAAGTGCTGCAGCAGATGACGGCGGGCTATGTGCAGGTGCAAATCGACCAGCAGCCCTACATGCAGGGCTTCATGCCCGTGATGCAGGCCTATCTCTACAAGACCGCCGGCCTCACGCCATCCGATATCGACACCGGACAGGGCGTCGTCCGGCCCGAGGATGTTCCCAAGATCATGGAAATGTCGAAGCAGGGCCTTCGCTGAGTTTCTTGGCCTGAACTGAGATTTCGCCCCTCATCCGGCTACCGCCACCTTCTCCCCGCTCTTGCGGGGAGAAGGACGATGGGGCGAGGCTCCTGCCACGAGTCCCTTCTCCCCGTGAAACGGGGAGAAGATGCCGGCAGGCAGATGAGGGGCAAATGTTCGATCCAACAGCTCTGCCACCAGAGGCGGAGCGCCATACTTGAGTGATTACGATGAAACGTTTCCTGAAAATCTACCTCGATAAGCCGGAATTGGCCGGGCTTGCCCTGTTGATCGTCCTGGTGATTATCTTCCAGATCAAGTCCAACAGCTTCCTGCTGTCTTTCGAGAATATCCGAGGCGTCATGGGCCTGCTGCCAGAGATGGCGCTGGTCGCCATCGGCGTCACCATATTGATGATCTGCGGCGAATTCGATCTCTCGGTCGGTTCGGTCTTCGCGCTGATGCCGATGTCGATCGCGGTGATGCTGGGTGATGGCGTACCATTCACGCTGGCTGTGCTGATCGGGCTCGGCCTCTGCGCCATCATTGGCCTGATCAACGGCTATATCACTCTGCAATTTTCCATTCCGAGCTTCATCACCACATTAGGCATGCTGTTCATCGCCCGCTCGCTGACCATCGTTATCTCCGGCGGCTTTCCGCCGTTGCTACCCGACGACCTGCCGACCTGGCTGTTTACCGACTATATCTGGCAGGGCTCGATCCTGCGCATGTCCTTCCTGTGGTTCGCCGTCATCGCCATCCTCGCAGCAGCATTCCTGTCGCTGACCAATTTCGGCAACTGGATCCGCGCGACCGGTGGCTTCAACGAGGCGGCTGCCTCCATGGGCATACCGGTCAAGCGGGTGAAGATCATCTGCTTCATGCTGTGCTCGATGCTTGCGGGTTTCGCCGGTCTGCTTCAGGTGCTGCGGCTCGGCTCGCCACTGCCGTCGATTGGCGAAGGCCTGGAACTACAGGCGGTGGCGGCGGCGGTCATCGGCGGCACGGCACTCTCCGGCGGCATCGGCACGGTGTTCGGCGCCATTATCGGTACGCTGCTGATCCGCGTCATCGACAACGGCCTCGTGCTGTCGCGTGTGGATTCCAACTGGTTCAAGTTCGCGATCGGCGTGCTGACCATGTTCGCCGTAGTCGCCAATGCCTGGATGGGCAAGATGTCGCGCAAGATCAAGCTGGAGGCGCACAAGTGAACTCACCAATCATCGAGTGCCGCAATCTCCAGAAATGGTATAGCGGCGTGCATGCGCTCAAGAATGTTTCGCTAACCATACATCCCGGCGAATCCGTCGGGCTGGTGGGTGATAACGGCGCCGGCAAGTCGACGCTGATCAAGATCCTGTCGGGCGTGCATCACCAGGACGACGGCCAGATTTTCATCGAAGGCAAGGAAGTGCATTTCCGCTCGCCCAAGGATGCGATGAACCACGGGCTGGAGACGATCTACCAGTACAATTCCATGATCCCGACCATGTCGATCGCCCGCAACCTGTTCATCGGCCGCGAGCCGCTGAAGTGGAGCATCGCCAATTTCGGGACCATGGACCAGAAACGCATGCGCGAGGAAAGCGTCAAGGCGATCGCCGATGTCGACCTGCACCTGCGCTCTCCCGATGCACTGGTCGGCGAACTCTCAGGCGGTCAGCGGCAGGGTGTCGCCATCGCCCGCGCCATGCATTTCAAGTCGAAGGTGCTGATCCTCGACGAGCCGACGAACCACCTCTCGGTCAAGGAAACCAACAAGGTGCTGGGCTTCGTGCGCGGCCTGAAAGCGCAGGGCCTGACCGGGATATTCATCTCGCACAACATGCAGCACGTCTTCCAGTCCTGCGACAGGATCGTGGCCATGGCACGCGGCGAGATCGTGTTCGACAAGCCGACCTCGGAGACTTCGATCGACGAGGTGCATGAACTGCTTTAGGCACGCAAGACCAGGCTAGCCGCGCCGATCAGGCCGGCATGGTTGCCGAGTTCCGCCGGGACGATGGGCACATCCCGGTAGACGGACATTGCCCTGTCGCTGATAGTGGCGCAGATGGTGCTTTCGAGCAGGTCGAAGCCGCTGGATATGCCGCCGCCCATGACGATCATGTCGGGGGAATAGAGATGCAGCAGGTTGGTGAAGCCGATACCCAGCCAGCGGCCCTCTTCGGCGACGAGCCTGAGCGCGGTCTGATCACCGTTGCGCGCGGCCTCGATGACATGCCGGCCCGTAACGTCGCCATCGCGCGATAGTGCGCGAAGTGCTGAGCCGTCACCCAACCGGGTTATCGAGGTAGCTTTGGTGCCGAGCGCGCTACCCGAAGCGACCGCCTCAAAGCAGCCGATGCCGCCGCAGAAGCAACGTTCGCTGTGATCGGTGATGGTCATATGGCCGATCTCGGCGGCCAGTCCGCGCCGTCCGTGAAAGATGCGGCCATCGGCGATTACGCCGCCGCCGATGCCGGTCGATATCGTCACGAAAACCAGCGAGGAAGTGCCCCGGCCGGCGCCGTGCCGCCATTCGCCGATGGCCGCCGCATTGGCGTCATTCTCCAGCTTGACGGGCAGATCAAAACGATCCTGCAGGATCTGGCCGAGCGGCACATCGCGCCAGCCGAACAGCGTCGGCGGCGCGATGACGATGCCGGCCTTCGGATCGAGCGGGCCGGCCGCGCCAATGCCGATCCCGACCGGGGCCGCATTGGGAACCTGCGCGCGAACCTCCGCCGCCAGCGCGACGATCTGCTCGACGACGGCCTGCGGGCCGGCGCGCGCCTCGGTGGGTAGGGATGCGAAGGCGAGCAACGCGCCGGTCTCATCGACGAGCGCCGCACGCAGGTCGGTTCCACCGAGATCGAAGGCCAGCGCCACACGCGACATCAGACAGCTTTCTCCAATCCATGCAGCCAGGCGATGCGGCCCGGCAGGTCCATGTCACCGAAAGCCAGCGAACCGAGCACGACCGTCTCCGCGCCAGCGGCGCGAAGCTGGGGAACCGTCTGTTCGCGGATGCCACCATCGGCGGCGAGGATGATTTCCTGTTCGCGGCCGGCGCGCCGCATCAGCGATCTCGCTTCGCGTAGCCGGTCGCAGGCGTTTTCCGACAGGCTTTGGCCTTTAACGCCGATGGAGGTGCCGAGCAAAGTGAGGAAGGCCACGTGCTGGAGGAAGGGCTCAGCGGCAGCGACAGGGGTTTCCAACCGCAGCACGACACCCGCTTCAGCGCCCAGTTCCCGGGCAAGCTTCACGGCACGCAATCCGGCCTCGCCCGTTTCGGCATGGACGCTGACGAGATCGGCGCCTGCCTCGATGAACTGGCGGACCTGTTCCTCGACAATCTCGGCCGCGACCATGAGATGAACGTGGATCGGCTTCGCCGTCAGCGCTGCGATGCGGGCGACGAAATCCGGAAAGAACAGGAAACCCGGTGTGAAACGGGCGTCAGCGACGTCGATGTGATGGATATCGACATAGGGTTCGATGCGTTCGAGGTCGCGTTGCATGTTGGCGAGATCCGCCGACCACAGCGAGAACTCGCCGAGCAGCCTGTCACGCGGCAGGGCTGATATGGCGGCCACACCCGAGAGGGTTTTCGATGTCATGACGCAGCGAGACTCCGATGGTTGAATTGCGTGGTGAGAAAGTGGTGGATGGCGGTTCGTGCGCTGGCGAAATGCGCGGCCGCATCGGTTGCCTTGGCCGGCGCTTCGACGAAGCGGGCTCCGGGGATCGCATTCGCCAGATGCTCGGCGGTCGCCATCGGATGGACGGCGTCTTGTCGGTTGCCGATGACGAGCGCTGGAACATTGAAACGCGCCGCATCATCCTCGGAGACGCCGGTTCGGTCAGCCGCCATGTCGGCCAGCACATTCGCAAAGGCGCTGATATCAGTGCGATCGAAATAGCTGAGCAGGGAAGCAAGATTGTCTGGTGCCTCCACGCGAAGACGCGCTGCTGTTTCCGATTGTTCGAAGATCGTCCGGGCCTCGTGAAGCGGATGGGACTTGATCAGTTCCGCCACTTCGCGAATCGGCCGCATGTTCTCCGGCGCGGGCTCGAACGCCCAGGCGGGACGGACCAGGATCAGCCCGGCAACCCGTTCGGGGCAGGCCTTGGAGAGATGGAGTGCGATTGCCGCACCCATGGAAATGCCGCCCGCGACGAAGCGATCTATTCCCAGTTGATCCGCCACCGCAATGATATCGCCAGCAAGCATCGCAATCGAGAAAGGGCGCGCAGTGCCGAGTGTCGATGCGCCATGGCCCCGGCATTCGGTGGTGATCCGCCGCCAATGTCCACCATCGGGAAAAACCTGCGCGACCTGCGCCTCGCCGCCGCCGAGGCCGTGTTGGAGGAAAACCGGCATGCCGCCTCCGTGGTCGTGAACCACGAGTTCCACATCGCTGCCGGCCGGGTGGAAGACGGTGCTCATGTCATGAGACCCGCAAGAAACGTTGCCACACCGGGCGCCTCGGAAGCAGAGAGGCCATGCGTGACCAGTGGGCCATCAAAGCCAGTCGCACGAAGGCGCAAAATGAAAGCCGGAAAATCCACCACGCCCTCGCCTGATGTGGCAAAGCGCCCGTCGGCGTGGCGATCCTTGGCGTGAGCCATGGCGATATGCCCGGCGGCGGCCTCTATTGCCTTTGCAACGATTGCGGCTGCCTGCTGACGATCGGCCCGTTCAAAGAGATTGGCGGGATCGAGGACGATGCGCAGGCGCTTCGACCCCATTTCCGAGATCAGCCGGGTTGCGTCGGCGGCCGACATGACGATATTTGCCTGTTCCGGTTCGATGCCGAGATCGACGCCGTGCTGTTCTGCCATGTCAAGCGCACGCGCGATCCCCGCCGACATATCCGCCCAGGCCGATGGGTCGTTGTTATCGGGATGATGCGCCCATTGATCCTTGGCATTGCGGCTGCCAGTGCAGAGCGTCACTAGGGGAATGTTTAGCGCCGCAGCGGTTTCGATGACGGTTCGAAGCTGCCTCAGGCCCGTGTCGCGCACGATCTTGTCCGGGTGCGCCATATTGTATGTGCCGGAGAGCGCACAGAGCGAAACGCCGGTTGCGATCGACGCCTTGCGGATCGCGGCTATCGTTTCGGGAGGAACTGCGTCTGGCATGGAGGGCAAGCCGACGCAGGCGAGGTTGAATTGCGCGGTGGCAAAACCGCTGTCACGCACGGCCGCGAGCACCTCATGTGGATCAGTGCCGGGAAAAGTCTTTGCGAATATGCCGAGTTGCATCAGACAGACCCCGTGACATCCGCCAGTTTCACCCGCTCACCGGTTTCGACCGAACGGGCGATCGCAACCATGGCGCGGATGGAGGCGATACCGTCCTCGATATCGGCACCGCGCATCGGCGCGCCGTTCAGCACTGTGTCGGCCAGGCCTTCCAGCTGCCGGCGGAAGAAGTGCCCGTCGGCGCCGAGCGGCTTGCGGGTCGTGGCGTCCTTCTCGTGGAAGATCTCCACCTCGCTGGCGCGTAGGTACCAGGGATTGAAAGTCTTGGCGAGCACCGAGCCGTTCTCGCCATAGAGCTGGAATCCCTCGTGCCAATCCATACGAACCGCGACGGTCAAATCGAGATGGCCGAGTGCGCCATTGGCGAATTCCGTTTCCACGAACCAGCAATAGGCGCCGGCGCGCTCCAGCAGCCGAGCACGCACAGCGATGATCTCGCCGCAGAGAAAGCGGGCGGTATCGACCAGATGCGAGCCATGCGCCAGCATGAAGTACTGTCGCAGATCGGCCTTGGGATTGCCCGCCGGCTTCTTGGCCAGCTTGCTGGTGACCGGCAGCGGCTGCACCGCATCGGTGTTGGTGTAGCGATGGGTGGAATCGCAATACCAGGCTTTTAGCGCGAAGATCTCGCCGATGTCGTCACGCACGAAATCGCGTGCAGCCTCCAGCGCCGGGTCGAAACGTTTCATGTGCCCGACCTGCAGCACCTTGCCCGAGCGCCTGACAGCTTCGGCCAGCGACCGCCCCTCCTCGATCGTTACGCCGGTGGGCTTTTCGCAGAGCACATGCTTGCCGGCGTCGAGCGCCTTGATCGACATGGGGACGTGATAGGCATCGGATGTGGCGATGATCACGGCCTCGAGTTCAGGATCGGCCAGCATCGCATCGTAATCGCTGTACATCCGGCCAGGCTCATATGTCGCTCCCATGCGCGCCAGCAGGTCGGGCGCTGTATCGCAGATCGCATGGAGATCGGCATTGCGCGCCTTGATGCAGGATTCGAGATGGGCGAATTGCGCGATCGGGCCGCAACCCAGCACGCCGACACGCAGGCGCCGGTCTTCCTTGGCGATCATGATCTCTCCTCAAACGCCATGGCGGCGCATCGTTTCGCGGTTGGTCTTGACGGCGTAGGCAGGGTCCGCGGCGGCGGTATCGGATTCCTCCTCCAGCACCAGCCAGCCTTTGAAGCGGGGCGCTGTCGCGCAGATATCGATCACGGCTTGTAAATCGCAGATGCCCTCGCCCAGCATCGCCCATTGGCCCGCCGCATCGACATCCTTGAGATGGATGTAGCGGATGCGATCCAGATAGGTCCGGAGCGTATCTCTTATATCGGCATGGCCGCGCAAGATGTGACCGGTATCCGGCACCCAACCGACCAGATCCTTGTCGATCAACGAGAAGATCCGGTCGTAGTCGGCGCGGTCGAACAGCAGCGTATTATGATGCGAGCTTGGATGGACGGCAATCTCGACACCAGCCGCTTTGCCGAGTTCACCGGCCTTGTTGTAGAACTCGGCAGCTATCCCGAACTTGTCGGCGCGGGGGCCATCGGAGGTGACGGTGGCGGAGCCCAGCGATATCAGCGCACCAGGAAACATGGCGACGAAATCGACCCAGCGCCGCGCCGTGTCTAGATCGTTCGGGATTTCCTGTGCGACCGTGAAGCCGCTTTTCGAGGCCATGTCGAAGGCGACGAGCGTGAGACCTTTATCCTCCAGTGCGGCGGCGAAATCGGCTGGCCTATCGGCATAGATGCCGATCATCGTGTCGGTTATCTCGATGCCCGCATAGCCGCCATCGGCGATCGCCGTCAGAAGATCGTCCGGCCCACCCGTCCAGCTCTTGCCCAGCATTTCCCAGGTGTAGGTCTGGCAGCCGGCTTTGATGCCCATGCTGGCACAGGTCATCTTACCCTCCCTTGCCGAGCTCCGATCGCGCCCAGGCCGCAATCGCATCGTAGGATGCCGGCATAGTCGTATCGGACCGATAGAGGGGTGCCAAGCCTGTCGGTTCGGCCCGGCTCGCGAGTTCGATCAGTTCCGGAATATAGGATGCGCCGGGATGGCCGGCGGGCCGCTCGTCCAGACGTGCCGCATAACGTTCGGCCAGCACCTCGCCCGGGGCGTGGCACCAAATCTCGGCAATCTGGCCAACGCCCGACATGGCGATGTGATCGCGCAGCAGTTCCATTGGCTGGAAGCCGAACCAGGCGTCGATGATGAAGGCCGATCCCTCCGGCGCATCGCGCACGATCGACCAGATCGACTGGTAGCTGGCCTTCCCCAACGTGCGGTTGAACAGCCTGTCGGCGCCGCCGAGATGTTCGAGAAAGGGGTTCTTGATTGTGTCGAGCGACAGGACCGGCCACCCGGTGCGCGCGGAAATCTCATGCGCCATGCGGCTCTTTCCCGAGGCCGGGATGCCGTTGACCATCAGCACGGACTTGCTGTTGCCCTGTGTGGTTCGGACTCCCCCGAGCGCTGCAAGTGCGGACCCGATCATTCCGGCATCGTCGCACAGGGATGCCGCGCGGACCTCGGTCTTGAACCACGAAGACTGACCGGGCACGAAATTCAGCGCTTCCCGTGCCTCGACGCCCAACCCACCGCCCAGCAGAACAATTTCTGGATCGAGTGTCGCGGAAATCGTATCGATCGCCGCACGCAAAGGTCTGGCCCAACGCCTGATGACGCCGAGCGCCTTGTCATCGCCTGCCCGGCAGAACCCGAGCAGCGCATCGGCGCGCGTGCCGGCGGGGTAGCCCGCTTCTTCCATGTGCCGGCCGAGCGCGGTGCCCGAGGACTCGGTCTCGACGCAGCCGCGCCGGCCGCAGGCGCATGGCCGGCCGTTGAAATCGACGGTGATATGACCCAACTGGCCCGCGCTGCGTGCGCCACGGACGATCTCGTCGTTCTCCATTATTGCACCGCCGATGCCGGTGCCGATGGTGAGCATCACGATGTTGCGATGACCCTTCGCCGCGCCGACGGCAGCCTCGGCCACCAGCGCCATGCTGCAATCATTGTCGATGACGACGGGCTTGCCGGTCTGATCCTCGATCCACTTTGCGGTCTCGACACCCGAGAGATCGAGATAGCCGCCGGAGAGAACCAGCCTCTGCCGGTAATCGACGCGGCCAGGAATACCGATGCCGATCGCGGCGACATCGGGCGCATCAACTTCTCTGATCATTTCGACGATCCGCGTCAGTGCGGCAGCCGGATCCGTGTCACTCCTGCCGAGAACCTTCTGCAGAATCCGCCCATTGGCGGAAACGCGGGCGACTCGGATATTCGTGCCGCCGACATCCACACCGATTGCAGTATTGCCTCCCGTCATGCGTGTCATCCGGCTTTTTGCAATGCGTGACCGGTGTCCTTGCGGAAATGCCGCGCGATGACCGCCTTGATCTCCTCAAGCCGGCTAACGGCGACGGTCGACAGCTTCTTGCGGGACACTTCACGATCGAGCGAAATGCAGTCCTTCCACAGCGAGCGTCCAGCGATAACGCCCGATGCGCCGTTCTTCATGGCGATTTCCACCTGGCCGAGGAAGGTCTCGTGATCGACGCCGGCGGAGAGCACCGCCCAGGGAACATCGCCTGAGAGCTTGGTGACCTCGCGGCAGGCCTCCGGCGTGCCGGGATAGGGCAGCTTCAATACCTTGGCGCCGCATTCCAGCGATGCCCGCGTGCCCTCGACGATCAGCGACGGTACCTTGGCGGCATAGTCTTCAGCGCTTTCGCCCTCCAGCCGATAGGTGAGGAATTCCACCACCAGCAACAGGTTTTCGCGTGAAAAGTCTTGGATGCATTGCTTGAGGATCGCGATGTTGTGGGTGTTGGCGTCCGGCCGATCCATGCGGAGATAGACCATGATCTTGCCGCCGGTCGCGCCGAGATCGCGGACCTTGCGGGCATCGACATCCGGCACCAGCTTCGACAGTCGATAACCCTCGGGTGACGTATCCCAGCCGGAGGCGTCGAGACCGATCAGCAGCGCGGTTTCGCGCGGCAGGACGCCATCGTCCACCAGATGTGGCACGGCGCAGATGGGATCGACCAGCACGCAGCCGGCCTTGCTCGCGAGATAGCGCGTGATATCGGCCTTGGTGCAGCCGAGTGTATCGTTGCTGATCAACGCCTGCTTGTCCGGATCGGTCTCCAGCAGGGTCCGCATGCCGCCGCGCTGGTCGCAGGCGATCACCATCATGGCGCCGTCCGCACCGCAAATCTGCTGGTATCCACGCAATTCAGCCGTCGTCATATCAGTCATGATATCATCCTCAACCCGCCGCATCAGGCGAAAAGTGTAGAGTTCGAGCATCGTCCCAGAGCGCGCAGAAACCCGTTCCGAGAATCCGTCACTGCGCGGATTTTCTCGGGCTACTGCATTCAAATGCAGCACATTGCGGAACTGGCGTTTTTGAGCGATAACTCATCGATCGGCCAATCGTGTAACACGTTTCTGAAAGGAATTGCAAGCTGCCTCCTCAACCCGCCCAGGAAACCCCAACCACACGCGCAATGCTGCACATGGTCGCCAAGCTTCACTACGAAGCCGACATGGCCCAGGTCGATATTGCCAAGAAGCTGGGCGTTTCCACCGCGACGATTTCGAGGCTGCTGCAAAAGGCGCGTGCCGTCGGCATCGTCCGCATCGAGGTGATCGATCTCGCAACGCCAGAGGAAATCACGACTGCGTTGATCGCCAAGCTCGGCCTCAAGCAGGCGCAGGTCGTCGATGCGCCGGTTTCCGGAGGGCTGGGCGCGCTGGTGAGCGCGGTCGATACGATGCTGAAGGAAGCGAACCTCAAGACCGGTTCGGTGCTTGGCATCGGCTGGGGCCGGGCGATCCGCGAGGTGGTGGGAGCTGGCCTGCCGCGCATTCCCGGCGTCGTCACGGTGCCGATGACAGGCGGCATGCAACAGGCAGCCGCGCATTTCCAGATCAATGAATTCGTCCGCCAAGCGGCCGAGCGTATGGGCGGCACGCCGCATTTCCTACATGCGCCCTATCTTCCGTCGCCGGAATTGCGCGATGCCTTCATCAACGATCCGACCGTCAAGGAGGTCCTGACCCAGTGGGACCATATGGATGCCGCCATCGTCGGCGTGGGCCTGCCGCATGCGATAAACCCGCCGGAGGCGAGTGCCGCGACCGCCAACGAGAAGGCGCTCAACCAAGCGGTCGGTGACGTCATCCGCCACTATATCAACCAGGATGGTGCGCTGCTTGAATGGGATGGCGAGGAGCGGATGATCGCCGTTTCCCCGGCGCAACTCCGTGCCACCCCGCTGGTGATCGGCATCGCCGCAACGCCGGAAAAGGCGCGCGGCATTATCGGCGCCGTGCGCTCCGGCATGATCAATGCGCTTGCGACCGACACGACCACCGCCCAGGCCATTCTCGATCTGCTAGACTGATCAGCGAAGTCTTCGTATAAAAAGTTGCGTAAAACACCAAATTATCCAGAAATATTTTTCTGGAACAAATTTCACTTGACGAACCGCTATAAACGGCAATTATGCAGCCAACCGGCCCAGTTGAGGAGCTGACCGGCGACGACCAGATCGAGACGAACAAGCTCATAGGAGGAGACCATGGAGCGCCGTTCATTTTTCAAAGCGACTGCGGGTATGGCAGCTGCGGCAACTGTCGCGGCAACCGGGGGCGCGAAAGCGCAGGACAAGAAATTCACCATCGCACTGATCCCGGGCCTGACGACTGACGCCTTCTACATCACCATGCGCAAGGGTGCGGAAGCCGCGGCCAAGGCCGTGGGCGCGGAACTGGTGTTCCAGGGCGCTCCGGATTTCAACCCGGTCACCCAGGTGCCGGTTCTCGATGCCGTCGTAGCAAAGCGCCCCGACGCGATCCTGATCGCGCCGACCGACAAGACCCAGCTCATCCAGCCGCTGAAGAATGCATCCGATGCCGGCATTCCCGTCATCACGGTGGATACGTTCATCGGCACCGGCGTCTACCAGACCGGCGCGGGCGATGCGGATTTCCCACTTTCCTATGTTGCGTCTGACAACGTACTCGGCGGCGAGATTGCCGCCCGTGCGCTTGCCAAGGCGATCGGCGACAAGGGCAAGGTCTATGTCTCCAACGTGAAGCCCGGCATTTCCACGACCGACCAGCGCGAGGAAGGCTTTAAGAAGGAGATGGCCAACCATCCCGGCATCACGGTTCTGGAAACGCAGTTCAACGACAACGACGCCAACAAGGCCGCGTCGCAGTTGCAGGCAGTATTCGCCCGCAATTCCGATCTCGCCGGCGTTTTCGGCGCCAACCTGTTCTCGGCTCTCGGCGCCGCCAATGGCGTCCAGCAGGCGGGCCAGACCGGCACCGTCCGGGTCGTTGCCTTCGACGCGCCGACAAGCATCGTCGACAACATCAATACCGGCCTCGTCGATCTCGCGATCGCCCAGCATCCGGCTGAAATCGGTTATTTCGGCTTCATGGTCGCCTATGCGCACCTGACCGGCAACTCGGTTCCGATCTCGATCGGCACGGGCTTCACGGTCATCGACAAGTCGAACGTGACCGATCCCAACGTCGCGAAGTTCATCTACTCGGATTGATCCGGTCGTTTCGCTCTGGCGGCATCTCTGAATAGAGGTGCCGCCTCTGCTATTGCCAGGGCCGGAACTCGGCTCCCGCTGTCGGAAAACAGTCATGTCAGAACAGAATGCCGTGTCGCCAGAGGCGGACACACATGTCGCGCCTCAGGCCGATCATAGCGAGGTCGCCAAGACGATCGTCCAGCGCATTGCCCAATTGCGCGCCTGGCTTTTCCTCGCGGCCCTGATCATCACCTTCGAGATCTGGGCGCGGATTTCCTTCGGCGGCACGTTCGCCTTCTCGTCCTACAATTGGCAATCGGTCGCGGTCTTCGCCGTCGCGCCGCTGCTGATCGCGATCGGCCAGACCTATGTCATCATTTCTGGCGGCATCGATCTTTCCACCGGCTTCATCATGGGCCTCGCGGCCGTGGTTGCGGCGCATGTCACCAACATGGCCGGCGTCTATCTACCCCTGCCCGTCGCCATGCTGGTCGGGATTCTCGTCGCGGTGCTCGCCGCCGGTGTCCCCGGCGCCATCAATGGCCTGCTGATCTCCCGGCTCAAGGTGCCGCCCTTCATCGGCACGCTCGGCATGTTCGGCGTGGCGCGGGGCACGGCCTTCCTGCTCGCCGGCGGCACGACCGTGCCGGTGTCCAATTCCTGGTTCGCGATGCTGGGCAATGGCCGCTTCTACGGCATTCCCTATCTCGTCATCGTGACCGCGATCTTCGTGCTGGTCATGCACTACGTGCTGAGCCAAACGCGTTTCGGCCAACACAATTACGCGATCGGCGCCAATGTGCAGGCCGCACGCCGTGCCGGCATCGACATCAAGAAACATATCCTGAAGCTCTATGTCCTGTCGGCGATGTGCGCCGGTCTCGGCGGCGCGCTCTATGCCGCACGCTTCACCGCCGGCGCGGCGCAGGCGGGCGAACCGCTGCTGCTCGATAGCGTCGCAGCCGTCGTCATCGGCGGCGCCAGCCTGTTCGGCGGCTCGGGATCGATCCTTGGCACCGTCGCCGGGGCGCTCGTCATCGCAGTCATTCAATATGGGCTTGTGTTCCTCGATGTCGAACCGTTCTGGCAGTTCATCGCCGTCGGCGTGGTGATCATCATCTCCGTCCTGATCGACCAGGCGCAGCGCAAGTTCAGTGGTGGAGCAAAACAGGATGAATAGTCAGACCCCACTGCTGGAAGTCCGCAATCTCTCGCGCTATTTCGGCGCGGTGCGTGCGCTCGAAGACTGCTCGATGGTTGTCAGGCCCGGTGAAGTCGTCGCGCTCGCCGGCGACAACGGCGCCGGCAAGACGACGATGATCAAGGCGATCTCGGGCGTCTATCCGCCGACCTCGGGCGAAATCCTGATCGAAGGCAAGCCGGTCACATTCGGCTCGCCGCAGGAGGCGCGGGCGCTTGGCATCGAAACGATCTACCAGGATCTCGCGCTCGCCGACAACCTGACGATCGGCGGCAATATCTTCCTCGGCCGCGAGCCGATGCGCAAGGCGTTCGGCTTTCTGCCGGTGCTGGATCGCAAGGCCATGGCCGAGGCTGCCGCCCAAACCATGGCGAAGCTCGATTTCCACGTGAAACGTCTCGATGCGCCCGTCAGCAATTTCTCCGGCGGCCAGCGCCAGGCCGTCGCCATCGGCCGGGCCGTCTACTGGAACGCCAAGATCCTGATCATGGACGAACCGACAGCTGCACTCGGCGTGCCCGAGCAACGCAAGGTGATCTCCCTGATCAAATCGCTGAAGGCGCAGGGGCGCGGCGTGCTGTTCATCTCGCATAACCTGCAGGACATTTTCGCGGTGTCCGACCGCATCGTCGTGCTGCGGCGGGGCATCGTGGCCGGCGAACGCAATATCGGCGAGACCACGCATGACGAGGTGGTCCGGCTGATGATCGGCGGGTAGGTTGGCCGCTAGCGGTTGAAGCGACGGCCACAAACTCCCTCTTCTCCCCTTGGGGAGAAGTGCCGAGCATAGCGAGGCGATGAGGGGTTCCCAGCAGCGTTCTCGGCGCTTCGCGCACCCCCTCATCCGGCGCATTCGCGCCACCTTCTCCCCGCTGGGGAGAAGAGGGAGCAAGGGGCTCGTCCGGCAAACTCTACCAGACACCTTTATCCCGTTAGAGATCGAAATTCGTCGGCAGCACGACGACGTCGCGGATCGTGACGTTGCGTGGCCGGGTGAGCATGAAGATGATCGCGTCAGCCACTTCGGAGGGCTCGATGAGGCTGCCCGATTCCTTGGCCTTCCTGAGATTCTCCTCAGGCCAATCGGCCAACAGCGCGCTGATCACCGGACCGGGCGACACCGAACCCACCCTTATGCCTTTCCGGTTGACCTGCCGCCGCACCGTCTGGACGAAACAAGTCATAGCCCATTTCGAGGCCGAATAGACCGGCTCCCACGGAACCGGAAAATGCCCGGCGACCGAACTGGTGACGATGATATCGCCCGAACCGCGCGCGATCATATGCGGCAGGACGTCATGGACATTCTTCATCACCACATTGATGTTGAGGTTGAGCATCCGGTCGATCACGGCGGTCTCGGCCTCGATCAGGTCGCCGCCGATATAGGTGCCGGCATTGGCGTGGAAAATGTCGAGCTGCCCGGTCAGTTTCTCGATCGACGGCATGAGGGTTGCGCAACTTGCGGGGTCGAGCAAATCGATGATCAGCGGGATTGCGGCGTCACCAAATTCCTCACAGACCGCGTCCACCGCCTTCTTGTCGCGATCAACGAGGATCACCCGTGCGCCCTCGGCGATCATCGCCCGCGTGCTCGCGAGGCCGATGCCGGAGGCAGCACCCGTAATCGCTGCCACTTTGCCTTCCAGATGCTTGTTCATGTTCGTGTCCTTCTGTCTCGGATGAAATGATGAAATCCTGCTGGGTCTGCCTTTAGCGGCTGCCCCATCGGCGCGCGATGTCGAGGCACTCTTGCCAGCCCACCACGCCATCGGTTGTCCCGGCCGTCCTGAGTGAGCACGCGGCTGCCGCATGGCCGAGGCCGAGGCATTGCTCGATCGGCCAGTTCTCGTGCAGCCCGTACATGAACCCCGCGGCAAAGGCATCGCCCGCGCCGTTGGGGCCGACGATCGCTTCCGCCGGCACCTTGACGGAGGGCACCAAGACGCGGGCGCCGTCGCGGCCGACGGTGATTGCCCCCTCTGGAAAATGGATGGTCACGAGACGCATCGCGCCTTGCCCCAGAATAGCGGCGGAGGCAGCGGTGCAGGCCTCGACATCGGTCCTGCCATCCCGGACGGTGACCATTTCGGCGAGCGCGCCGATCTCGCTGTCGTTCACGATCAGCGTGTCGAGATGCGGCAGGCAGGGCAGGATGAGGCCGCGCAGCCGTTCCGGCGTGACGGTGCAGAGTTCGAGATTGGTCTCCAGCCCCACACGCCGCGCAGCCTTGAGCACCGTGACCCAGCCGTTCTCGTCATCCTGCCATGCCGCATCCATTTTCGGATGGATGCCGGGGAGACCGAGATGCATGAAGCGTGCGGAAGTCTCCGAGAAATCGAAGTGCTCGGGGCTGAGAAGCGCCGATACACCGAGGTCGGAAATATGGGTGCGGAGTCCGCTTGCCTGGGAGATGAAGGCTTCGGTCATGTGCGTCGGCTCTTCATCGCTGACATGCATCTGCCGCCGCTCGAGCCCGGCCGCATCGGCTGCGGCGAGCAGTTTCCGGCCGGCGTCGTCATTGCCGATCAGGCCGATGGTTTCGACTGGGAGAGATGGGTCGAGCCGCTTGATATCCACGGCGAGATTGCAGGCGGGGCCGCCGCCGCGTTCCTCCAGCCCCCAGGCGATGCCGACGCTGTCCTCCCTCGGCCACAAATCGATCTTGCGGTTGCGATCCAGGCACCAGGTGCCGCCGGCGATGAAACCGCGCCTCGTGTTTCCGGCCATGTTCTCCTCCCTCGCCGGACTTAGGACTTCAACACTTTCTCGGTGATCTCCATGTCGGTCTCCAGCGCCCGCAGCGGCTTCTGGCCCGCAGCCTGCAACACGCCATGATAGGCTTTCACTGCCTCCTGCGGCGCGATATCGCCATCGGCGACAGCGCGCATGTATTTCACCATGGCGAGGGGATCCTCTGCGAGGTTGATCTTACGGCCGAAGAGCGCCACGCGGGCGCCGTATTTCTCCGCCTGGTGGATGAGTTCGAACGTATCGCGTGCCGTGCCCGCGCCGCCGCCGAGCACGCCGACGATCAGGCTGGGGTCATAGGATGTCAGTTCGTCGAGCGCCTTCGGACCGTTGTAGGCAATTTTCAGGAATTGCGGCCGTTGGGCGCGCGTCAATCCGGCCAGCGCGCGGCAGATGCAGTCATTGACATAATGCGGCACGAGTTCGGGCGCGATACCGGTATCGACATTCGGATTGAACACTTCGAGGAAGTAATTGAAGCCGTTGTCGTCGGCATCCTCGACGAAATCGAGGAAGGCGAGCAGGGAATCATAGTCCGCATCGATGTCGTTGTTGAAGGTGATCGAATAGAGGCCGAGATCGGTATGACGGCGGTTCACCGACAGCGAGGCGGTGCGATAGGGCCGCGAGGGATGTTTCGAATAGGTCGCGCCGCGTCCCACCCAGATGTCGGTCGTGTCATTGGCGCGGATGGCCGGCTTGACGTTGCTGGCCGCATAGGCGCCGCTTTCGACCAGCAGTTCGAGGTTCGACGCCGAAGTCAGCATGATATCGACGACGTCCTGCGCGATCACGGCCTTGACCTGGCCGAGGAATTCCGCCCGCGTGCGATGGCGTGTAAAGGAGCTGTCCTTTTCGAGCTTGGGGCCACAGGAGGGAATGCTCGGTCCCATGTCGCCATCCTTGGCGTCGGCAATGATGAAATCCGTGCGCTTGTAATTGCCGGCCCTGATGCGGGCGATCTTTGCGTCAAAGCGTGTCATGGGCTTATCCCTGAGAAAAATCTGGAGCCGCCAGACCGGCGGCAGGAAGGTCTGGAGAACGGAAGACCGTCAAGAAATCATGTAGCCACCATCCACCGGCATCGAGAGACCGTTGACCATCGCGGCTTCGTCGGAGAGCAGGAAAAGAATGACCTTCGCAATGTCGTCGGGATCGGCGAAACGGCCGACCGGAATGCGGTTGAGCATGCCGGCCGCCTTTTCCGGATCGCTCCAGGCCTTGATCGCCATCGGCGTCAACGTGACAGTTGGGTGTATGCCGTTGACGCGGATGCCCTTCGGCGCGAGCTCCTTGGCCATCACCCTGGTCAGCCCATCGAGGCCGGATTTGGACGCACAATAGGCGGCGTGATCGGGAATGCCGACGAAGGCCGCGACGCTCGATACATTGACGATCGCACCCTTGCGGCCGTTATTCACCATGTCGCGGGCATATTCTTGCGAGACGATCATCGGTGCCCGCGTATTGACCGCGTAGAGCAGGTCGAAGTTCTCGACCTTCAGATCAAGAAATGACTCAAGCTCCGTCGTGCCGGCACAATTGACCAGGAAATCGGCCGGCAGTGACTTGATTGCCGCGGCGCGCGTGGCATCTGGATCGGCTAGATCGACCGCAATCGGGATGCAGCCGATTTCCGCCTTCAACTGATCCAGATCGGACGCCGAGCGCGACAGTGCCGTCACTTTGGCGCCGCGCTTGGCCAGCATGACGGCGGTCGCGCGACCGATGCCCTTGCCGGCGCCGGTTACGACCACACGCTTATTGGAAAAATCCATCGTAAAAACCTCCTACCAGACGGTGAAGCCGCCATCGGCCTTGACGGTCGCGCCGGTCAGCAGGCTCGACGCATCACAGGCGAGAAAATGCACGACCGAGGCAATCTCGTGCGGCTGGCCCATGCGGCCCATGGGCGTGTCGCGGATCCAGAGCTCCATCATCGACTTATCGACGATGTTCTTGGTCATCTCGGTCTCGATATATGTCGGCGCCACCGCATTGACGCGAACGCCGCGCGGCGCCCATTCCGCAGCGAGCGACGCCGTGAGATGATGCACCGCGGCCTTGGAGGCATTGTAGTAGGTCTGGAGTTGGGGCCGGTTCGCGATATAGCCGGACATCGAACCGATATTGACGATCGCACCGCGCCGGGCCCTCAGCATGTAACCACCGAAGGCACGATTGCACCAGAAGACGCCGTTGTAGTTCACGTCGTTGACATTGAGCCAGAGTTCGTCCGGCGTATCCTCTGCGGCGGTGCCGGTGCGGGCGATGCCGGCGTTGGCGACCAGTGCGTCGATGCGGCCGTGCTTGGCGAAGATATCGGCTGCAGCTTTGTCCACCGCTGCCGAGTCCGTGACGTCGAGAACATATTTGTCCGCCTCGACGCCCTTGGCCGCCAGTGCCTGCCGGCCCGACTCCGCCACGGCCTCATCCCGGTCGATGATGACGATATGTGCGCCGGCCTCGGCCAGTGCTTCGGCGCAGGAAAGGCCGATACCGCGCCCGCCGCCGGTGATCACCGCGACCTGGCCGTCCATCCTGAATTTCTCGAAAAACATCTTCTGCTCCGTTTCTATGCCTGGATCAAAGGCGCCGGCCGCTCCTGGCATCGAACAGGTGCACGCGCGCCGTGTCAATCTTCAGCGAAATCGCCTCGCCCGGCCGGGCGGTAATCCGGTCGCGGACGGCCGCCATGATCGGGTCGGTGCCGAAATGGGCGAAGATCTGCGTTTCCGAACCCGTCGGTTCCAGCACCCAGATCGTGGCCGGTAATCCATCGGCGCGGACATCGATATGCTCGGGCCGGATACCATAGACGGCCGGCTCGGCATGAGCCACTGTACCTTCAGGTACGGGCAGCACAGTTCCCTTGTCGCTGACGAAGGACAGCCGGCCGCTCTCGTTCACCAGTTTCCCGGTTATGAAATTCATCGATGGCGAGCCGATAAAGCCGGCAACGAAGACATTGGCCGGACGATCGTAGAGGTCGAGCGGCGCGCCGATCTGCTCGACCCTGCCATCACGCATGACGACGATCTTGTCGGCCATGGTCATGGCCTCGATCTGGTCGTGGGTGACATAGATCGTGGTGGTCTTCAGCCGCTGATGCAGCTCCTTGATCTCGACGCGCATGGTCACGCGGAGTTTAGCATCGAGATTGGATAGCGGCTCGTCGAATAGGAACACCTGCGGATCGCGCACGATGGCACGGCCCATGGCGACGCGCTGGCGCTGGCCGCCCGAAAGCTGCTTGGGATAGCGGTCGAGCAGCTTGCCGAGGTCGAGGATTTCGGCCGCCTTGCGGACCTTGGCTTCGATCTCGCTCCTCGGTGCGCCCTTGAGCTTCAGCGGGAAGCCCATATTGTCTGCCACTGTTTTGTGCGGATAGAGCGCGTAGTTCTGGAACACCATGGCGATGTCGCGGTCCTTCGGCAGCACATCGTTGACCACCCTGCCGCCGATATCGACCGTTCCGCCGGAGATCGTCTCGAGCCCGGCGATCATCCTCAACAGCGTGGACTTGCCGCAGCCGGACGGGCCGACCAGCACGACGAATTCGCCATCGGCGATATCGATACTCACGCCATGGATGACCGGCAGCGCGCCGTATTTCTTGATGACGTCCTTGACGGTGACGTGAGCCATTTCTCTTCCTTTTACTGCGGCAGCGCAATCTGCATCTTGACTTCGCCCTTGGGGGCGGACGCGGCGATCTCGAAGGCGTGAACGCTTTCGTCGAAATCGAAGGTGCGGGTAATAAGCGGCTTCACATCGATCGCGCCCGACGAAAGCATGGCGACGCATCGCGGAAAGACATGCGCATAGCGGAAGACATGTTCGACGCGTGCCTCGCGGACCATCGCCTTGCCGACATCGTAATTGATCGCATGGACCTGTGAGCCGATGAACACCACACGACCGCCCGGGGCCAGCGGATCGAACACGCCTTCGGCACCCCTGGGATGGCCTGAACATTCGAACACGATCTCGACACCCCAGCCATCGGTGGCGGCGAGGATTTCCTTGACCAAATCCTGTTTGGCAACGTTGACGGGCGTGATGGGCCCGAGTTTCGCGGCCAGGTCCAGTTTCACATCATCGATATCACTGACGAACACCCGTGCGCAGCCGGCTGCCAATGCCGACAGCGCCGTGACCAACCCGATCGGGCCGGCGCCGATCACCAGCGCAATATCGCCGGGCTTGACCTGCGCCTTCGTAGCAGCGTGAACACCGACGGCGAGCGGTTCGACCATCGCGGCTTCGGCGAAGGACACATTGTCGGGCAGCTTGAAGGTGAAATCGGCGGGATGGACGACAGTCGGCCGTAGAACGCCATGGATCGGCGGCGTCGCCCAGAAGCGAACCGCCGGATCGACATTATACATTCCAAGTCTCGTGGCGCGGCTGTTGGGATCGGGGATGCCCGGCTCCATGCAGACCCGGTCACCCGTTTTCAGTGAGGTCACCTCGGCGCCGGTCTCGATGACGATTCCGGATGCCTCATGACCGAGGATCATCGGCGCCTTGACCTGGAAGACGCCGGTGCCGCCATGGGTGTAATAATGCACATCGGAACCGCAGATGCCGACCGTGTGCAGCTTGATGCGCACGTCACGCGGGCCGAGCACCTCGTCCCGCTCGATCGGGAAATCCCGGAGCGACAGCTTCATTTTCTCTTCCAACACCAGCGATTTCATTGTCTTTGTCCTGTTTTCCGATGGAGTCGTCAGCCGCGCCAGACGATCAGCACGCCGAGCGCGATAGCCAGCACATGGCAGACGGTGAGCGGGATCGCCTGTTCAAGGAAGCGCATCCAGAGCAGCTCGAGCGCGACGAACAGGTAGATGCTGACGAAGACGCGGTCGAACCAGTTCGTGACGATCGGCAGGAAGCCGGTCTGTACGGGCTTGACGGGCGCGGCATCACGTTCCGGATCGAGTTGCTCGCTTTCGAGGGGTTGCTGCATGGCTTACTCCTTGACCGCGCCGAAGGTGAGGCCGGCCACGATATGGCGCTGCACGACCGAGAAGATGATCAGCGCCGGGATCAGCGTAATGACGGCGATCGAGGCCATCGCGCCCCATTCGGTACCCGTCGTCGTCACATATTCCGATAGGCCCGTCGTGATGGTCCGCGCATTGAAGCTGGTCAGCGTGGCCGCCAGCAGGAACTCGTTCCACGCAAATACCCAGGTGAGGATCAGCGTCACGGCAAGACCGGGCCGGGCGAGCGGGAATATGACCTCGGAGATGACCTGCCAGGTCGAAGCGCCATCGACGGTCGCGGCTTCATCCAGTTCCTTCGGGATGCCATCGATCGTCGGCCGGAGCGTCCAGATCGCGAAGGGCAGGTTGAAGGTGCAATAGAGCAGGATCATGCCGATCTTGGTATCGTAGAGCTTCCACTCGCCAAGGGTGAAGACCTGGGTGAAAAGCAGGAAGAACGGCAGCAAGAATACGGCAGCCGGCGCCATGCGGTTGGTGATGGTCCAGAAAAAGATGTTCTCCTTGCCGGGGAGATCGTAGCGCGAAAGCGCGTAGCAGGCGAGGAACGCCAGGGTGGTCACCAGCAGCGCGTTGCAGCTCGATATGATGATCGAATTGAGCATGTAACCGCGCAGCGTCTCGTTGCCGATCACGTTGACGTAGTTCTTCCAGTAGATCGCATCGAGGAACAGGCTCGGCGTGGTGAAAAGATCGACCGCCGGTTTCACCGAGATGACGAAGAGCCAGTAGATTGGGAACAGCGTCAGCAGGCTGAGCAACAGCCAGAGTGCTACATAGATAAGCGGATTGCGGCTCGGCATCAGAATGTCCTCTTGCGTTCGCGACGGGCGACGAGGGAGACGTAAAGTATCCAGCACATGACCAGCGTGAGATAGAGCACGATGACTGAAATGGCGGCGCCGTAACCGTAATCGGTCTTGGGAAAGACGATCTTCCAGATGTGCAGGCCGACATAGCGGGTGGCGGCACCCGGTCCGCCCGAGGTCAGCATCCAGACTTCATCGACGGTGCGCAGCGCATCCATCAGGCGGATGAACACGGTGGCGAGGATAGCCGGGCGGATCATCGGCAATGTGATGTGCCAGAAGATTTGCCAGCGATTGGCACCATCGATCTGCGCCTGCTCAAAAGGCTCCTTCGGCAGCGCAAGCAGTGCTGCCAGCAGCGTCAGCGTCACCAGCGGCGTCCAATGCCAGATGTCCATGATGACGGTCAGTGCGAAGGCGGTGGTGGGATCGCGGCCGATATTGAGATCGTAGCCGAACCAGCTCTTCAACAGATGGGGGATGATGCCGATGCTGGGCGTCGTCATCAGGCGCCAGACCGAACCGACGACGATCGGCGCGACGATCAGCGGCAGCGTGTGGATCGTGCGGAAGAAGCCGCGACCGGGGAATTCCTTCATGAACAGCTGCGCGAGCAGATAGCCCAGCGCGACCTCGCTTGCCACCGCGAAGAAGGCGAACTTCATCGTGACCGAGATGGAGGTCAGGAATTCGGCGTCGAAGACGAGACGGCGGAAATTGTTGGCGCCGTTATAGATCATGTCGGGGCTGGCGCCGAACGGGTTCCATTGGTGGAACGCGACATAGAGCACGTAGATGAAGGGTATGATGCCGAAGATGCCGAGGATCGCGATCGTCGGAGCGAGCATCAGCCAACCGACTGTGTTTGAACGCATGAATTCGTGCTCCCCAGGATATTCACGCAGGCTCGATGCCTGTCTCGATAGGGCAACTGCGCCCGGGTGGCGGTCTTGGGAGATGCCACCCGGACGCAGGCTCTTGTCCGGTCTTACTTGCGGTAGCCGAGGTTAGTCAGTTCCGCTTCGGCCGCGGCGGCCATCTGGTCGAGACCTTCATCCGGACCAACTTCGCCGAGCAGGATCCGGTAGAAGATCGGAGCCGTGGCTTCACGCACCTGGGCATGGAACGGGAAGGGCGGCGCACCGGCGAACAGCTTTCCCTGGTCCTTGAGCATGGTGTAGTAGCCGTTCAGCTTCTTATCCATCTCGATGACCTTCGGGTCGTCATAGGTCGCCGTGTTGGTGATGCGGGGAGCCGCCACCGCCCAGTCGGCCTGGACCGAATCCTGGCCGATGAACTGCAGGAAGAGAAGCGTCGCCTCCTTGTTCTTGGAGGTTACCGGCAGGCCGAAGGCGCCGCCGTCATAGTAGCCGAGATAGCCATTGCCGGCTTCGACTTCCTTGAGGACGTCGGGTTCCGTCGGCGGCAGAGCGACGCCGACATTGCCGACAACCTTGGATTTTTCGGCATCGGACGCGATCCAGGCAGCGTTTTCACCATAGACCAGGCCCTGTGCGACGCGGCCGGCGGCAAAGGTCGTGCCGACTTCCGTCCAGGTCGAGGCAGCCGATTCAGGCGGAGCGATATCGCGCAGATGCAGCCAGTATTTCATGGCCGCCTTGGCCTTGTCGCTGTTCATCTGGCCGCCATTCTCGACAGAGGCGGCGTAGTTCTTCGAGGGGTCGATGCCCCAGTTGTAGACGCCGTAAGTCGGCGCGATCGACTCGAAGAATTCATACCACGACGCCGGATGGCCGGTATGCGCCTGGGCGGTCGTGCCCCAGAGTTCCATGCCATTGTCCTTGCCGTACTTGGTGAAGAATTCCGCGATCTGGGTATATTCCTCATGCGTCTTGGCAGGCATGAGATCCTTGCCGGTTTCCTTCTTGAAGGCTTCCTTGATCTTGGGGTCGTTGAAGAGATCCGTGCGATAGAGATAGACCTTGATGAAGGCTTCCATCGGGATGCCGAAAAGGTCGCCATCGGCATTCTTGAAGTAGTTGGCGAAAGTCGTGAAATGGCTTTCATCGAAATCCGGTGCCTTCAGCGACGGGTCGTCCTTGAGCGATTTCGTGATATCGACGAGGAAGTTGCGCGCCAGATAGGCGTAGATGATGTCCTGCTCGATATAGACCATGTCATAGAGGCCGGTCTTGGCTTCCATGTCCTTGATCGCCTTGTCGTACATCTGGTCCCAGGAGGTCGTTTCGATCTCGACCTTGATGCCGGTCTTCTTCTCAAATTCCGGCGCCAGGACGTCCTTGATGTAGTTCGACGGTGGCGTGCTTTCGGTGACGCCGTGCAGCACGACGCCCTTGTACTTCGCACCGGCATCGGACCAGAAGTCGGCCTGTGCGGGCATCACGCTTGCCAGCAAGCTGATCGCAAGCGCGGCAATTCCAATTCCACTTTTCCTGATCATGATTCCTCCTCCATAGTATCTGTGCATCCCGCGGCCGGCGGCCTGCAGGCAAGGTCTCGCACCCGGCACAAGCCGGGTCCTCCCATGGCCCGACGCGCGGCTCCTCCCGGCGTTCAGGCATCCTTCGCTGACAAGGTATGGTCGCCGGATTTATCATCCGGGGCTCGTTCCCTTGAGCGTTCCAAAAGCTTAGAGCGGGGTTCGAGCCTGTGCCACGCGTGCTTTGCAGGCGACCTATACTTTTTCGCCGACAGCCAATCCGGCCGAAAATGCCCGGATTTCCCGGAACGGATCGGGCCGTGCGTCGGTACCGATCTTGTGCGCATTGCGCCGGTAATCCGACGGCGTTCGCCCACAGATCTTGAAGAACTGCCTGTTGAAATTGGCGATGTTGTTGAACCCGACTTCGAAGCAGATATCGGTGATCGGCCGGTAGGTCTGGGTCAGCAGCGAGCAGGCGGCATAGACGCGCGCCAGGATGACATAACGCGCGAAGGTATGACCTGTCTGACGCTTGAAGAACCGCGAGAACGCCTGAGGTTCCAGGCCGCAGCGCTTCGCCACGGATGCGAAGTCGATATCCTCGCTGTAGTTCTCCAGCACATAGCGCATGGCGACATCGAGTTCCGGCGGCAATTCCACCCGCGCGGAGGTTGGCGCGAGGCGCGACAGCTTGCGCCGCTCCTTGGGATTTTGCGCCAGCGTGATCATCAATTGCAGGAAAAGCACGACGCGTTCGGCCCCATGGGCGGCCCCCATCTGGGCGAGCAGCCGCTGCCCCGCGAGCGCCGTGGCGCCGGTGAATTCCACCCCGAACACCGCGTCCTCGAAAAGCGGCTTTATGGTTCCGAGTTCCGGGCAAAAGGCGGTGACGCGATCGGCCCATTCAGGGCTGAACTGAATGAGCATGTCGCGGTTGCGGATGAGCTTGCCCGGTTCTATGTCGCTGACCCAATTGTGCGGCACATTGGGGCCGGTCAACACTAGGCATCCCGGCGCGAACTCCCCGATATGATCGCCGACCATCATCACGCCGGATGTCGTCCGCGTCAGGTGCAGCTCGTATTCCGGATGATAATGCCATTTGGCGCCGAAATATGGATAGTCATGCATGTTCCAGCGGAAGGATTCCGCAGGCGGACAAATGATCATTTCGAAGTCCGGAACGATCTTCAGATCGGCCTTCATTGAATGACTCCTCTTCCCCAGTGAGGCGGTAGCCGCCTCGCTCACTCTGATCCGCAGTCTCCCGAGTCTTCTCTCATGGGGCTCCTCTTCCCCACGACATCAATGCATAAGAATTTTCAAATTTCAAATCGGCAGTCCCGGCCCGGAATCCGCGCGGTTTGACGGACACGCACAGGCATGCGCTCGGCGATGATTCAATTCCTCCCGGTCCCGATGCATTTTCGGGCTTATATGTTGCTTGACAAGACAAATTAATATTCTTTACAAATAAGTCAATGACAAACTGCTTAAGTGCTTAGCAGCAGCATGAGGAGGGCCACCAGGCGCAAGGATTTCGCTCATTTCAAGAAGCGCGAAGCCGAGGCCTATCGATCGGTTCGCACAACTATCAGACCAATTTCACGATAACCGACATTTAAATTTGCTGCAGTGCGGTAATTTTGTTGCGCATAACAACATAACTATTCCGCCAGCGCGGAAGGAGGAAAAACATGGGCCGATTGGGAATACATTCATTCGTCTGGACGGGCGGCGCCACCCAGGCGATGCTCGAGGATGCGATGGAAAAATCCGCGGCCTGCGGATACCGGCAGATCGAGTTCGCCTATCTCCGGCCCGAGAAATTCAACCTCGACCAACTGGCGAAAAGGGCATCCGCCCTCGATCTCCAGATCGCGGTGACCATGGGACTGCCATTGAACGCCGACGTGTCGAACGACGATACCGACGTGATGAAGGCGGGCGAAAAGCTGCTGGCGGACGCTGTGAAGGCCGTGCGCGATATCGGAGGCACCAAGCTCGGCGGCATCCTCTATTCCGCCCATACCAAATATTCCAGGATGCCGACGGATCGCGGCCGGGAGAACAGCATCGGGGCGATCGCGAGGACCGCGGATATCGCCAAGGCCGCCGGTGTCGATCTCGTGCTGGAAATCGTCAATCGGTTCGAGACCAACCTGCTCAACACCACCGCGCAGGGTCTGGATTTCATCAAAGCCACTGGCTCCGACCATGTGACGCTGCATCTCGACACGTTCCACATGAACATCGAGGAGGCCAATCCCGCCGCCGCGATCCGGCTGGCCGGGGACAAGATCGGCTACTTCCATATCGGCGAGAGCAATCGAGGCTATCTCGGCGACGGCGTGATCGATTTCGACCGGATCTTCGATGCCCTTCTCGACATCGGCTACGAGAAGGACATCACCTTCGAATCCTTTTCGAGCGCCGTGGTGGATGAGGGCCTATCGCTGGCCTGCGCCATCTGGCGCGATACCTGGACTGATAATATGCCGGTCGCGAAACATGCCAAGGCGTTCATCGACCTCAAGATCGAAGAGGCAATCCGCCGGCGCGCCACAAATGTCCGTCCTTAGCGCGAACATGCGGGGAAAGTCGGTGCCGTGCGATATCAGCATTTTACCGACTTTCAGTCTTGTGCCATCAGTTTTCCGTCCGGCCATGCATTTGGGGAGATCTTTGCGTGAATGAGACGGTGTTGATCACCAGTTCGCCGCGCGGCATCAGGCAACGAAACGAAGTAGCGGCCTTGAAGGCGCTACATCAGTTCGGCCGGCTGAGCCGTGCCGACCTGGCGCGCAAGCTCGGGCTTAACCGCTCGTCCTCCGGCCACATCATCGCCGGATTGACGGCGGATGGGCTGGTCCGCGAGGTCAATGAGAATCATTATGTGCGGGCCAACCCGACCCATGCGGGACGGCCCGGCATCATGCTCGAACTCGTTCCCGAAGCGGTCTTCTTCGTCGGCGTCGAGATCGGCGTCGAGCATATCAGCACGGTCGAGATCGACCTCGGGACCAATATCATCTCGACCAGTGTCGAGCCCTTCGATGGTGCGTCCGCTGGCGTCACCAAGGCCGTCGAGCGCGCGGTGCAGATGGCGTTCGAGGCGATCCCCGCCTCCCGGCGCGATCGTTGCGAGGGCCTCGGGATCGCAACGCCGGCGCAGATGGACAAGCACGGCTTCGTCCGGCTGGCACCCCTGCTCGGCTGGGAAAACGAACCGCTTGTGGAACGCGTGCGGGATGTGCTGCCCGTCTCCGTTCCAGTGGCGGCGGAAAACGATGCGAACGCCTTCGCCATCGGGGCCACATATGGCCGCAACGAACTGCATGCCGGCGTCACGCTGTTTCTCGTCATGGAAAGCGGCGTCGGTGGCGGCATCATCGTCAATGGCAGCCTGTTTCGCGGCGCGAATGGGTTGGCCGGTGAGGTCGGTCATCTCAGGATCGATGGCGTCTCGCAGCCGGACCGGAACCTGGAACAGGTGCTCGGCCTCGAAAACATCATGCATGGCTATCGCAACATATCCGGCAAGGCCGAGCCGACGTTCCAGACATTCCTGGCAGATGTGCGCGACCGTGTGCCCGGCGCGGTGACGATCGCCGAGGAATGGGCAAGGGCGCTGGCGATCGGCCTCATCCAGGCCTGTCGGGTGATCGATGCGGACCGGATCGTTCTGGGCGGATCGGTGGCGGCACTCTATCCGCTGATGGCGGCCCGCGTCGCCCACCACATCCGGTCGACGCAGGAGGCGAGCTTTCCGATGCCTGATATTGTGATGAACGACAATGAAACGATCGGCCCGGCTTTCGGCGCGGCCTGCATTCTCCACCAACGTTATCTGTCGATGGAGAGCCAGCGCTTCGCCGAGGATGCGGGATAAGCCGTTCATAGCTCCGATAAATCAAGAGAATGCATTCATGACCAGCACATCACTCGCGCCGAACCGGCTCGGCCCCACCATCACCATCGGGGAAATCCTGGTGGAGATCATGGCGGTCCATCGCGGCGATGGCTTTATGGAGCCGATCGAGCTGACGGGGCCCTATCCGAGCGGTGCACCCGCTATCTTCATCGATCAATGCGCCAAGATCGGCGGATCGGCCGGTATTATCGCCTCCGTGGGCAATGACGACTTCGGCCGGATCAATGTGGAGCGGCTGCGCGCCGATGGCGCCGATGTCTCCGCCGTCTCGGTCAGCGCCGACTATCCCACCGGCAGCGCCTTCGTGCGCTATCGCGAGGATGGCTCGCGCGATTTCGTCTACAACATCGCCAAATCCTCCGCAGCCCAACTCAGCCTGACCGGCGAAGCCAAGGCGCTCATAGCCCGCGCTGGGCATCTGCATGTCATGGGGACAGCGTTTTCGATCCCCGGCGCCTGGGACATCATGGATCACGCCATCGGCGTCATCAAGAACCGGGGCGGCAGCGTCTCGTTCGATCCCAACCTGCGCAAGGAACTGCTCGGCCAGGGCGATATGCTGGCGCGCTTTGCGAGGCTGGTGGAGATCGCCGACCTGATCCTGCCCTCCGGCGATGAGCTGTTCGTCGCGGCCCGCGTCGATGGCGAGGCGGCGGCGATACAGGCGCTGTTTTCCCACAGCGCGACCGAGATCGCACTGAAGCGCGGCGAACGGGGATCGACGTTCTACGGCTCCGACAGCACGCGCCTGGATTGCCCGGCCTTCAAAGTGGAGGAGATCGACCCGACCGGCGCGGGAGATTGCTTCGGCGGCGCCTATGTCGCGTGCCGTCGGCTCGACATGCCAGCCGACAAGGCCCTGGAATATGCCAACGCGGCCGGTGCCCGGAATGTAACAGCCAAGGGTCCGATGGAGGGCGCCGGGAGCCGGCGACAACTCGACGACTTCATCGCCAATACGCCGAGGGCAGCGCTGTGACGTCATTCCTGAGACAGCTGGCGCAGGCACGCCGCGACGGCAGGCCGGTCGGCATCACCTCGGTCTGCTCGGCCCATCCGCTGGTGATGCGCGCGGCCGCCCGTAATGCGGCGCGCTATTCGGATGTCCTGCTGATCGAGGCGACCTGCAATCAGGTCAACCAGTTCGGCGGCTATACCGGCATGCTGCCAGCCGATTTCGTGCAGCTTGTTCGGCGCATTGCAGCGGAGGAAAATCTGCCAACTGACAAGATCATCCTCGGCGGCGACCATCTCGGACCTAATCCATGGCGATCTGAACCAGCCGCTTCGGCCATGGCGAAAGCCGAGGACATGGTGATGGCTTATGTCGATGCCGGTTTCCGCAAGATCCATCTGGACGCATCGATGGGATGCGCCGGCGAGCCGGCCGCCCTCGACGACGCAACGACCGCAGAGCGGGCTTTGCGCTTGGCTAAAGTGGCGGAACAGGCCGCACGAAACACTGGCGGCGAGATGCCGGTCTATATCATCGGCACCGAAGTGCCACCGCCCGGCGGCGCTCATCATGTGATCACCGAACTCGAGCCGACCAGCGTCGCGGCCGCGCAGCAGACCATTAACGTGCATCGCGATCTTTTCCGGCAGGCCGGAATGGAAGATGCTTTCTCCCGTGTGATCGGCCTCGTCGTCCAGCCGGGCGTCGAATTCGGCAACGCGAACGTGGTCATCTATGACCCCTCGAAAGCGCGCGGGCTGACGCAATTGCTCGATCGGGAACAAGGCCTTATCTACGAGGCACATTCGACCGATTACCAGGGACGGACAGCGCTCAGACATCTTGTGGAGGATGGCTTCCCTATTCTCAAGGTCGGGCCCGAATTGACCTTCGTGCTACGGGAATCACTTTATGGCTTGGATCTCATCGCCAGCGATCTCATCGGGGACTATCCGCCGCGCGCACTCTTCGCGGCCATGGAAAAGCTGATGCTGGAAAAGCCCGGTTTCTGGCAGGGGCACTATCACGGTTCGGCGCAAGAACAGCGCGTGCAGCGGCAATATTCCTACTCCGACCGCATCCGTTACTACTGGAACCAGCCTCAGGCCGAGACAGCGGTCCAGCAATTGATCGATGCCCTGCAAGGCAGAACCGTCCCGCCAACGCTTTTCCGCCAGTATCTTCCGGCCTTCGAAAGCTGGTCCGGTAAGCCGCTCGATCCAGCTTCCCTGCTTGTTGCCGCCGTTCAGCGCAGTCTCGACGACTACCGCGCCGCCTGTACAAGCGACTAACTCGAACGGTAGCGCGCCACTCGAACAAGAGGAATCCTGCGCGAGAACTTAAATCGCTCAAGTTGTATCTATCGGCCTAACGCTTCCGAAAACGTCAGTCTGTATTTTAGGCATGTCGGATGGAGTCGGGCATGCTTCTGGAATTGCAAAACGTCATCTTGAGGATGATCGCCCGAGGCGATGCGCTTGAGGTGACGCTGAGCAGACTATGCCAGGAAGCCGAAGCGCTGGTGCCCGGGATCATTTGTTCGATCCTGACACTGGATGGCGAGGGCCGCCTGCATCCGGCCGCCGGACCCAGCCTGCCGGCCCATTATTCCAATGCACTCGACAATCTGCCCATCGGCCCGGACGTTGGCTCCTGCGGGACAGCCGCCTTTCTTGGCCGGCCGGTAAGCGTCACGGACATAGACCGCGATCCGCTATGGGCGAATTTCAAGGCACTGGCTCTGCCGCTGGGACTCCGGGCCTGCTGGTCGAGCCCCATCTTCAGCAACGATAGCAGGGTCATTGGCACATTCGCCTTCTACTTCCGGGAGACGCGCGGTCCTACATCGCTCGAAGAGAGTATCGTCGAGACCTGCCTGCCGCTTTGCATGATCGCACTCGAACGCCAGGAGCGATTGCTGGCGCATAGCAGCCTGGCTTTCACCGATGTCCTGACCGGGCTTCCCAACCGCACCAGGTTCGAAAACGATCTCAGTGCCTGCCAGGACGATGACTGGGGCCTTCTGCTGGTCGATATCGACAATCTCAAGACCGTCAACGATACGTTCGGGCACAATGTGGGGGATGCACTTATCGCCGCCGTTGCAGCGAGGCTCTCCGCGGCGGTCAAACCGTTCGAGACTTACCGGCTCGGCGGCGACGAATTCGCGGTGATCGTCAGTTCCGCTTCTGCCGAAAAGGCTGTCTCGCTTGCCGAAAGCATCCTTGCTTCCGCCGGCGAACCTTCCATCTGCAACGGTCATACGGTCTTCTCATCGGTGACGATCGGCGCGGCCGAACGAAACCATCCCGGCCAGACGCCGGAGACGGTACGCCAGAATGCCGACCTTGCACTCTACCACGCCAAGGAGACGCAGCGGGGCGGCTTCGTCCATCACGAGGAGACCCTTGGCACTGCGATCTCAGCGCGCTTCGACGCGATCCGCAATGTTGCACTTGCCTTGGACGAGGATCGCATACGTGCCTATTATCAGCCCGTCGTGCGCCTCGACAGCGCCGAGATCATCGGCGTTGAAGCGCTCTGCCGGATGATCGGCCGGGATGGCTCGATCATCTCGGCCTCACAATTCCATGAAGCCACGAAGGACGCGCGCGTCGCCTCCGCATTGACACGCTCGATGCTCAAGCAGGTTGCGAGAGATGTCGGCGCATGGCTCGGCCGCGGCATCGCTTTTCAGCATGTCGGAATCAACATTTCCGCCGCCGATTTCCGCGCCGGCGGATTATCCGATCTTCTCTCCGAAGCGTTTGGCGCTGCCGGCGTGCCGCTCGGCCACGCGATTCTGGAAGTCACGGAATCCGTCTATATCAGCCAGCGCGACAAGACTGTCGCCAATGAGATCAAGGCGCTCCGCGCGCGAGGCCTCAAGGTCGCTCTGGATGATTTCGGGACGGGATTTGCCTCCCTGACCCACTTGCTCACGGTTCCAGTGGATATCATCAAGATCGACAAATCATTCGTCGATCGCCTGGGTCCGGGTGACGCCGGCGGATGTATTATCGAGGGCATTCTGCACATCGCCAAGGGTCTCGGGATCCGGGTCGTCGCCGAGGGCATCGAGACAGCGGACCAGGCCGAACGCCTGAAGGCGATGGGATGCGTGCTGGGTCAAGGTTATCTCTATTCGAAGGCAGTGTCGGCGGAAGACATGACCGGCCTGCTCCTCGAAGGCAGCCAGGAAAAGGACACGGCGGAGATGAACGAAGCGCTGTTCCAACTGAAACGGGTTTCGACCGCGCGCGGTGCGTGAGCTCCGATCAGGCGAATTCCCGGCTCATCCGAACCAGATCGTCCCACAGGCTTTCGGCAAAACCCCTTAACACCATGAGTTCGATGGCATCCGGCGCGAGGCGGGTAAGGTGGACGGATATGTGGCCGACCAAGGTCATGGCCGATTCCCCAACGGCAACCCGGTCGAGATCGACGCCTGTGCCCTTCGCCAGCACATCGACGATCCGGGTTCCCTTGAGGCCGACACGCACCCGGCCGTGGCTCTGGTCGACGAGGAATGCATGCTGGGCAAGCTTCGCGGCCATTGCCTGAAACTCGTCATGGGTCATCGGGGAGTCGCCGACGATGAACCATTGGCCGGGGCCCGCCGATCGCAGGCCATGTGGACCGGTGCCCGCGAATTCCGTGAGGATCTGGCGCAGGTCGTCGCCAGCCGGCTTGCCGAGCACTTGGATCACCCGGCCTTCCGGCAATGGCTGAAGCGTGACGGCGCCCGCGCTCGAAGCGAATGCCTCGTGGACTGCGGGGCGGTGGACGAGTTGGAAATCAGCCATGCAGCTTCTCATTCGCTGGATCGACAAAGACCGGATCGCACAGGCGTGCCGGCGTGAATTCATTCAAAAGCCCGTTCCACACGACAACTTCCTCGCCATGGCGGGCGGGACCGCGCTTGACCAGAGCCAAGCCGATGGTGGCACCGACATGCGGGGAATAGGCGCTGGAGGAAACGTAGCCCTGGTCATTCTCGAGTGTTGCGGCCGCATCCTTGGCAAGGATATGCGAGCCGGTGCGGAACGATGTCTTCGGGTCGAGCGGCACAACGCCGACGAGGCTCGGCCGGTCGTCGGCCAATAAGCCTTCGCGGTTCAGCATAGCCTTACCGATGAAATCCGGTTTCACTGCCGAGACCATCTTCGCAAAGCCGAGGTCGGCGGGGACGACTGTGCCGTTGATCTCGTTATGCGTGACATGGCCCTTCTCGATGCGCATGACGCCGAGTGCTTCGACACCATAGGGCTGGATGCCGTGCGGCTCACCAGCCTCCATCAGAGCATCGAAGACGCTCTCGCCGTAGCCGGCCGCTACTGCAAGCTCGAAGGCCAGTTCGCCGGAGAAGGAGATACGGAACAGCCGCCCGTGCAGCCGGCCGCCGAACAGCGATACTTCGCGTGCGCCGAGGAAGGGGAAAGCCGCATCGGATATGTCGTCATCGACGATCGCCTGCAGGATTTTCCGCGATTTCGGGCCGACGATCGACATCTGCGCCCACTGGTCTGTCACCGAGGCGAGGCGGACATCAAGATCCGGCCAGAGAGCCTGCGCGCAGAACTCCAGATGCGTCATGACACCGGCCGCATAGGCGGTTGTCGTGGTCATGAAGAACCTGTTTTCCTCCAGCCGGCTTGTCGTGCCGTCGTCATAGATGAAGCCGTCTTCGCGCAGCATCAGCCCGTAGCGCGCCTTGCCGACGGGGAGCTTCAGGAAGGCATTGGAATAGACGCGATTGAGGAATTCCGCCGCGTCCTTGCCGCAGACCTCGATCTTGCCGAGCATCGAAACATCGCAGAGGCCGGCATTCCTGCGGACGTTGAGCACCTCACGATCGACGCTCTCGCGCCAGTGGGTTTCGCCGCCGCGCGGGAACCATGAGGAGCGATACCAGAGGCCGGTTTCGACGAAGATCGCGCCGTGCTTGGCGGCCCAATCGTGCAGTGGCGATTTGCGCACCGGCTGGAAATGCTGGCCGGCATGGGCACCCGTCAGGGCACCAAACGAGATCGGCGTGTAGAATGGCCGGAACGTGGTGGTGCCGACATCGGCAGGGGAAACGCCGCGCGCGTCGGCGAGCAGGCCGATGGCGTTGACGTTGGACAATTTGCCCTGGTCGGTCGCCATGCCATTGGTCGTGTAGCGCTTGGCAAGCTCGACATGGCCGTAGCCTTCCCGCACCGCCAGATCGAGATCCTTGCGGTGGACATCGTTCTGGTAATCGACGAAGGCCTTGCCCTTGATGCCTGGAATGGACCAGAGCGGCTTGCCGGCGGGGGCGGCTATGTCGCCTTCGACGGCTCCGATGGACAGGGGCTCCGCCTTGAAGCCGAGAGCATTGGCGAGCGCCGCGCCGCGTTCGGCGCCGCTAGTGAGGCAATCGCCAAGGCTCGCCGTTCCCCGTGCCGCACCTGCGATCTCTATTCCCTTCAGGCCGGAGGGTGCCAGAAAGGCGGCGTCCGCATCCGACCATTGCGGCTTGCCGCCGCGATGGCAGGCGAGGTTGATGATCGGGCTGAAGCCGCCCGACATCGCCAGCGCATCGACGGAGAGGGTTTCAGTCTTGCCGCCTGCCGATATGGCGATCGACTTGAGTGATTTGCCGCCGTTGGCATCAGTGACGACACCGCCTCGGATCAATCGCGCCTTGCCTTGATACGCGAATGAAGCATCCGCTCGGCTGTCGATGATCGCCGCGACAGTCAGGCCGACATTCTCCATGTCACGGGCGAGCGCGTAGCCGGCATCATTGGTGGTGAAGATCGCCGTGCTTTTGCCCGGCGCCACGCCGTAGCGGTTGAGATAGCAGCGCATCGCGCCCGTCATCATCACGCCTGGAATGTCATTGCCGCCGAACACTAGCGGGCGTTCCTCGGCGCCGGTGGCCAGCAGTGCCTGTTTTGCGGCAATGCGCCAGAGGCGCTCGACCGGACGATTGGGATCGGGATTGCGGACATGTTTCTGCACGCGTTCGATGGCGCCGAAGACGTTGCCGTCATACCAGCCGAAGGCGGTGGTGCGGGTCATGACGCGGACATTCGGCAGCGATTGTAGTTCCGCCACGACCTGGGCCGCGAATGCCGGCGCATCCTCTCCGCCGATTGTCGCGGTCTCCTGCAACAGCGAGCCGCCGGCAAGCGTGTGTTCGTCAACGATGATGACGCGCGCACCGACACGGCCGGCGGTCAGCGCTGCTGCAAGGCCTGTTGGCCCGGCGCCGATCACCAGCAGGTCGCAATGCGCCCAGCACTTTTCATAGTGATCCGGATCGGCCTCATAGGTTGCCTTGCCGAGGCCCGCGGCCTTGCGGATGAAGGGCTCGTAGAGCTTTTCCCACAGGCCCGCGGGCCACATGAAGGTCTTGTAGTAGAAGCCGGCGCTGAGAAACGGCGACAGCAGGCTGTTGACCGCGCCGATGTCGAAATCGAGCGACGGCCAGCGGTTCTGGCTCCGCGCTTCGAGCCCTGCATAGAGCTCCTGCATCGTGGCGCGGGTATTGGCTTCCGTCCGGCCGCCCGAGCCGATGGTCATCAGCGCGTTGGGCTCGGCCGCGCCTGCCGTCAGGATGCCGCGCGGGCGATGGTATTTGAAGCTGCGGCCGACCAGCTGGCGGCCATTGGCAAGCAGCGCCGATGCCAGGCTATCTCCGGCGAGGCCTTGGAACGACGCGCCGTCGAAGGTGAAGGAAAGCGGCGTCCGGCGGTCAACCAGACCGCCTTTTGGCAAGCGGTAAGAGGTC
This sequence comes from Rhizobium sp. TH2, assembly GCF_024707525.1. NCBI lineage: Bacteria > Pseudomonadati > Pseudomonadota > Alphaproteobacteria > Hyphomicrobiales > Rhizobiaceae > Rhizobium > Rhizobium sp. TH2. Next base: position 5,353,843 of record NZ_CP062231.1, on the reverse strand, counting down.
ATGCGCGCGCCTCCGGGCTTGTACCGAACGCGACGTCGCGGCTGGCTTCGATCTCATGGGTCGCGGTATCGCGCGTCACGACCAGCCACCGCCGGCAGCCGGATGTATGGTGCCAGAATTCCTCATACCTACCGCGCGGATTGTCGCGCAGATAGACGTAATCCATCCATACCTGCTCGCCCGCGTCGGGCGCCGGGCGCGGAAGCGCCGCGCCCTTGACGGTGAATTCTTCTTTCGGACGTGACCCGCAATGCGGGCAGGGAACCAGACTTGCCATTTCTTGAAATGTCCTTGGCGAGCAATATCAGTGAAGGTTGGGCTGGGCGCCCTGGCCCTTTTCGTCGATCGGGTAGCCGCGCGCGAAGCGATCGAGGCGGAAGGCCTTGGCGGTTTCGTGCGGCGTGCCGTTCGCCAGAAGATGGGCGAAGCAGAAGCCGGAGGCCGGCGTTGCCTTGAAGCCGCCATAGCACCAGCCGGCATTGAGATAGAGATTATCGATATGGGTGCGATCGATGATCGGCGTACCATCCATGCTCATATCCATGATGCCGCCCCAGGAGCGCAGTACGCGAATGCGCGAGATCGACGGGATCATCGCCTTGCCGGCTTCGGCGACATGCTCGACCGTCGCCAGATTGCCGCGCTGGGCATAGGAATTATAGCCGTCGATATCGCCGCCGAACACTAGGCCGCCCTTGTCGGACTGCGAGACATAGAAATGCCCGGCGCCGAAGGTCACCACGCCATCGATGAAGGGTTTCAGCCCCTCGGAGACGAAGGCCTGCAGGACATGGCTCTCGAGCGGCAGTTTCAGGTCCGCCATTTCGGCGACGCGCGACGAATTGCCTGCGGCGGCGAGGGCCAGCTTGCCGCAGCCGATGAAGCCTCTCGATGTCTCGACGCCGGTGACTTTACCGTTCTCACGGCGGATGCCGGTCACTTCGCAGTTCTGGATGATATCGACGCCTCGGCTATCGGCGCCGCGCGCGTAGCCCCAGGCGACGGCATCATGGCGCACCGTGCCGCCGCGTCGCTGCAGCAGGCCGCCCTTGATCGGGAAGCGGGCATTGTCGTAGTCGAAAAAGGGCAGCATCGCCTGTACCGCCGCCCGATCGAGCAGTTCCGCATCGACACCGTGCAGCCGCATGGCGTTGCCGCGCCTGACATAGGCATCGCGCTGGGCATCGGAATGGAAAAGATTGAGCACGCCGCGCTGGGAGACCATGGCGTTGAAATTGAAATCCTGCTCCAACCCTTCCCACAGCTTCATCGACAATTCGTAGAATGGATTGTTGCCGGGCAGCAGGTAGTTCGAGCGGATGATCGTCGTGTTGCGGCCGACATTGCCTGAGCCGATATAGCCCTTTTCGAGCACCGCGACATTGGTGATGCCGAAACGGCTGGCGAGATAGTATGCCGTCGCAAGACCGTGGCCGCCACCGCCGACGATGACCACGTCATAATGCGGCTTGGGCTGGGGGTCGCGCCATGCCGGCGCCCAATGCTTGTTGCCCCTGAGGCCGTTGAGCAGAATGGAGAGTGCCGAATAGCGCATGGAAGTCCCGCCTTGGTTCATTCGCCATAAGGCATAGCCCGAGTCGGCGTTGGCTCATTGCGAAATTGAGCCGGAATGATATAGAAATGGGCCATGATCGGCACAGACAGCAAAAATACGCAGACATTCGGCTTCGTGCTGCTGCCGAATTTCGCGCTGATGTCCTATGCATCGGCGTCCGAGCCCCTGCGCGCCGCCAATCTGCTGGCCGGCCGCGAACTTTATCGGATCGTGCCGCTCTCGCTGGGTGGGCTTCCCGTCCGAAGCTCCGGGGGCGTGACGATCGAGTGCGAGGACATCGCTTCGCGCGGCAGTGACATGCACACCGTCTTCGTCTGCGCGGGCGGTGGGCCGACGGATTGGACAACCGGGGAAAGTCTCTACGCTCCGCTGCGGCGGCTCTCGCGTCTCGGCGTGAGAATCGGCGGCATTTCGAGCGGTACCTTCGTCCTGGCGGCGGCCGGGCTGCTCGAGAATCGGGATTTCACCATCCATTGGGAGCACGCGCCGGCTTTCCGGGAAGCCTTTCCGCAACTGCGATTGCGCCAGGCGCGGTACGTGCTCGATGGTGACCGCGTGACCTGCGGCGGCGGCGTCGCGCCGCTCGACATGATGCATGCCCTGATCTCGGAGCGCATGGGCTCGCATTTCGCACGCCGGGTCAGCGACTGGTACCTGCACACGGCGATTGCCGAGCCAACCGCCCCGCAGCGCGGCTCCGCCGCCGAGCGATTCGGCACCCACCACCCGGCGCTGCTGGCCGCGCTGGAAAAGATGGAGGCGACCGTCGAACAGCCGCTCGATCGGTCGGCGATGGCGCGTTTCGTCGGCGTCAGCCCGCGCCATCTTGACCGGCTTTTCAGCGAGCAACTGGGACGTGGCTTTCTCGATAAATATCGCGAGATACGGCTTGAGCATGGCAGGCGGTTGGTGGAGCAGAGCCCGCTGTCGATTTCGGAAATCGCGATGGCGACGGGCTTTTCAAGCCCGGGTCACTTTTCCACGGCTTACAAAACACTTTTTGCGAGAACGCCGAGCCAGGAGCGGGTCTCGCGCGACATCTCGTGAAACCTTAGAGCAGCTGCTCATATTGATCTCCGATCCGGACCACGTTGAAATCACGCGCCCTCTCGTTGAGAAGCTTAGCCGGAGTCGGGTGCTCCAGCATCCCAGCGATGGCGATTGCCAGCGCACTGGCATCGCCGACCGGCACAAGTGGTCCGAATCGACCGTCCGCTAGAATCTCGCGCGGGCCGTGTGGCGCGTCGGTCGAGACGACAGGTACGCCTGATGCCATGGCTTCGATGAGGACATTGCCGAAGCCCTCACTCAGCGAGGACAAGACCACAAGATCGGCTGCGGCATAGCAGGTCATGGGATCGGCGACATAGCCGGCAAAGAGCACGCGGTCGGCGATGCCGAGTTTCAACGCGTAGGTTTTCAATTCCGCATCCAGCGGGCCTTCGCCGAAGATTGCCAGCCGCCAATGCCGGTCGGCGCCCAGCAAGGCGCAAGCGTCGAACAGGGTCTTGTGATCCTTGACCGGAACCAACCGGCCGACCGACGCCAGGACCGGACCATCCCCCATGGCGGCAAGCTGCTCATGCCATGGATAGGAGACCGTTGTTTTGGCACGAGGCGGAAGCGGGTTGTTGATGACCACAATCCGGGACTCGGGAAACCCGCGCTCGGCAAGATCCCGGCCGATACCCTGCGATACGGCGATCGCTCTTGTTGCACGCGAAGCCACCAGTTTCGAGAGCCAGATTGCCAGACGCGCGCCGATACCACTCGATGGTAGCGACTTTGCTGCGTGGAAACTCGGGAAAAATTTTGCTCGACTGCGGGAAATCAGCAGCGCGATTGCGATGATCAGGTTGGCGAATTCGGGGGCGCTGAATACGACATCGGGCTTGAGATGACGCAGGATTTGCGCGGTGCGCCAAAGCCCCCGCAGCGTCGCCGCCTTGCCGTAGCTTTCGCCCCGAATGGTCAAGCCGAGATCGAGGAGTTTCACGCGTGGCGAAAGGAGTGCCGCATTGGGACCCTCGGCATTCCAGGTGAACAGCGTCACGTCATGCCCGCGCGCGGCAAGCTCGTTGGCCATCAGCACGAAGACACGCTCGGCGCCGCCGCCCCGAAGGCTCGCGCTGTGGAAGACGATACGCTTGGTGTTCACGCCACTATCTGTATGCGGCACTGCTCATCTGGCCCGGTTGCCTCAGATCGCGCGACATTCCGCGGATCACGGCGAGCATCATGCCCAGCATGAAGCCGGCAAACAAGCCGAGCGCGATCATCAATGTGGCCGGCGGCGGCCAGGAGCGCGAGGATGGCGGCACCGCCGTCGAGATCACGCGCACATCGGTCGTGTTGATCTGCTCGCGCTCGGTGATCTGGCGGGCGCGCGACATGAAGCTCTCGTAGATCGTCGATTTCGCCGACGCATCGCGCTCCAGTTCGCGCAGCGCGACCTGGGATTCGTTATCGCTGAAGACGTTGCCCTTGAGCGAATCCATCTGGGTGGTCAGGGCGGTGAGCGAAGCCTGGCTCTTGTCCAGCGTCGTCTTGGCGTTTTCGATTGTGCGGGTGAGCTCCACCTTGAGCTGGGAATTGGCGCCATCCAGTTCGGCCTGCAGCCGCATGATCGCCGGATAGCGCGGGCCGAAGGTCATGGACTGGGCGTCGATCTGGCGCTGCAGGTTATTGGCCTTTTCGCGAAGTGCGACGATGGTCGCCGATGCGACCGAGTCGGACAAATCGGCATTGCTGCTTGCTGCCAGCAGCGAGTCATAGGTGGATTGGGCGGCGATCACGCGCGATTGCGCCGCGATGATCTGGGTATTGAGCTGGGTCATGGTCTGCGAGCTGACGAGTTGGCCATCGCTGGCCGAGAGTTTGTGCGCGCGCTTGTAGGCCTCGACCTTCTCCTCGGCCGCCGTCGCATCCGCTTTCAACTGGCCCAGCCGCTCCTCAAGCGATTTGGCGGCGCGATTGGCGCCCTCGGCATCGGCCTTGGCAAGCTCGTTCTGGAACGCATTGACCATGGATTGCGAGATTTCGATCGCCTTGCCGGCCGATTCCGCTGAGACCAGAAGGGTGGAAACGAAAGATGTTTCGTCGGCTTTCGAATCGACCCGTTTCTGAAGATTTTCCAGCGCCGCCAGCCTGGGATCGGGCTTGGCGACTTCCTTCTTCAGGCCGAGCAGCGCAGATACGCTGAAGCGCGGCGTCGGATCGTAGAATTCCGGGTCGCTTGCGAGATCGAGTTCATCCACAACCTGCGCCAGCACGTTGCGCGATGTCAGCACGCGCAGCTTGCTGCGGGTGTTGAGCACCTGGCCATCGACCTGCCCCGGTTGCGAATAGAGATCGTTGGAGACGACCTGAAGGCTGGCGGGGTTGATCAGGATATCCGTGCCGACCGTGTAGCGCGGCGTTGCCATCATGGCATAGACCACGCCGCCGATCGCGCCGACGACCGCCAGGACCACGGCCAGCATCAGCCCCGAGCGCAGCCAGACGAACAGGCGGCGGAAATCCAGTTCGAGGAAATCGCCGATCTTCTCGATCGTCACCGTCTCCTCGGCTTCGCGCATCTCCTGTTCGCGTACTGGCCTGACCTGACTGCCGATGCGTGGACTCGCATCGTAATCGCTCCGGCTGAACGGGCGGGCCGACGGGTTCGCGCCAGACGATTTTGAGGTATCGGAAAACAGGGACATTATGGTTAAGGCCTCGTAAACTCCTTGGGAGCGTTAACTTCTTATATACCAAGCCCCGGCACTCGCTCGCAAAACAGATGTTCTTGGTTAATCTTTCTCCGTAACGACATTTGCTTTTCAATGCTTTTACATCGGCGATTCTTGATAAATCTCGAACGAAAATACAATATATTCAAAGCGCTTGCATGTGTCGTGCTAGGCACCGAAGCCGGCCACTTTTGATGGGAAACTCTAGCAGAAACCGATTCTCATTCGGCTCTTCTATGAAAACATTACGAAAATTCGGAATCCGGTTTCTATTGATGAGGGCGTAGTCAGAACAAGCGAAGCCCCCTGCCTCGATTTGATACAAAGTGCTTCTGCCGAATGTTTCACTATAAGACACTACGACTTGAAATATAGACGCTTGCTGAGCGAGCCGGACCAAATTAACCCGATTTTCCGACATTCCTTGTCCGGCCGGCAGTCTGCGCTCTATCTGGTGCGATAACCCATCGTTCCGGCCTTGGGTATCTGAGACATGCACCGGTGAGAGATGAGCTATTCGGCTGCCAGCCCTGGACGATCGGCGCCCGCGAACCGTGAGGGTTTGCAGGTCGTCTCGATGCTGCTTTTCCTGGCGGTGGCTTTCACCTTCCTGATCCGCTTCAACATCTCGCCGCAGATCATGAACAGGATCGTCAATTATACCGATGACGGCGGATCGTTCATCGAGAAGCTGCATGTCGGCACCTATGCTATGTTCCTGCTGCTGCCGCTGGCGTTTTTCGCCCGGCCGTTCACCTTGCGCGGCGAAGAGATCGGCAAGTTCAGGGTGCTTCTTCGCTTTTCCATCCTGATGGCGGCCCTGGTGCCTTATCTGTTCCTCACCGGACGCGCCGGCTCGTCCGGCTTCATTATCGATACCTATCTGGTCGCGAGTGCAGCCGGTCTGATCATGCTGACCTTCGACGATAGCGCGCGCCATGCTCTGGGCGACATCGTGCTTGGCATGCTGATATTGAGTGCGGTGATCGGCATCATGGAAGCCCTGACCCACATTCGTGTTCTGCCCTATGACCTGAACGAGTTGCAGTTCCGGCCGATCGGGCTTGCCAACCATCCGCTGGCGCTCGGTTCGCTTTGCGCCACGGCAATCGGTTTCGTGGTGCTGGCGCGCTGGCCGGTCTGGATGCGGCTTCTCGCGGTGTTCATCCTGTTCGTCGGCTGCGCCGCGTCGGGGGCGCGGTTCGCGCTTCTGCTCGGCGGTGTCGAGGTCATGGCGCTGGTGCTGTTCACGCGCTGGCAGGGGCTGACGCTACGGCGTGCATTCAAGGCCAAGCTCGTGGTGTTCATCATAACCGTGGTGCTCGCCGCGGCCCTGATCACGGCCATGTATGCCGGCGGCCTGCTGAACCGCTTCGGCGGGTCGCTGTTCGATGAGAACTTCATGGCCCGCGTGACGATCTACAGGGTGTTCGACTATGTCAGCTGGGGCGACATCATGTTCGGCATCAACGTCAAGGAGTTGCTCGAGATCGTCAACCAGAAGCTCCACCTGCCCTATATCGAAAGCGCGCCGGTGGTCATCACGCTTCTGTTCGGCCTGCCGATCGCGCTGTTCTTCGCATGGCTGCTCGTTTGGATGCTGTTCAGGATGCTGCGCGGCGCGCCTGGTGCCGTCTGGATCGGCACCATCACCTATGTGCTGACGGCGCTGTCGAACAATGCTCTGTCCTCGAAAAACCCCGAGATCGCGATTCTGCTGGTCCTGCTCGCGGCCTATGGCGGGCGCACGAGACTTCAGTCCGATGCGGCGTGATCACTCAACCGGCGCTGTCGATGACTTCGAGCCGACCAGCGCGGTTAAGCGTGTGGATGCCCATGCGTGCCCAGGCAGGGCCGGCCGCGATGGGCCGGACCGGACCAAAAACAACATCGTCGGCATCGATACGCACGAGATCCATCAGCCCCAATCCGCCGCCATAGGCGCGCGAGCCATCTTGTACCGGCAGCACGATCCTGTCGCCCTGGCGGATGAAAGCGCCGCCCGGCCGGGCAGCGGAGTGGTCGATCGCGATGGGATTGAGCGCATGCGGCACCCACGGTCCGCGCAAGGACGGGGCGGAATGGACCGCCATCGTGTCGGACGCACTGCCATGGCCGAAACGCTCGGTGCCGAACAGCCAGAAACGTCCGCCGGATTGGAGCAAGGTCGCATCGTTGAAATCGCGATCCTCCATCAGCACGGTGTCGCGTACCCATCGATCGGGAAAGTTCTCGGCGCGATAGAGCACCAGTTCGCGGGCGGCACTGCTCTCCGGCAGCATGAATATCTCACCATCCATCGCGAAGACCTGCGGATAGGAGAGATGATGGGGCTCTTCCAGCACGACGCGCGGCACACTGAGCCTGCCATCCGGGCCGAGTTCGGCGACCGAAATCGTGCCATGGCCCTTGGCATATTCGAATTCCTCGACGAAGAGAAAATGGCGGCCGCCATGTTCGATGACAAAAGGGTCGGCATAGAAGCGCTGGCCGTCATCCGGGAGCACGGTGAATGGCGCTCCATCGAGACGGCCGGTCTCGGCGATACCGGGTCCGTCGATCAGCCGATAGGCGACCTGCCAGTAGAAAGGTCGCTGTCCGAGCGCAAGCTTTCGCGCAGCACGTTGCGCGAGACCCTTGACCATATGTGGCACATAGGATTGCAGAAAGCCGACACGACGCGGTTCCGCCTTCGTGCCGTCCTCAAGGGGCGTGAGACGACCCCCAAAATAGCGGACGACGCTCTGGGCGACGAGAGACATCGCTCCCGCCAGCAGATCATTGCCAAGGCGCGAAAGCCAGAGCCGATCGCCGAGCATGGGCCGCGCGCGGCCGAAGACCGCGCCGTCGAGCCAGGTTTCCACCTGCGCCTCTCCACTTGCGAGCAGCGCGGCTATACCTTCGGCCAGGTTCCGGCGACCGCAAAACCGGATCGTCAATACATTCCCGCGTTGAGACACTTTTGGTTCGTTCGTGAGGTCAATTATCAGGTCGGCGGGCGCATCCGGTCCAAGTGGCAAAGGTTCGGCACGGCTCGCCAGGCTCTGTCCGAACCGCCGACTTTCCAGCTTCAGCACCCGATCCAGCGTGTTGGCCGCTGCCGACGCACCTTCGGCGTGCCGAACCGAGACCGTGTGACCAAGTGTTTTCAGTCGCGCCAGCAGAGCGTGTTCCCAGCGGCGCGACATCTTGGAATAACTAAAGATCAGAATATTACTCAAGTTTCTTTCAATCCAGTTCCGTGCCAGAAACGTAATGGCTTCTTCTCATTATAGTACATCCCCACTCCCATATTAATCATAACCGAGGGATTAAATGCACTCCGGCATCTAATGCTTAACACGCTACCGCCCATGGCTTAGTTAATGAGTTCATAAAGTAATTTTGCCAAGTGTCCCAAAATGAACGTTATGTCTCATTCCGATCTTCCGGCCAAGCGCAGGTTACTGATCGTGTTCGGTACCCGGCCGGAGGCGCTCAAGTGCTTTCCGGTTGCGCGCGCCGCACTTGATCATTCCGGATTTCTGACCCGGATCTGCGTCACCGGGCAGCATCGCGAATTGCTGGACCAGGTGATCCAGTTGACGAGCCTGCCGGTGCATTACGACCTCAATATCATGCAGCCGGGCCAGACGCTGTTCGACGTCACAGCCCGCGTGCTGACCGGCATGGCCGAAGTGCTCGATGAATTCAAGCCCGATATCGTGATGGTGCAGGGCGACACCACCACGGCGATGGCTGCAGCACTTGCGGCCTTCTACAAGCGCATATCCGTGGCGCATGTCGAGGCCGGGCTGCGCAGTCACAATATCAATTCGCCCTTTCCCGAGGAGTTGAACCGCAAGGTCGCCGCCAATATCGCGACCTGGCATTTCGCACCCACCGCGCTTGCCCGCGACAACCTCGTCGCTGAGGGAACGGATCCCGCCAACATATTCGTCACCGGCAACACGGTCATCGATACGCTGCTGCATTTCTCGGCGACGATCGACGCCGATGCGATGATGAATGCCGAACTGTCGTCGCGCTTTCCCTACCTCGATCCATCCAAGAAGATGATCCTGGTCACCGGCCACCGGCGGGAGAATTTCGATGGCGGCATCGACCGCATCTGTCATGCGCTCAGGGTGCTGGCCGCGCGCGGCGACGTGCAGATCATCTTTCCGGTCCATCCCAATCCCAATGTGCGTGGCGTGGTCGATGCCGAGCTCGGCAACGTTCCGAACATCCATCTCATCACGCCGCAGGAATACCTGCCCTTCGTCTATCTGATGAAGCAAAGCTACCTCGTGCTGACCGATAGCGGCGGCGTGCAGGAAGAGGTGCCGTCGCTCGGCAAGCCAGTGCTTGTCATGCGCGACAATACCGAACGCCCGGAAGGTGTCGCCGCCGGCACGGCCCGCCTCGTCGGCACCGATATCGACAAGATCCTTTCCAATGCCAATGCCCTGCTCGACGACCAGCTCGCCTATCGCGGCATGGCCGGCCGACACAATCCCTACGGGGACGGCAGGGCGAGTACCCGCATCATCGAGGAGTTGCTGCGTCATGACTAATATCCGCACCGTGTCCGTGATCGGCATGGGCTATATCGGCCTGCCGACCTGTGCCATCTTCGCCAGCCGGGGCTTCGATGTGATCGGTGTCGACGTCAACGTAGCTGTCGTCGACAAGGTCAATCACGGCCAGATCCATATCGTCGAGCCGGATCTCGACGGACTGATCCAGAAGGTGGTTGCGAACGGCAGATTGAAGGCTTTCACCAGGCCGCAGCCGGCCGATGTCTTCATCATCACCGTGCCGACGCCGATCACCGAGGACAAGAAGCCCGATATCGATTACGTCATATCAGCCGCGCGCAGCATTGCCCCGATGCTGAAGGTGGGCGACCTGGTGATGCTGGAATCGACTTCGCCCGTCGGTACGACCCGAGCGATCACCAGGTTGCTCGCCGAACTGCGCCCCGAACTCAGGTTCCCGGATACCTATGGCGAGGAGGCCGATATTCTGGTCGCCTATTCGCCCGAACGCGTGCTGCCGGGCAAGATCCTCACCGAACTGGTCAACAATGACCGCTCGATCGGCGGCCTGTCGCAAAAGTCGTCCGAGCGGGCTGCAGAACTCTATTCCAGCTTCGTCACCGGCAAATTGTTCGTCACCCAGCCGGAAATCGCCGAACTGGTCAAGCTGACGGAAAATGCATTCCGCGACGTCAATATCGCGTTTGCCAACGAGCTTGCGGCGGTATGCCAGGAATTGTCGCTGAATGTTTGGGAAGTGATCGAGCTTGCCAACCGGCATCCTCGCGTCAACATCCTGCAGCCAGGCCCGGGCGTCGGCGGCCATTGCATCGCTGTCGATCCGCATTTCATCATCGATGCGGCGCCCAACAGCACGAGGCTGATCCGCGCGGCGCGGACGATCAACAGCGAACGTCCACATGCGGTGGTCCGGGATATCGAGGCACTGCTTGACAAGCGCCGCAACCAGACCGTCGCCTGCCTGGGCCTGAGCTTCAAGCCTGACATCGACGACATGCGCGAGAGCCCGGCTGTCGAGGTCGTCAAGCTGCTGGCGGAAAAGCCGGATTTGAGTATCATCGTCGCTGAGCCCAATGCCCGCACGCTGCCGCACGAACTGGAGGGCAAGGGCGTCGTCATGATGGATGCGCTCTCGGCGATCGATTGTGCCGATATCGTCGTCCTCCTGGTCGACCACCGGCAGTTCAAGCTGATCGACGCGGAGGCGCTCAAGAGCAAGGCGCTTGTCGACACACGCGGTCTATGGACGTGGCGCAAGGCCCGTAAGCCGGATGCGCGCATGCAGGAGGAAAGGCCGGTGACGGTCACATCGATGCCGAAGATCGTGGGGCGCGTGGCGTGAACGGAAGCCAATCCGGATGGGCGCAGCATCGGCTGCTGGCGTCACGACGGCTCGAATTCATGGGCGCGCCGATGCATGCCCTGACCATGACGGAAACACTCGGCATAGCCGAGGAGGCGATGGCCTTCCGGCGGCCGCTGCTCCACACCGTCATCAATGTCGCCAAGCTGGTGAACATGGGCAAGAATCCGGAACTCTATGAGGATGTCACCGGTGCCGATGTGATCAGCGTCGATGGCATGGGCGTTCTGTGGGGTGCCCGGCTTTGCGGCGTCAAAGTGCCCGAGCGTGTGGCCGGCGTCGACATCATGATCAATCTCTTCGACCTTTGCGCAGCGCGCGGTTTTCGCCCGTATCTGTTGGGTGCGGAGCAACAGGTGCTCGACAATGTCGCCCTGCGGCTGCGCCGGGATCATCCGTCGCTGGTCGTTGCCGGGATGCACGATGGCTATTTCGATACGGCGGACGAGGATGCGATCGTCGCGGCGATCAACGCCACGGACGCCGATTGCCTGTTCGTGGCGATGCCGACGCCGCGCAAGGAGCGGTTTCTCAAACGCTACCGCGATGTGCTGGTTCCGAATTTCGTCATGGGCGTCGGCGGTAGCTTCGATGTCTATGGCGGCAAGGTGGCGCGGGCCCCGCAACTGGTGCAGGCACTCGGAGCGGAATGGCTGTTTCGCGTCGCGCAGGAACCGAGCCGGCTCTGGCCGCGCTATTATGAAACCAATATCGCCTATGCCAGCCTGCTATGGCGGGAGCTTCGCAGCCGCCCGATACGCCGATAGCTTCGTGCGTCAGCCTCTTATTCTGGCGAGCACCCTGGTGACGATCCGTGTTGTCGCCTCGCGGTGAAACCTGGCGTTCAATGCAAGGAAAACCAGACCGCCGATGGCTCCTCCCGCGAAGAGCCTGACCACGGAATGCGCGTCGCCAAGAATCCAGGTCACGAGCCACGCGGCGAGACCGGTACTGGTCGAGATGACGAGTGACAGGCCGATATCATGCCAAGGCACCGGCACCGGCGTCAGTCTTTCGCTGATGATGAAGCAGGCGATGAGCGCGGATACCGACCCGCCGGCCAGCGCCAGTGCCGCGCCAAACTCGGCCATGGTAGGGATCAGGATCATGGAGAGAGCAATCGCCGCCACCGAGCCGATGGCATTGGCGATGATCAGCAGCCATTGCCGCTTGTGCGCATGCACCACGCTGCCATAGACGAAACTGGTCAGGTTGGCGCAGAGGACGCTGAAGGCGATGACCGGGAAGAGCCGGGCGGTCTGGTCATGATAATCCGCCGGCAAAGCAAGCCCGGTGATGTCCGCACTTAGCGCGACGAGCAAGGCCGCAACGGGCAGGCAGAGCCGGAACATCAATGCCATCAGTCCGGTCAGGAATTCTCCGGCAGCGGCCGGTCCCTCGCTATCGAAGCGGCTGACCACTTCAGGGAAGCCGCCCATATTGATGGCATTGGCGACCATATCGATCGGCTGCCGCGCCAGCGCATAGGCCGCGGCGAAAATCGCCACTGCGCCGGCATCGTGATAGAGCTTGAGGATCAGCCGCTCGGCGCTGTTGAGACCAAAACCGACGAGCGCCATGATGACCAGCGGCACGCCGATCACTGCGAATTCCCTCGCCGTGAAACGCGGCGGACCAGCCACGAGATGGCCGAAAGCCATGGCGCTCGCGACCACGCCGGCGAGCAATACGCCCAGGCTCGAACCGAGCGACATGCCGAGAAACGAATTCGGGAAGACGATAATCGCCGCTATCGGCAGCGCCAATTGCAGCACCGCGCGCAGGAATTCGAGCGTGGAATAGGCGGAATGGCGCTGCTGCATCTGCAACACGGTGAGTGCGAACCGGCTCACCGCGCCCGCGACGAGATAGGCGCAGACAGCAATCGCGAATTCATTCCAGCGCTCGGGCACGACGGCCATCGCCGCGATCACCGATATTCCGAGCGCCAGCGTCGTCGTGCCGAGAAGAAGCCTGCCCGCGATCATCACGCTGCCGCGACTGATCTCGCCCTTGCCGCCAAGCCTCAGAAGCGCAATCCGCAGCCAGTTGGTGACGGCGATATCGGTCATTTCACCTGTTGTGACGACGAGCGTGAACAGGCCGTATTCCGTCTGGTCGATCAGCCGCGTGGCGATGACGAGCAGGAGCAGCGCCGAGACGCGCGTCAGCAGGATCGCCGGGGCATAGATGAGCGTCGAACGCAGTAGCAAGGGATCGTCCTTGAAGTGTCCCTTTTTGAAATAGCTTCAGACCGCCGCGATGCCTAGCGATATTTCCAAAGATCGAAGGATTCGAGTTCGTTACGGGCGCTGTAAAGCTTAACGGCAGCTTTGCTTTGCCGCACAATCGGCCCCATGATATCCAGCATATGATGACAAATGGTGTACCCTTGGCAAAACCGCTCCATGTTCTGGTCTCGATTCCGTCCGGACCCACCGGGCAAGGCGGTATCGACCGTATCATGGCATCGCTCAAGAAAGAGCTCGATCGGGAGAAGCGCGCCGATATCGATGCCCGTTTCCTGATCAGTCGCGGTTCGGGACATGTGGCACTTTCGGGCCTCTATGTGATTGGATTCTGCTTGAGGATGCTGGCTGCGCGCATTACCGGCCGCGCCGATGTCGTGCACATCAACATATCGAGCTATGGCAGCACGTATCGCAAGCTGCTGATCGCGGCATTCGCGCGGTTGCTCGGCATTCCCTACATATTGCACCTGCATGGCTCGGAATACCGGCTGTTCTGGAACAGCGACACCAGCTTTCTGAGCGGGCGGATCCGCTCGATGTTCGAGCGTGCCGCCCGCGTGGTGGTTCTCGGCCGGACATGGCGCGACTTCATCGCCGGCCGTGCACCGGGTGCGACGGAGCACATTGCAATCGTGCCGAATGCGACCGAAACACCATCGCTTGCGCATGTCGGCGGGGGGGATACCGTCCATATCCTGTTTCTCGGACGTGTCGGAGAGCGCAAGGGCGTACCGCAACTGATCGACGCATTGCATGACATGCACGATCATCCGGGCTGGCGGGCGACGATCGCCGGCGATGGTGATGTCGAGGCGTCGAAATCCAGATCGGCGGCGCTGGGTCTTGGCGATCGCATCGCATTTCCCGGTTGGGTCGGGCCTGCGACCGTCGCATCACTGATCGCTTCGGCCGACATTCTGGTCCTGCCGTCTTTCGCGGAGAACCTGCCGGTCTCGGTCATCGAAGGCATGGCCGCCGGGCTCGCCGTGGTCGCTACGCCGGTCGGTGCGGTCGAGGATATCATCAAGGACGGAGAGACCGGGCTTCTTGTCCCGCCAGGCGATGTTCCGGCTCTCACCGACGCGCTCCTGCGGCTCGTCAACGATCCGGCTTTGAGGGCGCGTCTCGGTTCGGCCGCGCAGGCAGTGCATCGCGAATGCCTGGAACTCGCGCCATTCGCGGAGACGATCTGCAACATATGGAAGGCTGCGGCCGGATAGGGGTCTCGGGGGAGACGGACGCATGAAACTCATGGACATATTGCGCGGTGCCTATGTGCGCAGCCCACGCTTTGTGCGCAATCTGCTCGCTCCAGCGGTGGCGCTGGTGCCGACCAGCTTCAAATTCGGCCGCACATATCGGCTGTGGCGCCAACGCATTTCCCGCGCAGCCGCTGATCCGCGGGTTGCCGATACGGAACATCAGGCGGTGCTGCGCGCGTTGTTGGCGAAGGCGCATGCCGGCAGCCCGTTCTATCGCGAGACGATCGACAAGACGTTCGGGCCGAAATTCGATGCAGCCGGCATCGATCTCGCCGATCTCAGGAGGCTGCCGGTGCTCGGCAAGGCAGAGCTTCGTGCAGCCGGCGATGATGCGCTTGCCGTGCCGCATTGGCAGGTCGATCCAGGCGAGACCGCCGGCTCGAATGCCGAGAAACCACTCAGTTTCTATCTCGACAAGGATCGCAGCGGCCGCGAAATGGCATTCGTTTACGACGCCTGGAGCCGCATCGGTTATGGCGAAGGCGACGCCCGTGCCTCCTTCCGTGGGTTCAGCCTGCAGGACGACGGTGCGCGCATACACGAATGGGACCCAGCGCTCCGCGAACTGCGGCTGTCGGTGTTTCCATTGACCGTAGAGGACGCCGCCACCTATCTGGACCTGATCGACGCGCGCGGCATCCAGTATTTCTACGGCTATCCCTCCGCCATCGAGCTCTTCTGTCGTCACATGCGAAGGCTCGGCCGGATACCCAGATTGCCTATCAAGGGAATCCTGCCGATTTCGGAACCGATCTTCGATCATCAGCGCGCCTTCATTCGTGACGTGCTGGGCAATCCATTCTTCGCCTGTTTCTATGGGCTCAGCGAGAAAGTGCTGTTTGCCGCCGAAGTGCCCGGCGAGGACGGCGTCTACGAATTCAATCCGCTCTATGGTCTTGCAGAGCTGGTGGATGAGAAGGGCGATCCGGTGACCGAGCCCGGACGGGAGGGGCGCCTGATCGGAACAGGGTTCCTGTCGACCGGAATGCCTTTCATCCGCTACGATACCGGCGACTTTGCCCGCCTGGTCGCGATGCCGACGCCAGCGAACGGACAGAGGCTTCGCGTCCGCCATCTCGCGCCGCGACGCAAGCCGCAATATCTGATCGCCGTGGATGGGGAACGCGTGGTGGCGACCGCGCTCACCTCGCAGGACGAGCGCTTTTTCAAGGGTATTGCCGAGTTCCAGCTGTATCAGGACGCGCCGGGCAAGGTGCTAATCCGATATATTCCCGCCCCGGACGGAAACTCCGACGATATCGCGCGGTTCGTAAATGATCTGCAGGTCCGGTCGCAAGACCGCCTATTCTACACGGCCGAACCGGTCGGCCGGATCGCAACTGGCCGGGATGGCAAACGCGCTTTCATCGATCAGCGGCTGGACATGACACGCTACTGATCGCCGCCCTGCAGTCCCAGCGTCTTCAGCAAACCTCGATCCGGCACGGCCGGGCCCCTGGGCTCGATCACCGACATGCCATGCGGATTGGAATATTCCCAGATCGACCATGGAATCCGGAACCGCTCCGCCTCCCGCCGGACCGCCCCGATATAGCGCAGCCGGTCGGTATTATTGGCGCCGGAGCGTCCGTCAGCGGACATCAGCATGGCACCGAATTCGCCCATGAACAGACGCTCCGTGGGAATGTCATGTTTTTTTGCCCAGGCGACCGCCTCGCCCATCCGCGCCTGCAATTGTGGCAGACCCCAGTTCTCGATGAAATATTTTTCGATATCGCCGCTGATCAAGGCCATGTTCAGCACCTGCTGGGCTTCATCCAGGCCGGCCGTCGTCATGCGGAACGTGAGCTGGGCAACCACGGCCTCGGGCGCGCCCCGGGCCGCCGGCCAAGGCAGGCCGGAACTGAAGCCCTTGGGATCATCAAGCCGCTGATGCGTGAAGCTATGAGGCTCATACATGTGGAAGCTGTAATAGATATTCGGATCGTCGAACGCCGGATCGATATCGGTGAGGCCCGTGATGCTGCCGCCGCAGCCCCCGGTGACGACGATCGGTAGGTCGCGGCTCACGGAACGGATATCGGCTACCGTGCCCGATATGATCCTCTGCCAATCGTCGGTGCCGCTCGCATCGCAGGGATAGTGAGCCGGCTCATTATATGGTTCGAGCGCCACCCTGCCGGTGCTGGTATTCGCCAGCATCGCGGCCACATCCTTCACCATGGCGCGATATTGGGCGATGCCTTCGCTATCGGCAGGGCCATTGACCAGATCGATGCCATAGGCCGGCACTTGACTTACACTATGAAGATCCAGCACCACTTTGAGATCGGCGGCCGTGACGTGTTTTATGGCCCGCTCCAGAACCTTGAGCGCCTGCTTGCGGCGCTTCCCTTTGCTGGCGAGCAGCGGGCCCGGATCGACGCTCAGACGGATGAAATCGAAACCCATGGAGCGAATACGCGCAAATTGATCGCCGGGTGGCCAATCCCGAAGCGGGCGACCGCCTGAAAGCCACGCCTCCACCGGGCGATAGGGCGGCCAGCGATAGGTCCCGTCGTCAGCGAGCGGCGACCAGTTGAGCCATTCGTGAACGCCGACGCCGCGCGAAAGCTTGAGCGCAGCCGCTTCACCCGACGCGGCCATGGCAAGCAGCACGGCACACGCGCAAAGCAGTCTCTTCATCGCCGTTCTCCCATTGGCCGTCTGCCCGTTAACCGCAGTAACGAAAAATCCGGCCAGAGTTCAACGGTTTTACGCCGGCATAGTATAACAGGAATGAAATTCCGGCGGGACCGCGATGAAACTAGGGTGGTACATAGCGCGCTTGCGCAGCATGGGGCCGGCGGAACTGCTGCACCGGCTCGATGAGAAGCGCCGCAAGATCGTCTCGCGCGGACGGGATGAAGGCTGGGAACGCTATCCCGCTTCCGCACTGCGCCCCGTCTTTCCAGGTCTCCGCGCGGTCGTGAACGCAGCGAGGCCGGCGGCACGGGCCGCGATTGCCGACGCTGCCGTGAAAACATTGGCGGGACACTTCGCCGCCCTTGGTCAGGAATGGCCGAAACGCGATCCCGCGAACCTGTTTCCACCTGATCTATGGCGGCTGGACCCGGTCACAGGGCGATTCTGGCCCGGACCCGAGACCTATGCCTTCGACATCGACTTTCGCCACGATGGCAGTCTCGGCGACGTGAAATATGTCTGGGAGATCAACAGGCTGCAATTTCTGCCGCCGCTCGCCGCGCACCTGCTGCTGGAGGGCGATGACCGCAGCCGCATCGCAATCGAGGCGGCGATCGACAGTTGGCACGGCGCCAATCCACCCTTCCGTGCCGCCGGCTGGGCGTCCGGCATCGAAGTGGCACTCCGGGCGATCAGCCTGATGGTCATGCTCGATCTCGTGGCCGATCGTCTGAATGAGAAGACAATTCAACAAGCGGGCGAAATCCTCGCGGCGAGCGCCCATTGGCTGCCGCGCTTTCCATCGCTGCATTCCTCGGCCAACAATCACCGGGTCGCGGAACTCGCTGGGGAATATCTCCTGGGTGTTGCGTTAGGAACCGATGGCCGCTCTGCCAGAGACGACCTTGTCGCGGAAGTGCGGAAACAGATTCTTGCCGATGGCTCGGGTGCCGAGCAGAGCCCCACCTATGCCGCCTTCACAGCCGAAATGATTCTTCTCTCGGCTCTCGCGGCACGAATGGCGGATGAACCGTTCCCGCTGGCGGCTTATGAGCGCCTCTCTGCCTTTGCCGATTTCGTCGACTGGCTCGGCCCGGAAACCGGCTTCGGCGACGATGACGAGGGGCGCGTGCTCACATCAGGCAACGAGCCGCACTATGCCCAATCCGTTGGCTCGGCCATTCGCGGCTTTCTCAGACAACCGCGAAACCCTGCGGTTCCAGACGATTTTCGTTCCTTGTTCTTCGGATGGCCTTCAGCACCCGCCGACCCGCCGCGTGGCCTGAAAACCTTTGCCGAGGGTGGGCTTTCCGTCTGGCACGGAGAGATTGGGGGGCAACAGATCGACCTGACCTTCGATCATGGACCGCTCGGCTATCTCTCGATCGCAGCACACGGCCATGCCGATGCGCTTTCGCTGACGCTCACTATCGATGGACGGCCGGTGCTGGTCGATCCCGGCACCTATCTCTATGGCTCCGGCGGTATCTGGCGCGACTGGTTCCGCTCCACACCGGCGCACAACACGCTGAATATTGCGGGCGAAAGCCAGAGTATCATGTCGGGCAAATTCAATTGGTCGCACAAGGCCACCACGACACTTGTCGCGAGCGACCCGCCCCCGAATTGGAATCTTCGTGGCAGGCATGACGGCTATCAGCGCCGCTTCGGCGTGGTGCATGAGCGCATGGTTACGCTTGGTGCTGAAAGCATCGACGTGACCGATCGGCTGCTGGGTGGCACACAAGTGTGCGAAATCGTGTTCCAGCTTGCCCCGGAACTGGCCACCCGTCACGAGGGTGCCGTGGTGACGATATATGACGATGACCGGCCCTTGCTGAAAATCGTACTCCCCAGCGATGAAATAACGATCTCGCGCGGCGGCAGTGGCCCGGAAGTTGGTTGGATTTCGCCACGGTTCGGCATCAAAATTCCGGCTAATCGTGTGGTTTGGCACGGCAATGTCGGTAAAGAGGGCGTGATCACCCGGTTCTTGCCTACAGAGCGGATGGAATAGCCTCGAAATCCTCCTCAAGCAGCCGATGCTGCGCCGCAACATTCCGTCTTCCGGCGTTAAACACGTTTTGATATTCAGCAACTTCCGCCGCTACCCATCCGATATAAATGGCGTGGGGCATGTCGATATCCGTTGCGCTTGGTTCGAGCGCGAGAGACACAATTGAAGATCACCTGAGGCCGCGATGCGCGACCGGGGAGCCAGAGTACCATGCTTGCCGAATTCGTGACCGCCGTGTCGCATAAAATCGCGAATGTCGACCTGATGACGCCGGGCGTCATCCTGCTGACGGCCTTCGTATGCGCGGTGATCGCCTATTGGCGCGCGGTTGAGCACAAGTCGCTGGCCGACTTCTTCGAATTCGCGCTGCCGAAGGAGGTGATCATGCATCCCTCGGCGCGCGCCGACCTGCTGTTCTGGATCGCCAAAAGGCTGATTATGCCCTTCCTGCTCATTCCGGCGGGCATCACCTTCATCGCCGCCGTCGGCTATGTTACAAACCAGTCGATAAGCTGGGTGTTCGGCCTGACCGGACCGTTGCTGGGCGGACCCGCCGGCCCGGTGACGATCGTCCTGTTCACCGCCTCAATGCTGCTCGCCTATGATCTTTCCTATTATCTCTATCACTACGCACAGCATCGCTTCCCCTTCCTCTGGGAACTGCACAAGGTCCATCATTCGGCCGAGGTGCTTGTCGGGATCACCAAGGACCGGGTGCATCCGCTCGACGACCTGATGAACCGTGCATGGGATGGCGTCATTGTCGGCCTGTGCTTCGGGCTGTGGAGCCTGGTCGCGCTTGATCTGGTGGAAATCACCCTCTTCGGCGTCAATGTCTATGTCGTACGAAATCTCCTGATGATGGATTTCGTTCGTCATACCCATTACAAGATCTCGTTCGGCCCGCTCAATCACCTCATCATCTGCCCGCACTGGCACCAGTTGCATCACAGCGTCGATCCGCGCCACTACGACAAGAATTTCGGACTTCTGTTTGCATTCTGGGACCGGCTTTTCGGGACGCTGTGCGTGCCGCGTCCGGACGAGGATTTCAAGTTCGGCCTCACGGACCATGATGTTCGCAGCTACCAGTCGCTGTTCGGCCTCTATGTCATGCCGCTCATGAGGATGTGGGGTCATGTGGCCAAGCTGTTCGGCAAGCGGCAAGACGAGGTTGTCCAGACAGAAAACGGCGGCCAGCCATGAACCACGCCTTGCCGATCGGCACAGCGGGCGCCGAGCAGTTGGAGATCGTCCGGACATCCGAACGGCTAAGAGAAATCGGGCCGGCCTGGACCGAGCTCTGGACGAACGTCGATGGCTTGATTTTCCAGAGCCATGACTGGATATCGGCATGGTGGGAGACCGCGTCCGTCCAGGCGCCGCGCAGCCTTAGGATCGGCCTCGTATGGAATGGCGACCGGCTCGCCGCCGTCGTGCCGCTGGCGATCGGCCGCCGCAAGGGCCTGCGCTTCCTGGAATGGGCGGCCGTCAGCGTATCGGACTATGGCGGCATCCTCATGGCGCCGGATTGCCGGCCTGCTGCGCTGTTACGAATCTGGTCGCGGCTGTCGGCGTCCGGCGGCTTCGATCTCGCCTTCCTCAATCGCATGCGGCCGCATATCAATGCGCTCGGCCTGTTTGCATCGGATATACGGGGCGGCATCAGGCTTCGGCCCAATCACCGCACAGAGGTCAGCCATCGCATTAGTGGCACCTGGCCCAACGGCGCGGCATGGTATGATGGCCTGTCGAAGAAGACGCGGAAGAACTACCGACATGGCTGCAACACGCTCGAGAAGTCCGGCAAACTGCAATTCCGTCTTCTCGCGCCGGACGAGGCGGTGGAGCCGGTGCTCGACCGGATTGCTGATCTCAAGCGCAAGTGGCTGGTCGAGCGCGATCGCCGGTCCTCTTTGTTCGACCAGGAGAAGCTGACACTCCATAATCTTGTCGCAGCGCTGGCGCGCCGGGGTGTGCTGCGTCTTTTCGTGCTGGAATGCGACGGCGTCGTGATCGCCGCCTCGGTGAACTTCGTCCAGAAGGGCACGTTGATGTGCTGGGTAACGACCTATGACCCTGATTTCGGCGCGGCGTCGCCGGGCACGATCCTGATCATGGATTACACCCGCTGGTCTTTCGACAATGGATTGAAGACGGTGGATTTCCTCTGCGGCGGCGAGGCTTTCAAGGAACGTTTCGCAACCGAATCCGTGACGCTCAATTCGGTCATCGGGACGCGTACGCTGCGGGGGATGCTGGCGGAACGGATGGACCGCATCAGGCGCGCCCTCCGCAGGGATGGTATCCGGTCAAACGCGGAAAGCCTCCCGGAGGAGGCTTGACGAGGCTTCGGTCAGCCGGGACATCAGGAGATCAAGGAATGGGTGACATTCCATGGGCAATCCTCGACAGTAGTACCCTTTGCGCCGGCAGATAACAGATCCGTGCAGGGAACGATTGCCTGGCAGCGCTGTTCTACCTCTTCCCAATCAAGGAGGATCTCCCCATGCCCCGTGGAGACAAATCCAAATATATCGACACGCAGGAACGCGGCTCGCCGGCCTAACCCAACAAGCCAGGGAGGCCATCATGCGCGATTATGTTTCCGTCCGCCGGCGGATGATCGAAACCCATCTTCGACGTCGCGGCATCAAGGATGAGGCAGTGCTGCGCGCCATGCAGGAAGTGCCGCGCGAATTCTTCGTCGAACCCGGATTCGAGGAATTCGCTTATGAGGATTCTCCGCTTCCGATCAAGGAAAGCCAGACCATTTCCCAGCCCTATATCGTGGCCCTCATGCTTGAGCAGGCCGGCATTTTGCCTGCAGACACAGTTTTGGAAGTGGGAACGGGTTCGGGATACGCCGCCGCCGTGATCAGCCGCATTGCCGATCAGGTCTTTACCATCGAGCGCCACGACAGCCTCGCCAAGCGAGCCAAACAGCGCTTCGAGGAACTCGGATACGACAACATCCAGGTGAGGACTGGCGATGGCACGCTTGGATGGGCAACGGCTGGTCCCTTCAACGCCATCCTTGTCGCCGCGGCAGGTGCCGAAATTCCGGTCGCGCTGACCGATCAACTCGACGTCAGCGGGCGGCTGATCCTGCCGGTCGGCGACGCAAGCGGCCAGCGCCTCATCAAGATCACCCGCTCGAGCGCCACGACGTTCCAGGAAGAGGACTTGGGCGCGGTCATTTTCGTTCCGCTGGTGGGAGGAGATAAGAGATCAATAATGCTTCAGGCAAGGCGGTTGCGATCGACAAGACACTGACATTGCCGAAGCTCATAGCTTCCCGGGCGGAAGCTTTGCCTGAGCTGGACGATCCGGGTTTCGCGGCCGCCTTCGATCGCTTTGCCGACAGGCGCATCATCCTGTTGGGCGAAGCCTCCCACGGCACGTCGGAATTCTATCGCGCACGCGATGCCATTACCCGCCGGCTGATCGAGCGACACGGCTTCAACATCGTCGGTCCGGATCGACATCATAGGGAACATCTGCGGAAATCGGCGATTGGTCTCCGAAGGAGACCGCTCATGGTCCGCAAGCTGAAATCCGGCGAGTATCGCCTCTATTTTCGAAAGGTCGATCCAAAGACTCACGTGGCTTCTGCCCGGAATGCGGCTCGCCGCTCTTCCTGCAATATGACGACGACGACCTTATCAGGCTGACGGCCGGCTCGCTGGATCATCCGGAACGGAGAACGCCCGCTGGACATTATGGCTCCGAAAGCAGGCTTGCCTGGGCAGATGTCGGTCCCGGGCTTCCGGAGGAAGAAACCCGAGAGAAATTCTGACAAAACACTTCTTCCATTATAAGGGTTGAATAGCCGGAGCACGATGATGACCCGATTGAAGAAAATGGCGATCATCGCTTCTGCGATCGTGGTGGTGATCCTGATCCTTGCAGTTCTCCAGCACGAGGTTTGAAGTGAGCCGATTTTGGCCGGAGAGTCGATCAGCTCTGGCCCTGTTCGCGGGGCTCGCAATCCTGTCGAGTGAGGACAAGCTCCTTGCTGGGGGATCCGGTGCTGCCTTCGTGATCTTCGCGATCCTGCTTGTGGCGATCGTGACGGTCTCGGTTCGCGTGGCGCGTCACGCCGAGGCGCTGGCGCAGAGAATCGGCGACCCCTACGGTACGATGATCCTAACCTTGTCCGCGGTCCTCATCGAGGTCGTCATACTGGCGATCATCATGAGTTCCGAGAACTCGCCAACCCTTGTTCGCGATACGATTTATGCTGCGGTCATGCTCGATATCAACGGCATCATCGGGCTTTCAGCACTCATCGGCGGCCTGAAGCATGGCGAACAACCCTACAATGACGATTCGGGGCGCACTTACAGCGTCATGATCATGACGGCGATGGGCCTATCGATGATCGTGCCCGAGTTTGTGCCGCAGGCCAGATTGCACCTCTATTCGATCTTCACGATCTTTGCGATGCTGACCCTGTATGCCCTCTTCGTGCGCATGCAGGTCGGGCGCCATTCCGGCTTCTTCCGATATAGCTACGCCTTGGCCAAACAACAGGCTGACAGTGACGGAAAGAGGCGGCCGCCACCGTTTGTCTTTTCGATCGCAATGATCGTCGTCGGCATCGCGATTATCGGCTTCCTTGCGGAGGTGATGTCTACGTTTCTAAATGCCGGCATTCGGGCGACCGGGATTTCCCCAGCCCTCGTTGCCATTGTTGTCGCGGCGATCTCGGCGGCGCCGGAAATTCTGACGGCTCTCAGGGCAGCTTTGAAAAACCGCATGCAGGCCGTCATCAACATTGCGATGGGCGCTTCGCTTTCCACTGTCATCCTGACTGTGCCGGCGATGGAGGCGCTGGCGATGTACACCGGCCAACCTCTCCTAATGGCGATGACGCCGCTGCAGACCGTGATGGTGGCGCTTACGCTCATCGTCGCGGCGATAAATCTCAACGATGGAGAAACAAACGCCATCGAAGGGATGACCCATTTCGTGCTCTTCGGCGCGTTCATCATACTCACGATCTTGGCGACATAGTTCGGAAGGTTCCTGACAGCCAAGTCTGCACTTGTGGTTTTCCTGGCTCCCACACCCTTCCATCCAAGATACAAGCTGTTGGCACCAGCGCCACGGCGTTGTCGAACTTTTTGATTTACATCGCGTTCCATCCCGACATCTGTAGGAGAGATCGATGGCGGCGCATGAGGAAACCGAACAATTCGACCCAATCCTGACGCCACGCAAGGGAATGCCAAGTCCACGGCTAGAGCACTTCAGGGTTGCCTGATCTCCCTCACGACAAGGCGACTATCGGCCGTAATGTTCGGCCAGAGCTTCGATATCCTGCTCCGTCAGGCTTCGCACTGCCCGGTACATGAGTTCGCGATAAGCTGTGCCGCCACGCGCGCCAGCGACAAAGAGCTTGAGCTGATTTCGGATGTAATTTCGACTCAAGCCGGAAAGCTTCGGAAAGGCCGGATTGAGCCCGGGCTTGTCGTGGCAGGTCGAGCAAGCCGGGATCTTGCGGGCGGCATCTCCCGAGACAACGAGTGCAGGCGGCTGCGCCGTGCGACGATCCTCCATCGGACGGTCAGCATAGACTTTCGCCAGTCCCGCAATGTCGGTGTCGTCCAGCGCGGCGACCGCTGTTTGCATGATGCCGCTTGAACGCCGCCCGTCTCGGAAAGCTTCCAGGCTTTCGACGAGATACGTTTCCGACTGACCATTGAGCCTTGGGATCAAGCTGCTGCCGTCCAAGCGCATCGACGCATGGCAAGCGTCGCAACCTTCCACACGCTCGTCCGGTTCGGCAGCGCTCGTCGGCTCCCGCGCGCCGCGAAGGCGATGGTAGGCTTTAGCATCGATCTCCGGGTAGCGCCGCAGGAAGGCAACCATTGCCCAGACCTCGTCATCCCGGTTCGCCGTCGGCCAGGCAGGCATGCCGGTATAGCGCACGCCATGTCTGACAATCTGGAATAGTTCCGCGTCCGACCATTCCCGGACCACGCCCTTGAGATCGGGTGGCGGCGGCAGCATGGCGAGCACGGCCGGCGAGCGGCCGCGTTCCGGCGATCCGTGGCAATCGGCGCAGGCGGCTTCATAATGGCCAGCGGCGAGAGGCAGGTAGGCCGGATTGCCAAGATCGGGCACTTCGACGCCGATGGCGGAGGTGCGAACAGAAGAACGCATCACGAAGTGCAGGAACCAGTCGGTCGCGCGCCAATGGCCGGAACTTGCGCGGATATCGATCACGCCAAGCCACGCGATCACGATGCCGCCGATCAGGATGGAGGCGAGTGCCGCGACGAGGTGTTTCCATCCTATCGTCATCCTGCCTGCTCCCCTGTTTCATTGGAGTCGGCGAGCAAGCGATACAGCAGGGCGACGCCGCCGGCGAGATAGGAGATGGCACCGACGAGTAGCATTGCGACACCGCCGACCTGCTGATCCACCGCAGCGCTGATAGGCACGCTGAAGCAGATCACCTGTCCCGTGGCATAGAGCGGTCGCGGCGACATTGCTAACAGGACCCCCAGCAGCGTCATGTGCATGGATGTGAAGAGCAGTCCTCCGGCACCGGCAAGACGAGACGCCGAGAGACAGCTCAGCCAAAGGAGCAGACCGGCGGCGAGGAAAGTTGCCTGCTCCAGATTTGCGGCAACGGGTGACTGGTCGGCGAGAAGCCGAATTTGCGGCAGGTGCCAAAACCAGACCGCGATCAGTTCGATGAACGACGCGGTGAGCGGCGTGATCCATGTCAGTGCTGGAAAGAAATCCAGCCGCGTTCCATGCAGCCCGATGGCAGTCAATGGCGCAGCGATGGCGACGACGGCCATGTGGGCGACCATGTGGACGGCGAAAGAGCGTTCACCACCGGCTGCCAGAAGCCAGGCGGCGAGCAGTACAAGGATACCGGCGGCGAGGCTTGCTCTCGTCATCGTTGGCATCCTTCGATGAAGATCAGCGGCAGTGCGCCATAGAGCACCGCCGTGAAGCTGAGGCCGGAGAGAAGCAGCGTCGCAAAGCCCTGGAAAAGCGTGCGCGCATGGTGCGTCGGTTCGTCGTGCGGGGGATCGTGGACACCGAAACCCCATTGCCGCCATGCGAGCCAGGCGGCCATGACGATGACAGCCAGCGCGACAATCGTGACCGTTGCCAGCACGATGCGCAATGTGTCGAAGCTGAATCCTGCGACGCCTGCCTTGGCGCAATAGACCGAGAAAGCGCCGTAGCTTGCCAAGAAATGCAGCGCCCAGACCACCGGGGCGGTGAACAGCGTCCAGAGCGATTCGATTTCCTTCGGTATCAGCCGCATCACCGCATCTCCGGAAAGAGGCCTATGACGACAAAGGTCGAAAGGGCGGTAACGGCCATGAAGTGCCAGTAGAGCACGACATTGTGGAGATCCATGTCGTAGCGCGCCGACAGCCGGCCGGCGAAACTGCGCGCGAGGCAATAGGCCTGCATGATGGCGCCGACAGCCGCGTGGAGCACAGTCCAGAGCACCAGCACCCAGACAATAGCGGGATAGACATGAGCCGTCGGGTCCATGCCGTGTGACCATGGCCCATAAAGGCCGGCGAGCGAGCCGCCGAGGGTCAGCAAGAGCGCCGCAAAGAGCACAAGCCGGGTCCAGCCGATCTCACCCGCTGCATTCAGCCGCCGCGCGACAAGCATCTGGGCCCAGGCCAGGAGCAACAGTACCAGCGCCACGAGGGGCCAGAACATGCCCGGTCCGGCCAAACCGCCGGTGAAATCGTCATGTATCGTCCAATAAAAGAAATAGCCGAACAGCAGGCTGCCGAAGGCGGTGCCGTCGCCGACCATGGTGATGAACATTGCCCACCAGCCCACGGAAGCCGGACCGGAGGCATAGAGCGGCAGCTTCAATCCGAGGCCGACATCCTTCTCCTCGTGGTCGGGGATTTCGTTGGTGCCATTCCAGAGCCAAAGCAGGATAGCCGCGAGCGTGATCACGCCGGAGACGATCGCGGTGATCCACCAGTGGAATGTGAGCGCGATGAACACGCCACCGAGCGAAAGCGCCGAGACGATGGTGAGATAGGACGTGCCCGCGACACGGAGGAGCAGTTGAGGCTCGGCGTCGAGCACCGACGTCACGAGCGTCTCGCGCTGGCCTTCCCTCGCATCGGGCAGATAGAAGCGGCCGGCTTTGATGTCCTCCATCAGGTTGGGCTGATCCCACAGCGGATAGCGGCTCTTTATGACAGGCACTGAGCGGACACCCCAATTTTCCTCGGGCTCGCTGATCCATTCGAGCGTGCCTGAATTCCAGGGATTGACCTCGCTCTTCGGCCGCCGATGCTTCGGCCAGAGGACATCGATGACGATGATGGCGACGCCGCTGGCGAAGATGAATGCGCCTGTTGTCGAGATCAGGTTCAGCCAATCCCAGCCCACCTCTTCCGGATAGGTGAAGATGCGTCGCGGCATGCCGCGCAGACCAGTGATGTGCATCGGGAAAAAGGCGATGTTGAAGCCCGCAAACATCAGCCAGAACGCGACCTTGCCCCATGTTTCGTGAAGGTGCTTCGCGTTGATCAGCGGGAAATAGTAATAGAGGCCGGCGACGACGGGAAACAGGACGCCGCCTATCATCACGTAGTGCATATGGGCGACGACGAAATAGGTGTCGTGCGCCTGCCAGTCAAAGGGCACCAGGGCGACCATAACGCCGGTCAGGCCGCCGATAACGAAGATCGCGAGCCCCCCTGCGCCGAACAGCATCGGCACGGAGAGGATCACGCGCCCGGCCAGCATGGTGGCGATGAAGACGAAGATCTGTACGCCTGTGGGGATCGCCACGGCCTCCGATGCCGCCGAGAAAAACGCGAGCGAGATCTGCGGCAGGCCGGTGGTGAACATGTGATGCACCCAGAGCCCGAAGCTCAGGAAACCGGTGCCGACAGCGGCCAGCACGATCCAGGTGTAGCCGACGATCGGCCGCTGTGAGAAGGTCGGCACGATCATCGCCATCAATGCGATCGCCGGCAGAAAGATGATGTAGACCTCGGGGTGGCCGAAGATCCAGAAGAGATGCTGCCAGAGCAGGGGATCGCCGCCGCGCGCCGCATCGAAGAACGGCCAGTCGAACATCCGCTCCATTTCGAACAGGATGTCGCCGGCGATCAGCGGCGGAAAGGCAAACAGGATCATGCCGGCGACGATCAGCAGGTACCAGGCAAAGAGCGGCATCAGATTGATGCGCATGCCCGGCGCGCGGCATTTCATGATGCCGACGATAAGTTCGACGGCCGCGGCAATGGATGCCACCTCGATGAAGGAGAGGCCGAGCAGCCAGATATCCGCGCCGATGCCGGAATATTGCTTGTCGGTGGCGAGCGGCGGATACATGAACCAGCCGGTATTCGGCGCGGCGTTGAAGAAGATCGAACCGCAGACGAAGACGCCGCCGAGCACGAAACTCCAGAAGCCGAAAGCGGAAAGGCGCGGAAACGGCAGTTCGCGGGCGCCGAGCATCGACGGCAGGAGGAAGATCGCCACCGCCTCGAAGATCGGCACGGCAAAGAGGAACATCATCACCGTGCCATGCAGCGTGAAGGCCTGGTTGAAGAGGTCAGCCGACAGGAAATCGTTCCTTGGCACGGCGAGTTGAACCCGCATCAGAAGCGCCAGCACGCCGCCGAAGAGCATGAAGATCATGGCCGCAGCACCATACCAAAGGCCAATCTGGGTATTGTTGACCGATGTCCAGTAGCGCCAGCCGGTGGGGCTGGCCCACACCGCCCGCAGCCGCTCTTCCTGCTCTCGGCGCTCGTTCTCCGGCAGGGCGTCGGCGATCTCGATGGTCATTCGAGGCCTCCGAGCCAGGCGGCAAGCGTTCTGATTTCGGCTTCGGGCAGCATGTCGAAGGCGGGCATCGTCGCGCCGGGCTTGATGGCTGAGGGATCGCGGATAAAGCGCGCAATATTCTCGGGCGTGTTTTCAAGCGCGCCCGCCCCGACCGTCGCCCGTTCGCCGAGAAACGTCAAATCCGGACCAATCCGGCCCACCGCTTCTGTCCCGGCAACTGCATGACAGGCGGGGCAGCCGTGCTTGACGAAGAGTACGGCGCCATCGCTCGATGGCAGCGTGGCGCGGCTTGTCCGTCCGGCGATCCATCTGTCGTAGTCCCGGCGCTCCATCACCACAGCCGTCACCAACATCAGCGCATGCGATGTGCCGCAGAATTCGGCGCATGGTCCGCGATAGATTCCGGCTCGCGTCGGCGTCAGGGTCAACTGATTGGTGCGGCCCGGGATCATGTCCATCTTGCCGCCCAAGGCTGGAATCCAGAAGGAATGGATGACGTCGCGGGCCAACAGCGAGAACGTGGTCGGCTCGCCGAGGGGCAGGCGCAGCTCATTGGCGGTTTCGAAGAGCAACTCGCCCTCGGAATCGCGGTAGCGGATACGCCACCAATATTGCTCCCCTGAAATCTCTATGCGCGGTGCAGCCTCCTGCCCACCGAGCCAGGGCCTGACATTGGGCATGAGCCACAGCGTGTAAGCCAGCAGAAGCAGAAGCACCGCGGAGGGGAATACCGCGCCTCCCCAGAGGATCAGGGCCTGCGAGCCCTCCTGTGGATGCTGCTTCCGCCCTTCGCGAAATGCATGGATCATCAGCCCGATGACAATCAGCCAGATGATGGCGGCGCCCGCAGCCATCGTGAGAAAGAGGACATAGACAGATTGGGCTTCCTCGCCGGCGGGGTTCAGCGCCGACTGCTGGTCGGCGCAGCCCGATAGGAGAACGACGATGATGCCCGGGTAGATCGTGCGGATCGTCTTGCCGGCGCCCAAAGCAATTCCCCAAAGATACCCAGGAACGACCTAAACGCCGAATCTCGTTGCCCGGTTCCACCGCCGCGTCATCGGGATGGCCGGCAAGAATCGCCTTGCACAAGCGGTTCCTCCAAGGTCTCTATGACGAACAGAGCGCCTCGGCCGTCTCGACCACCATTTCTCGCGACATCTTCATGAATGCGTCTATTGACGGAAGCGACCTCCGCTCCTTGAGGCAGGCCGCGAAAGAACGCGTGAACGGTCTGTGTTGAGCAATCGAAAGTGTGCGGAGCCTGTCGTCGCGCGAAAATTCGAAGTCGGAGACGATGCCGAGTCCCAATCCGGCGGCCGTCGCTTCGAGCACGGAATCGCGCGGCAGTTCCATGACGATGTTCGGTCGAATGTTGTTTGTCGCGAGCACCTCTTCCAGTGCTCGGCGGGTCATCGATCCCTTTTCACGCATGATGATCCGTTGGCCGTCCAGTTCCTCGATGTTGAGCTGCGTCCGATGTGCCCACGGATGTGTAACCGGCACGGCGATAACCACTTCATGCTTGCCGAGACAGACCAGATCCAGACGCGGATCATTATAATCGCTGCCGATGATGCCGACATCCACCTCGTAGTTGAGAAGCTTCTGGTAGATGGAGTCGGAATTCGCGCTTTCCAGCGTCACATGCATCAGCGGATAGCGGTCGATATATTTCGACAGTTGTTTCATCACGAAAAACGGCCCGACCGTGCCGATATGGAGCCGGCCAGCGAACTGGTTGCCAACGGTATTCAGCAACGAATGCGCCCGCTCCTCGAGCGAGAATATCTGCCGCGCCACCGCGAGCAACGCCTCGCCGGCATCGGTGAGGGTAAGATCGTTCGGCCCCCGCACGAAGAGCTGCAGATTATAGGTCTCCTCCAGCGCCTTGACCTGCGTGGTCACTGTCGGCTGGCCAATACAAAGCAAGTCGGCGGCCTTGGTGAAACTCAACTCGCGCGCCACGGCATAGAACGACCGAAGCTGATTGAAATTGACATACGTGATCTTGCTTCTTGTTATCGTTTCGCCTCCCGGCACGGCTTCTCCTCCATGTCAGCCATCTCCTTCAGTACGCCGGCAATGATCGAGTCCGGCAAAAGAAGATCCTTTAGAATTGTATAATGATTCAGTCCAGCGAGGACGCGCGACTCCCCATCACGGCCCGCGGACCTCAGACGGCTGGCAAATCCCGCAGCCTGATCGAGAAAGCCAGATGTTTCCTCGGCTCCGACCAATATGCGATAGCGGGCCGGCGGCAAGTCGCAGTCGACGGGGCTCAGCCTCGCGGCACGGTGGATCGTCAGGCCAAGCGCCTGATCGAGGCTGGTGCCGACCAGTGGCCGGACATCGAATATTCCGCTGACCGGTGCCATGCCGGCAAAGGGAATGGCGGAGACAGTCGGATGAGGCCGGGTGTGAAGGCCCGCCCAGACCGCGAGATGGCCGCCCGCGGAATGGCCGGTGGTCAACCACGACGACGGCGGTCCGGTGTGCTCGCTGACAGCATCGACTATCGCCGGAATGCTGGCGGTCGCCGCTTCGGTAATCTGTTCTAGCCGCACCTCCGGTGCCAGCGGATAGTTCGGAAGGGCGACAGAAAATCCTTTTGCAAGAAGCGAATTGGCAACGAAGCTGAAGCGCCGTTTGTCGAGACTCTGCCAATAGCCGCCGTGAAAAAAGATTGCCAAAGGCGCGTGTCTTCCGCCCGGGAACAGGTCGAATGCCATCCGGGGATGTGTCCCATATGGCAGATCGAGCAGACATTTGACTGCCCTGCGCGTCCGTTCGCTCTCCCGATCATAGAGGGCGTAGACATCGTGGCGCTCCGGATGCCGGTCGCGGAAGACGTAGTCGGGTTCGTCGGATCGTGCCACGCTGATTGCCTTATTCGAACATCACGACGCTGCGAACCGAACGGCCGGATCGCATGAGTTCGAAGCCTTCGTTGACCTGGGCGAGCGTGAGTCGGTGAGTAATCTGCCTGTCGACGTCGATCTCGCCCGCCATGAAGCGATCGATGAGCGCAGGCAATTCGCTTCGGCCTTTCACGCCGCCGAAATAGCTGCCGAGAATCGATTTTCCGTAACGCACCTGGACCGGCGGGAACGACAGTTCGCTACCGGCCGGCTCGACACCAAGCAAGACACTCTTGCCCCAGGCCGGAACACAACAGTCCAGCGACTGCCGCATGACCTTGAGCACGCCCGTGCATTCGAAGGCAACATCGACGCCGCCGCCCGTCAGGTCGCGGATGGCGATGACCGGATCGGGGACATCTTCGCCCGGAACAAGAAAGTCAGTCATGCCGTAACTCCGGGCGAGTTCGGTCTTGCTGCGGCTGATGTCGATGCCGATGATGCGTGCCGCGCCAGCGATCCGCGCCCCTTGAATGATGTTGACACCAATCCCGCCGAGCCCGAAGACCGCGACATTGTCTCCCGGCCTGATATGGGTGAGTGCCGCGCCGACGCCCGTGGTGACGCCGCAGCCGAACAAGCAGACCTTGTCGAGCGGCGCATCCTTGCGGATCTTCGCGAGCGCGATTTCCGGCACCACCGTGTAGCGTGACAGCGTCGAAGTTCCCATGAAATGGTGAACCGGCTCCTGCCCGCGCCTGAAGCGCGACGAACCATCAGGCATCACGCCGTGGTCACGCGTCGGCTTGATGGTCCAACAGAGATTGGTACGCTTCGAGCGGCACATGCTGCATTCGCCGCATTCGGGACCATAGAGCGGGATGACGTGGTCGCCGCGCGCAAGCGTCGCGACGCCGGCGCCGACCTCGACCACTCGGCCTGCACCTTCGTGGCCCGGTATCAGCGGATAGACGCTGCTCGCATTGATCCCCTCAAGGGCCGTCAGGTCGGTGTGACAGAGGCCGCTCGCGACGATCTCGACGAGCACCTCGCCCGCCTGCGGCCCCTCCACCGTGACGTCATCGATTTCGAGCAATTGGTTGGGCGCCACGCATATGGCTGCGGGGGACAGGATCATCGCAAGCTCCCTTCAGGCCGCGGCTTCGTGAATGGGCACAAGGCCCGCGGCACGCAGGTCTTCGCGGCTGGCACGGCCGTTGCGCATCAGGTTCCGCGCCTTGCGGAACGCCTTGCCGGCATCGATGCCGAAGAGGCCCCGCATCATCCCGTCGACGACAAAGCAGGCGAGATAGCCGCTTTCGCCAGCGACGCCCTGTTCGTAAACATCCGCTTCCGGCTCGAGCAGTCCTGCAATCTGGTAACGGTGATCGAACTGGTCGGTCCAGAAATAGGGGACGGAGGCCTCGTTCGGCGGTTGACCGCAGATCGCGCTCGCCGCATTGGCCGCCATCTCCTCGGCATTCATCCAGGATTCGAGCCGCCAGCGCCGGTCGTAGCGCGCATTCCGCTGCGAAGCGGCGTCGCCGATGGCATAGACATGTGGGTCGCTGGTGCGACAATATTCATCGACCTCGATGCCATTGTCGACCATCAATCCGGCCGAGCGGGCGAGCGTATCGTTCGGCGAGCCGCCGATGCCGACGAGAACGAGATCGGGATGAACCATCTCGCCGCCGTGCAACCTCATGGAAATCCGCCGCAGCGTCTGGATGATCTCCTCGAAGCCTTGATCGCACAGGATGCGAACACCAGCAGCCCGATGGCGGGCCGTGATCAGATCCGCGATCCGTGCCGGCATGACGCGCCCGAGCGGTCGCGACGCGGCCTCGATGACCGTCACCTCGGCGCCAAGCTTGCTGGCGCTTGCAGCCACTTCAAGACCAATGAAGCCGGCACCGACGATCAGCAGTTTCACACCCGGCTTGATCGCGCCCCGCAGCGCACGTGCCTGTTCCAGCTTGTGCAGATAACAGACGCGCGAGCCCAGCACATCGAGCATCGGCAGCCGGCGCGGCGTGAGCCCCGTGGCAAGCACCAGCTTGCCGTAGCCGATCTGCCTGTTGTCGCCGAGCCGTACCTTCCTGTTCCTGAGGTCGATCGACTGCACGACCTGTCCGGCAATATGCTCGATGTTCAATCCCGCCAGCATGTCGAGATCGATCACGAATGATGGACGAGGCTCAACGCTGTCGACCAGCATGGCCTTTGACAACGGAGGCCTCTCGTAGGGAAGGCAGGGCTCGTCGCCGACGAGGATGATGCCGCCCTGCCAGCCGAAATGCCTGAGCCGTTCGGCGCAGCGGCCACCGGCGTGCCCGGCGCCGACGATCACGATGGGTAGGTCCACGCTGCTCATGCCGCAGGTCTCGCCTCGCGGCGTAACCGCATGACTTCCCCGAGGATCTCGCGATGGACCTGGATATAGCCCTTGCTGACATGCTTGAGATGCGGCTCGACATGATCGTGCAGGCGGCCCAGTGCATGGAAGGGAACGGACGAGGCAAGATGATGCTCGGCGTGGAAGGGCATGTTCCAGTAGAGCTGGCGGAGGACCGGATTGACCAGGGTCGTCCGCGTATTGGCAAGCAGATCCGGGCTTTCGTCGGCACCGGTATGTTCGGCCATGCGGATCGCACGCAGAACCGGTTCGCCGATCACCCGTGGGATGAACCAATAGGTGAGTGCGATCATGCTGCCGAAATAGATCGAGGCGGCGGCAATGGCGATATAGAGCAAGACGAGCAGCCTGATCTCAAGCGAGACCTGGCCCCGGACCGAGTCCGGCAGGAAGGTCTGCTCTTCCTCGGTGTAGCGCCCGGTCGAACCGCGAACCAGCGTGCCAACCAGCTTGGGCCAGAACGAGGCACCGAGGATCATCGAGAAATACTCCCTCAGACTCGTCGGGAACGGCACGATGTCAGGGTCACGCTCGTCATGCTGGGTGTAAGTGTGGTGCGCAGCGTGCCGGTACTTGAAATAGAGGAAGGGCCGCATCGTGATCGCGCCGATCGTAAAGCCGACCAGATGATTGAGCCAGCGGGACCGGAAGGCCGTGCCATGCGAGCATTCGTGCAAGGGCGCAAACATCAGTACGATGACAGTGCCGTAGAGCAGCATCGCGGGAATCTGCAGCCAGAGGTTTCCCGAGGAGAGGTAGATAAGCGAGGCGGTGACTGCCAGCGCGAGGATATGGACCGCCAGGTTATAGAGTCCCGGCCCGTTTGTCCGCACGCGCAATTCCTTGAGCTTGACACGCGAAACGACTTCCGGACCGGTGAGCGGCCATATGTTGCTGCCGACGCCGCCTATGCCGGCATAGCTTGCCGAATTATTGCCTTCCATGGCGTTCTCCACCTCAAAGTTGTGACCGTCGCAACTCTAGCGACTGCCCCGGCGTTGGAAAAATTCATTGTTCCGATAGGGTCATTGCTGGCGCGAGGTGATGTTCAAAAGAGAGGGCCGGGCGGGCCCCGGGGAGGAAATCCCGCCCGGCACTGCGGCTTCGCTCACGCGAAGAACCGCTGCGTTATGGCTTCGGCCGAAAATTCGGATCGTTGGAACTCTCCGGTGATCCTGCCGCGGCTCATAACGATGATGCGGTCGCAGACGTGCAGCATTTCCTGCAGCTCCGTGGTCATCAGGATCAGCGCCCGGCCTTCTTCTGCCAAAGTCTGCAGGGCATCCCAGATCTCGGCCTTTGCGCCAACGTCCACACCGCGAGTGGGATCCTCGGCAATGACGATCCCGCTCTTTCTTGCTATCCATTTGCCGATGACGATTTTCTGCTGATTGCCGCCCGACAATTGGGAGGCCTTCTGCGCAATCGTGCTGACCTTGATCGAAAGCAGCTTGACGAGGTCCGATGCCAGTCGGCGGACCCGTCCATGACGCAGCACTCCCCATTTGCCCACGACCCCGAGCATCGTCATCGACGCATTGTCCGCGACATTCATTCCGAGGACCAGGCCTTCGTGCTTGCGGTCCGCCGGCATATAGGCAACGCCCAGCCGGATGGCATCATGCGGCGATCTCAGCCTGACCATCGAATTGTCGATGACGATCCGGCCCTCGTCGGTCGAGATTGCGCCGAACAGTGCCTGTGCCAGGGCTTCGCGATTGCAGCCGAGCAAACCGGCGACACCCAGTATCTCGCCTTTCCTGAGCTCGAAGGAAATTTCCCTGAACTTCCCCGTTTTGGCGAGCCGATCGACCTTGAGCCTGACTTCGCCCTGAGCACGAGGGCGATAGACGCTTTGCAGATCGGCCTTCGCCTTTCCGACCATGTGAGACACGAGCAGCGGCTCGGTCACACCGGTCGCGTCAAGCGTCGTCACGACCCTGCCATCCCTGAGCACGGTGATGCGGTCGGAGATCTCGAGCACCTCGTTGAGGCGATGGGAAACATAGACGATCCCGAGCCCTTTGGATTTCAGCATCTTCACCACACTGAGCAGGTGGGCGACCTGGTCGTCGTTCAGCGATGCGGTCGGTTCGTCGAGAACGATCACTTTCGGATCGGTGGCCAGTGCGCGGCAGATTTCGACGATCTGCTGTTCGTTGAGACTGAGCGTCCTGAGTTCCCGGTTGGGGTCGATGCGCACGCCGATGGTTTCGAGCAACTCGCTCGCCTTGCGGTTCATCGTCGCCCGATCGATCCGGCCGAAACTGCTTCTCGGCTCGCGGCCCAGGAACATGTTCTGTGCCACGCTGAGATTGGGGCAGAGCACGAGTTCCTGGTGCACCATCGCCAGCCGGTGCTCGATCGCGATCGTCGGCGTGGCAAGTGTCACCTGCTCGCCGCCGATCAGGATATGGCCCTCGTTGGGCTGTTGCAGACCGTTCATGCAGGAGAGCAGCGTCGATTTGCCCGCGCCGTTCTCACCGACAAGTGCGTGAACTTCACCGGCCTTCAAATCGAAGGACACATCGGCGAGAGCCCGGACTCCGGGAAAGGTCTTGCTGATATTGCGAAGTTCGAGGAGCGGCGTCTGGTTTTCCATGGCGCCCTCAATTCACCGAGTATTTTTCGAGCAGGCCCCGATGCCGGTCCATCGATGGCATGAGGCTCTGATAGATCGCCCGCCATTCCTCGAAGAAATCCACATAGCGGCGGTTGGCGGCGGGGTCGGGGTCGATCGTCTCCTTGATCCGGATGATGTCGGCGAGCGGCGTGACCGGATCGGGATAGATCCCGGCCGCGACGGCTGCGAGCACCGCGTCCCCGATCGGGGCCGCCTCGCCGATATCGGGAACCTTGAGCGGCCGGTTGACGACATTTGCGGTGATCTGGTTCCAGAACCGGCTCTTGGTCGGGCCACCATTGAGGACGAGCGTGTCGATCCTGGCGCCGGCCTCTTCCGCGATGCGGAAGTTGGAGAGCAGGTCGAACGCCACGCCCTCGATCAGCGAACGAATCATCGTCGCACGCGTGGTCGTCGGCTGCACGCCGAAGAAGACGCCGGTCGCGTTGCTATTCCAGTTGGGCGCCAGCGAATTGCCGAGATAGGGCAGATAGAGCAGGCCGTTCGAGCAAGCCGGCACGTGCTTTGCCTGCTCGGTGAAGAGATCGAACACATTCTGGCCCATGCGCTCGGCAAGACGGAATTCGGAGTCACCGAACTGATCGCGGAACCACTTGAGCGAAGCGCCCGTAAACGCCATGGGTGCGTCGAACATGGTCAGACCCGGCAGGACATGCGGCCATTTCAGGATGCGGTATTCTTCCAGCACCTGCTCGGTCGGGATCATGATCCCGAGATTCGATCCCGTGCCCATGGAATAGAAGGCTTCGCCAGCCTTGGTGACGCCGACGCCGAGGGCGGCGGAACTGATGTCCGTGCCGCCGGCCGCGACGATCGTGCCAGGGCGCAGACCGGTCTCCTCGGCCGCCTTGGTGGTGATCTCGCCGACGACCTCGTGCGATCTGTAAAGCCTGGGGAACTTCTCGATCGGAATGCCGATCGCGTTGGCGACCGCCGGGCTCCAGGCTTCCTTCTGGTATTCGTAGGCATAGGCGAGGCCGGCATCGCCCGTGTTCATCGTGAAATTGCCGCACATGCGATAGGTGCAATAGCCCGCGGGCGACAGGAACTTATGCGTTGCGGCAAAGACATGCGGCTCATGCTTGGCGATCCACAGCGCCTTGGGATCGATGAACCACGGCGCGACACGATTGCCGTTGTTGCGGTTGATCTCCTTCTCGCCGATCGTGTTGCGGATATCCGTGCATTCTTCCTCGGAACGTGAATCCATCCAGATCATCGCCGGGCGGAGCGGCTTGCCCTTGTCGTTGACGGGAAGCGTGACGCCGACGAGGCCCGAAATCGCAACGCCGGCGATCTGGTCGGCGAAATTGCCCTGTTCGAGACATTGCCGGATCGAGGAGGTAACAGCCTGCCAATAATTGTCGGCCTCCTGCTCCGCCCAGCCCGGCCGTGGATGAAAGAGCGGGTGCTCCTGCGATCCGAACGCCATGATCTTTCCGGTCTGCGTGTCGAGCACGCAGGCTTTCACATTCGTGGTCCCGATATCGATTCCGATTGTAAGATGTCCAGCCAAGCGAGTTCCTCCCCATGCCAGTCGATTGAGTGATTACGTCTTGCGTTGAAAGCGGCTCAGGCTCACGGCGAGGATCAGCACGGCTCCGATCGTGAGATTCTGATACCAGGTCGGGACGCCCCACATGGCGAGCAGGTTCAGCCCCGCCGAGAAGGCGACCGCCGCCAGAAGCACACGCCACAGAGATCCGGTCCCTCCGGCAAGCGCCACGCCTCCGATGACGGCGATGGCGATCGCCGTCAGCTCATAGCCTTGCGCCAGCGCCGCCTCGACGGATTTGAGCCGGGCGGTAAAAACCAATCCCCCCATCGTCGCGAATAGCCCGCTCAGCGCGAATGCCGCGACGATATACCTGTTGGTCTTGATACCGGAATAGAGAGTGGCAGTCTCGTTGCCGCCGATCGCGTAGAGCCGGTTGCCCGCCACGGTTCTGGAAAGAAAACTCTGTGCGAGCGATACGAGGAACAAGAGCAGCACGAAGCTGACCGGTATGCCAAGCCAGAGCGCGTCGCTCAGCCAATTGAAGAATGCGCCCTTCAGATAGAAGGGTGCCCCGTTGGTGGCTAGATAGCTCAGGCCGCGCAAGGCCGTCAGCGACACCAGCGTCATGATGAAGGACGCCACCTTGAAATAGGCGACACCGATCCCGTTGATGACACCGACGGCGATCCCGGTCAGTAGCGAGATGGCGATGAAAGGCAGCGGCGAGCCCGCGAATGTGTTGCCCTTGACAATCCACCTCAGGCCCAGTTCGCGGCCGAGCCAGGCGGTGATGACGACGCCGATGATGATCGAGAAGACCATGTTGGCGGCCACCGAGAGGTCGATCCTGCCGGTGATCAGGACGACGGCCATGCCGCTGGCGAGCAATCCGACGAGGGCTGCGTTGCGCAGCAGATTCTGGATGTTGAGCGCCGAGAGATAGTGAGGCGATGTCGCGGCCCCAACAATCAGGATCGCCAGGATGATCCACAGGATCGGTTCTTTGGCGACGTTTCCGACCCAGGGCGGTCGAACGGCCGGCACAGGCGTGGTTTCGGCGATGATCATTTCACGAACCTCCGGTTCTTCATGCCCGGCATGACGACGACGAGGATGACGAGCGCGGTGACGACCTGCTGCATGTAGAAGCTGACGCCCATCTGGTTGAGCAGGTTGTTGATCACACCGATGATCAGGGTTGCGGTGAGCGTGCCGAACACCGAGCCGGTGCCGCCGGCAAGTGCGGCGCCGCCAAGCACCGTCACCGCCAGTACCTTGAGCTCCAGGCCCGGAAAGGCGGCGGGATTGATATAGCCGAGCCGGGCGCTCTCGATGAGGCCGGTGAGTGCGGCGCAGAGGCCGCAGAATGCGAAGACCGCGATCTTCACGCGGTCGATCCGGATGCCGGACAAAAGTGCGGCGCGCGCATTGCCGCCCGTGGCGTAGAGCTTGCGCCCGAAGGTCGAGCTTCTCGTGATGAAAACGCAGATGAGCGCCAGAACCGCCAGCAGGATGATCGGCACCGGCACACCGAGAAGGGCGCCGCGTCCGAACCACATATATTCCGCGATCTTTTCCGGATAGGTCGCCTGGCCGGCGGAGAAGATGTTTGCAAGGGCACCTGCAATGCCCAGCATCGCGAGCGTCGAGATCAGCGAGGAAATGCCGACTTTCGCCACGAGTACGCCATTGGCGATCCCAAGACAGAGCCCGCATAGCAAGGTTGCTCCGAGGATCAGCACCGGCGATCCGGTAGGCAGCAACAGCCCGCCGATAACGGTTGAGAGCACAGCGACACCGGCCACGGAGAGGTCGATCTCGCCGGTTATTACGACCATCGTCATGCCGAAGGCGAGGATGCCTATTCCGGCCACGGCGGTGAAGATGACGCGAAGGTTCTCCGACGACAGGAAGCCGGGATAGAGAACCTGGCCCGCGGCGACCAGCGCGATCAGTACCGCGACACGGCTGAGATCGCCGATCTCGGGCAGAAATCGCGTCTGCGCCTGCCACCCGGCTGTTTTGAACGAAGGCTTCTCTTCGATGATGGTCATGTGACGGGTCCGCCGGAATAACTTATGGTCTAGCGCCGCAGCCGGTGAACAGGCTGCGGCGCGCTTCGTGGGAACTCTGTCCCTTTAGTTGACGGCCGGACCATAGGCATAGGGCCACTCGTCCGGCGTCATGGTCTCGACGCCTTCGATGGTCATCTTGGTCTTGGTGATCATCGGCAGGTTCGGGGTCATGATGAGTTTCGGCGGAGCCTCGTTGAGACCTTCCTTGGCACCGATATGCTTGATGACCGCGCGGATGCCGATATCGCCGATCAGCGGCGTATAGGGCGACACCATGTCGATATTCCCGTCGATGATCTCCTTCAGGACTTCCTTCGCGTCGTCGTTGGCGAGGATCACGATCTTCTTGCTGCCCGGCGCTGAATTCAGGCGCTTTGCCTCACGAATAGCATCGAGTGCGCCCATCGCTTCCTCGCCGCCTGTATTGAAGCTCACGGCGATATCGCTATAGGCCTGGAGCGCATCCGCGGTCGACTGGAACGCCAAGGTGCGCTGGCTGTTGGTGTGATAGTTGCCCTGGATGTTGAAGCCATCGACATTGCCGATCGCTTCGAGGAAGGCACCGGTGCGGATCGAGTCGGCGGTGCTGCCGAGATCCTTGCGGTTGAGGACGATATTGCCCTCCTTCATCACTTCCTTGAGATAGAGACCTTCCTGCAGTCCGTTGGCGTAGAAATTGCCGAGGACTTCGGAACTGATCTTCTCGGACGAGGTGCGGCGGTCGACGCTGACGACCGGAATACCGGCGTCGATCGCGCGATCGACCGGCGGGCCCATCGGCGCTTCGCGCGACGGCCAGAGCACGATGCCATCATATTGCTTGGCGACCCAGGTATCGATGACCTGTCCCATCTTGTTGTCGTCGAACTCAGCGTCGATGACCTCGATCTGGATGTTCGGATGGCGGGCAGCCTCCCACGCGGCGGTATCGGCGAGGCTGATCAGCCAGGGATGGTTGAAGCCATGGAAGACGAAGCCGATCTTGTAGGTCTTCTTGGGATCGAGCACCGCCCCTTCGGGCAGCGGAATGTAGTCGGTGAACGGTGCCTTGATCTCGAGCTTGCTGTAAGGACCGGTGAACGTCGCGCCCATGCCCGGCTTCCATACGAAGCCCTCGGCCAGTCCGCCGACCGGATAGGCATCGAGATAGTCGCGGAATCCGTCTTTTTCGAACAGTTCACCGACACTTTTGTTGGAGATGCCCTCCTGCGCACTCTTCGAATAGGATGCGATCAGGCCATT
This sequence comes from Rhizobium sp. TH2, assembly GCF_024707525.1. Lineage (NCBI taxonomy): Bacteria > Pseudomonadati > Pseudomonadota > Alphaproteobacteria > Hyphomicrobiales > Rhizobiaceae > Rhizobium > Rhizobium sp. TH2. The sequence goes on along the minus strand of NZ_CP062231.1, from coordinate 5,311,900 downwards.
CAGCACATCATGAACGCCCTCGGCATGTGCCTGAACGGTCAGACAGCCCTGGGCAGCCGCAAATGCAACGAGGCTCATTGCGCCGCCAATGACGGCGCGCCGTGTAATTCTCAACATGGTTTCCTCCCTAAACTGGACGATATTGTCCCATCTGATCGCGCCGCTCCTCCGGGCGCGCCAGCATTCCTCCGTACGGCCGGTCACTCGACCAGCACGTACACCTGCCCATTCTCGACCTTGGTCTTGAAAGTTTTCAGATTCTTCGTGACGGGCGGCGAAAGCGCGGCACCCGTGCGTATGTTGAACAGCCCCTGATGCAGCGGACATTCGATGGTCTCGCCGTCGATATATCCCTCGGACATGAAGGCATGCTCGTGCGTGCAGATTCCCGCGGTGGCAAAAAACGTTCCGGACAGATTATAGACGGCAATGCACTGTCCATTGTGATTGAACCGCATCGCATCCTCCAATGCGAGCGCCCCGGCCTCCACTGCCATGACCCATTCCGACGCGGTTACGTTGGAGCTCTCCTCACCCATGGTATTCTTTCGATTTTGTTTGTTTCATTGCCGATTAGGTTCGTTCTGATCTTAGTTATGCCTCCCGGGTGCTCAAATTCATTCTTTAGATAGGGTCATTGGCACTCCTGGTTCGCCGACCTGCCGCCGGTGGTTCAGCTGGCAGGGGCCGGTCAGAAGGCTGACCCGCGACGGTGTTGAGAGCCGAACTTCAGACCCCCGTCGTTCAAATCGGCTGGTGCGATGACCTTACTTTGCAAAGTTTGGGTTGACCGTTCTTGTTCGCAAGGCGACACTCCAAGCCGCGGGCGGACAGGAGGGAATAATGGACGAACCAGAACTCTGGCGACATATGTCAGGCGCACCGAAAGACGGCAATCGCATCCTCGTAACGATCCGCCAGTCCGAGCAGGGGCCAGCGGAAGTCGATCTCGCCTATTGGTCGAATGGTGATCAGTTCGGCGGAGAAGGATGGCGCTCCTCGGATTCCTCGCCGGGTCGCATTGTTGAATACGCGGAGCCGGAATTGAAGTGCTGGATGCCGATGCCTTCAGCCAACCTGGCTCGCACCTCATTTCCCTCGCCCTGGGAGGGCAAAGACGCCCCAGAGCTCGATGGATCCGGGATTTGAGAGCCTCGCGGGGGAGCTTGATGTCTTCTTTCTGAAGCTGGCGAGTGCGCTAAGCCCGCGCCCGTTTCGGCAACAAAAAAGCCGCCACATTTCTGTGACGGCTTTGATTTGGTTGCGGGGGCAGGATTTGAACCTGCGGCCTTCAGGTTATGAGCCTGACGAGCTACCGGGCTGCTCCACCCCGCGTAATTTTGAGCTGCCGAGCATTGCCCGGTCTTCTTTGTTTTGCCGGTCCTCGAAGTCTTTGGCTTCTGCGGGTCGGCGGGGGCTGCTCCACCCCGCGTAAGTCTTCGGACATTGGGTCCGGCTTATCTATGATCTTACAACGACAATGGGCCGCTTTGAGGGCGGCCCGTAGTATGTCCGGTCGTTGCCGGTTGTGATCGTTTGCTGAGAATGATTAGTTTTGCGTTTTGCAGACCTGGCAGCGACCTACTCTCCCGTGCCTTAAGACAAAGTACCATCGGCGCTGGGGCGTTTCACGGCCGTGTTCGGAATGGGAACGGGTGCGGCCACCCCGCCAGAACCACCAGGTCGGCAAAGCGCAAAGCTAATCATGAGAAGCTGGCGAGATCGCGGGCTTGATAAAGCTCCGCATCATCTCTTTGTTTATTTGAATGAATGCAGTGTTTTCACAATGTTTCTCAACAGCCTGCGATGGAATTACCCATACAGGCCGGTAGGCCGTCGCCACGCGTGTGGCGGAGCCCGTCCGGAGCGCTCTTTCGCGCGTCAGGACAAAGAAAGCAGATGATGTTCACCGGAGAAGGCAAAGCCTTCGCCGGAAGATGAACATTATCAATGAGAACGATGAAGTCTATCGAGCTATTAGTAACGGTAAGCTTCACATGTTGCCATGCTTCCACACCCGTCCTATCAACGTGGTCGTCTTCCACGGCTCTCAGGGAACACTCGTTTTCAGGTTGGTTTCCCGCTTAGATGCCTTCAGCGGTTATCCATTCCGTATATAGCTACTCTGCTATGCCCTTGGCAGGACAACAGATCCACCAGAGATACGTCCATCCCGGTCCTCTCGTACTAGGGACAGATCCTGTCAATATTCCTACACCCACGGCAGATAGGGACCGAACTGTCTCACGACGTTCTGAACCCAACTCACGTACCGCTTTAAATGGCGAACAGCCATACCCTTGGGACCTGCTCCAGCCCCAGGATGCGATGAGTCGACATCGAGGTGCCAAACAACCCCGTCGATATGGACTCTTGGGGGTCATCAGCCTGTTATCCCCGGCGTACCTTTTATCCGTTGAGCGATGGCCCTTCCACGCGGGACCACCGGATCACTATGACCGACTTTCGTCTCTGCTCGACTTGTCAGTCTCGCAGTCAGGCGGGCTTATGCCATTGCACTCGACGAACGATTTCCGACCGTTCTGAGCCCACCATCGCGCGCCTCCGTTACTCTTTCGGAGGCGACCGCCCCAGTCAAACTACCCACCATACACTGTCCCGGACCCGGATGACGGACCGCGGTTAGACATCCACGAAGATAAGGGTGGTATTTCAAGGATGGCTCCACGAGAGCTGGCGCCCTCGCTTCAAAGCCTACCACCTATCCTACACATGCCTTGGCGAATGCCAGTGTAAAGCTATAGTAAAGGTGCACGGGGTCTTTCCGTCTGACCGCAGGAACCCCGCATCTTCACGGGGAATTCAATTTCACTGAGTCTATGTTGGAGACAGCGGGGAAGTCGTTACGCCATTCGTGCAGGTCGGAACTTACCCGACAAGGAATTTCGCTACCTTAGGACCGTTATAGTTACGGCCGCCGTTTACTGGGGCTTCGATTCAAAGCTTGCACCTCTCCTCTTAACCTTCCAGCACCGGGCAGGCGTCAGACCCTATACGTCGTATTGCTACTTCGCAGAGCCCTGTGTTTTTGATAAACAGTCGCTACCCCCTGGTCTGTGCCACCCTACTGCACTTGCGTACAATAGGGTCACGCTTCTTCCGAAGTTACGCGTGCAATTTGCCGAGTTCCTTCAACATAGTTCTCTCAAGCGCCTTGGTATGCTCTACCTGACCACCTGTGTCGGTTTCGGGTACGGTCTATACGGTGGAGCTATTTCCTGGAACCGCTTCCCTGCCCAATCAATCCAATAAGACTGAACAAGTTACGCAATCCGTCACTACCACCAGGCCCACGAATATTAACGTGGTTCCCATCGACTACGCATTTCTGCCTCGCCTTAGGGGCCGGCTAACCCTGCTCAGATTAACTTTAAGCAGGAACCCTTGGTCTTTCGGCGAGGGAGTCTCTCACTCCCTTTATCGTTACTCATGTCAACATTCGCACTTCCGATACCTCCAGAGGCCCTCACGGGTCCTCCTTCACAGGCTTACGGAACGCTCCGCTACCACGTACACTTGCGTGCACATCCTCAGCTTCGGTGCATGGCTTTAGCCCCGTTACATTTTCGGCGCAAAACCCCTTAATTAGACCAGTGAGCTGTTACGCTTTCTTTAAATGATGGCTGCTTCTAAGCCAACATCCTGGTTGTTTTGGGAGTCTCACATCCTTTCCCACTTAGCCATGACTTGGGGACCTTAGCTGGAGGTTAGGGTTGTTGCCCTTTTCACGACGGACGTTAGCACCCGCCGTGTGTCTGCCGATTAGTACTCCCCGGTATTCGGAGTTTGGTTAGGATCAGTAAGACGGTGAGTCCCCATAGCCCATCCAGTGCTCTACCCCCGGGGGTATTCGATCGACGCTCTACCTAAATAGATTTCGCGGAGAACCAGCTATCTCCAGGTTTGATTGGCCTTTCACCCCTAACCACAAGTCATCCCAATCTATTGCAACAGATGCGGGTTCGGTCCTCCAGTTGGTGTTACCCAACCTTCAACCTGCTCATGGCTAGATCACCTGGTTTCGGGTCTAATGCAACAAACTAAATCGCGCTATTAACACTCGCTTTCGCTGCGCCTACACCTACCGGCTTAAGCTTGCTTGTTACACTAAGTCGTTGACCCATTATACAAAAGGTACGCAGTCACCCTTGCGGGCTTCCACTGTTTGTAGGCAACCGGTTTCAGGTTCTATTTCACTCCCCTTGTCGGGGTGCTTTTCACCTTTCCCTCACGGTACTTGTTCGCTATCGGTCATGCACGAGTACTTAGGCTTGGAGAGTGGTCTCCCCATGTTCAGACAGGATTTCACGTGTCCCGCCCTACTCAAGGACAATGAGTGTTCTACATGTACGGGGCTATCACCCGCTAAGGCCGGACTT